>NZ_VFOV01000001.1:292500-656250 GCF_006716315.1 Nocardioides albertanoniae | reverse complement strand
GGCTCGGCCTGGGCCCGCTGATCGCGGGCGTGCTCGCCGAGTGGGCGCCGCGCCCGCTCTACACGCCCTACGCCGTCTTCGCGTTCCTCATGGTGATCGGCCTGCTCGCCGTGGTCGCGGCGCCGGAGACCGTCGACACCGATCAGCCGGCCTGGACCTACCGCCCGCAGCGGGTGCGGGTGCCGGCCGACGCACGCGCGGCCTATTTCGCCGCGGGGATGGCCAGCTTCGTGGCCTTCGCGATGTTCGGCTTCTTCACCTCGCTGGTGCCCTCGTTCCTCGCCGACGAGCTGCACCTGCGCTCCCATGCGGTCGCGGGCGCGATCGGCTTCTCGATCTTCGGCGCCGCCGCCCTCTTCCAGGTGGCGACCGGGAGCTGGCCGCGCCGACGCTCGTACGCCGCGGGGCTGGTCGCGCTCGCCGCCGGGCTGATCCTGGTGATCGGCGCGCTCTGGTCCGGCACGTTCTCGATCCTCGTCGCCGGCGCCGTCGTCACCGGCGCCGGGTCGGGGATGGCGTTCAAGGCCGCAGTGGCGACGGTGATCTCGGTGGCGCCTGCCGATGCTCGCGGCGAGGCGCTGGCGGGCCTCTTCCTGATGGGTTATCTGGGCATCACCATGCCGGTCGTGCTGCTCGGGATCCTGGTGCAGTACGTCGCCACCGACCCCGCGATGCTCACCTTCGGTGCGCTCCTGCTGGTGCTGCTCGGGGTGGCCGGGCGTGGGGTGGCCGCGCCGCGGCGTACGTCCTGACCTGCGGCCATGTGAATGCAGGGGACGGTATCGTCGGGCGCAACGCCTGGGTAGCGTAGCGGGCCAACCTCAACCGTCTGGAGCTCTGCCATGACTATCGGACTAGGGATCATCCTGCTGATCCTCGGACTCATCCTGCTCACCGGCGCGGTCGCCCTGCCCGACAGCATCGCCAACTCGATCGCGAGCGAGCCCCTCGGGTGGATCCTTCTCATCGCCGGTGTCCTCGCGATCGGGATCTCCGTCCTTCTCTCGGTCAACCGGTCGCGACACACCACGGAGGTCGAGCACCGTCGCTACGACGCCGGCCCCGGTCCCTACGGTGGCCCGCCCCCGGGCAACTACCCGCCGCAGGACCCGAACAACCCCGGCGGCTACCGCCGCTGATCGTTCTTCCGCGTCCGGCGCAGCTGGGCGCGGGCAGCGCGGCGTACGGCTTCGCTCAGGTCGTCGAGGGCGATCGAGTCGAGACGCCAGCGCTGCCAGAAGAGCTGCACGTCGGTCGGCCTGGCTCCCGGGAGCGGCACCGTCGTGCGTGATCCGACGTCGGCCTCGGCCTGGGCATCGAGCAGCATGCCCCAGCCGAGGCCGCGCCGGATCGCCTCGTGGAAGTCATGGGTGCTCGGCACCCGATGGACCACCGGCGGCCGCGTCGCACCGTGCGCGGCCAGCACCTCGTCCTGGAGATGGTCCTTCTCGTTGTAGACGATCATCGGCATCGCGCTCCAGTCGATGCCTCTGCCCTTGCGGTGGCGCTCGATCAGCGCAGGGGTCGCGCCGGGCGTGTAGCGGATCCGCCCGAGCGGCTCGACCGTGCAGCCCTGCACCGGTCTCGGCTCGCTGGTGACCGCAGCCAGCACGTCGCCGCGGCGCAGCGCGTCGGCCGAGTAGCCCTGATCCTCCACCGTGATCCGCAGGGCCGTGCGGTCCCAGGTGGCGACCTCGTCGATCACCGGGCGGAACCAGGTGGCGAGGGTGTCGGCGTTGACCACCACCGAGAGGTCGACGACGGTCTCGCTCCCGGTGTCGCTCAGGCTCGCGGCGGCCTCGGCCAGCAGCAGACGCAGCTGGCGACCCTGTCTGATCAGCGGCTCCCCGGCATCGGTGGCGGTGCACGGCGTCGTACGCCGCACCAGCACCTGCCCGGCCGCGCGCTCGAGCGCGCGGATCCGCTGGCTCACCGCGCTCGGCGTGATGTGGAGTCGTCGCGCGGCCGCGTCGAAGGTGCCTTCCTCGGTGATCACGACGAGGGTCTCGAGCTGGTTCGGGTCGAGGGCGGCCATGACCGCATTCTCGCTCACGTCTGCTTGCTTAAGCCCGCCTTATGTTCAGTTAGATTCTTTCGCTGGCCTGCAGGATGCTCCACACCTAGCGTCATCGGCGTGATCCACGCCAGCCTCGCCGGTCTCGTGACCGGGCTCAGCCTCATCATCGCCATCGGCTCGCAGAACGCCTACGTGCTGCGTCAGGGCATCCTGCGCTCGCACGTGCTGGTCGTGGTGAGCGTGTGCGCGGCCTCCGACCTGATCCTGATCTGCGCGGGCGTCGGCGGGATGGGCGCGATCGTCTCGCGCGCCGACTGGGCACTGGAGCTGCTGCGCTGGTTCGGGGTCGCGTTCCTGGGCTGGTATGGCATCGGATCGTTCCGCAGGGCGCTGCGGCCCGAGGGGATGACCGCGGCCGACGCACCGCGCGAGCCCGTGCTCCGGGTGATCGCCAAGGCGACCGCGTTCACCTGGCTCAACCCGCACGTCTACATCGACACGCTTCTGCTGCACGGGTCGATCGCGGCGACGTACGGTTCCGCGCGGTGGGGCTTCGCGATCGGCGGGTGCCTGGCCAGCATCGTCTGGTTCGCCGGTCTCGGCTACGGCGCTCGCCTGCTGGAGCCGCTGCTCGCCGGGCGGCGGGCGTGGCAGGTGCTCGACATCGTCATCGGGTGCACCATGATCGCGATCGCTGCCGGGCTCGCACTGGGCGGGATCGGCTAGCTGTGATGCCCAGCCAGGTTGTTCAATCTGGTGATGGGTGCGGCTTTCCCGATTGCTGAGTGGGGCCGGTGGTGGTTGTACTGGTGGACCCATCCTGGCAGGGCGGCGAGTCGGGCGGATTCGGAGTTGTAGAACTTCTTGAATGCCCATCCCTCGGCCAGGGTGCGGTGGAAGCGTTCGATCTTCCCGTTGGTCTGTGGCCGGTAGGGCCTGGTCTTCTTCGGCGTGATGCCTAGATCTGCGCAGGTTTCGCGCCATAGGTGGGACTTGTAGCAGCTGCCGTTGTCGCTGATGACACGCTGGACGGTGACGCCGCGGGCGGCGAACCAGGCGACCGCGTTCTTGAGGACCGCGACAGCGGTTTGGCTGGTCTCGTCGTCGTGGGCTTCGACGTAGGCCACGCGGGAGTGGTCGTCGATCACGGTGTGTAGGTAGCAGGTTCCGATCAGTGGTTGACGGTGTTTGTTCTTGGGTCCACCGGTGCGTTTGGCTGTTGTGGAGCGGTTCTTGTCGCCCTGCTGTTTGCCGAGGTAGCGCCAGCCGCCGCCGTCGGGGATCTTGCCGAGCTTCTTGACGTCGACGTGGATCAGGTCGCCGGGCTTGTCGTGTTCGTAGCGGCGGATCGGCTCACCGGTGGCCCGGTCGATGTGGGCGAGACGGTTGATCCGACACCGCACGAGCACGGCGTGCACGGTCGAGGAAGCCATGTTGAGCCTGTCGGCGATCTGGACCGGCCCGAGGCGTTGTTTCCACCGCAGATGCACGATCTTGCGCACGACCGGAGCCGGGGTCAGGTTGGGTTGATGGTGCGGCGCTGAGGACCGGTCGAGCATCCCAGCCGGACCTTCGTAGCGGTAACGCTCGGCCCACTTCTTCGCGGTACGCCACGAGACGTCATAACGCTCAGCAGCGCGGGCCGGCGGCCAGCCGTGTTCAACGACGAGACGCGCAAGCCTGAGCCGGGCGCGAGGGGTCAGGGCAGCGTTGGCATGGGTAGCGTGGGACACGAAGGCCTCTCCTGGTGGCGGAACTGGTTCCTAGACAGCTCCACTCCACACCGGGGAGGCCTTCGTCCATCTACACCTCAGACCGTGTCGTCACAGGAACTCGACCAACGTGCCTGGGCATCACAACTAGCTGCGCCGGGGCAAATGCGCCCATCGCATCCAAGCGCCCCATAGTGTGGCCGCATGCCCTGGACGACCTCCGACATTCCAGACCTGACCGGCAAGAACGCCGTGGTGACCGGCCCGACGATCGGCGGGATCGGATATTTCATCGCGCGCGGTCTCCTCGCGGCGGGTGCACGGGTCGTGCTGGCCGGGCGATCGTGGGAGAAGCTCGACGCGGCCTCGGCGTCCCTGGTCGAGGAGGTCCCGGGAGCACAGCTCGACCGGGTCGCCCTGGATCTCTCCTCGCTCCAGGCGGTGCGTGCGGGAGCCGAGGCGATCGCCGACGCGACCTTCGAGGGCGGCGGGCCGCTGCACCTGCTGGTCAACAACGCCGGCGTCATGGCCACCCCGCAGTCGCGCACCGTCGACGACCTCGACCTGCAGATGGCGACCAACCACTTCGGGCCGTTCCTGCTGACCGGGCTGTTGCTCGAGCCGCTGGCCGAGAGCGGCGAGGGCCGCATCGTGACGATGTCGAGCATGATGCACAAGCTGGCCCGCAAGGCACCGCTCGGCTTCCCGACCGTGCAGGTCGGGCGGTATTCGCCGTGGGGTGTCTACTCCCAGTCGAAGCTCGCCAACCTGCTCTTCACCAACGAGCTGCAGCGACGCCTGGAGAAGGCGGGGCTGCCGGTCACGGCGTACGCCGCCCACCCGGGGCTCGCCTCCACCCACCTGATGGCCAACGGTGCGTCCAAGAACGTGATCGCGCCGATCGCGAGCATCGGGGAGGCGGCCGTCCGGGCGATGGCCCAGACGCCCGAGGCCGGCGCATGGCCCGCCCTGATGGCATCGACCTACGTCGAGCTGGAGCCCGGGACGTACGTCGGGCCCGGCGACGCCCTCGAGGGCCGCGGCGCCCCGAAGCCGGTCTCCGCGACCAGGCTCGCGCGTGACCCGGAGGCGGCCCGCGCGCTGTGGGAGCTCTCCGAGCAGACCACCGGCATCGCCTACCCGTGACCGGCCTCCCCTGACCAAAGTCTGACTCGGTCCCTACCCGCGACCGATGCCTCGCGGGTCGCCCGCACCCTAGATTCACCAGGGTGAGCAAGAAGGTCCAGATCTGGTCGCGGACGATCGACGGCAGCACCCACCGGCTCGAGGTGACCGGTGAGATCGTGCGCACGTTCGTGTGGACCGTCGACGGCGACGAGGTGCTCACCAAGAAGTCTGCCGACGACCGGGCCCGGCTGGAGACCGAGCACCTCGGCAGCCTGCTCGTGGTGCACTCGGGGCTGGGTACGCCACGGCGAGCGACCTACTTCGCCCCCGACGAGGACCTCGGTGGACTCACCGGCATCGGCGGGCTCGACCTCACCCCCGAGCCGGGGTCACGGGCCGCGGCGTACGAACGCCGGGTGATCGACCACCCCAAGCGCTACGCGCTCATCGAGACCCTCGGCGGTGCCGCCGGCGTGGTCGGCGGCATCGTGGCGGCGATGGTCGTCGCCTGGATCCTCGCGAGGATCTCGCTCCCCGACATCGACATCCCGCTGCCCAACATGCCCGACCTGCCCGACCTGCCGCTCCCCGACCTCCCCAGCATCCCGTGGCCGTCGATCCCCTGGCCGGATCTGCCGGACGTACGGCTCCCCGACTGGGTCACGTGGCTCGCAGACCACCTGAAATACATCTGGCCGGTGATCTTCGCGTTCATCCTGGCCCAGAGCGAGATCCGCCGCCGGCGCAAGCACGCCGAGAAGTCAGGTCTGCAGGCCGAGGAGTCACGCACGCAGGTCGAGAAGTCACCAGATGACGCCTCGACCTGCAGGAGTGACTCTTCAGCCTGCAGGAGTGACGCTTCGACCGACGCGAGCGACTCCTCGACCTGCGGGAGTGACGCTTCGGCGGAGGAGGGTCAGCGGCGGGGCTTGTAGGTCGGCCGCTCGCGCTTGAAGGCGGCCTCGCGGGCGATCTTGGTGTTCTCGCCGAAGAGGAGGCGGAGCTGTTCGATGCGCTCGCGGGAGAAGGTGCGCTTGATGGGGGCGTACCAGGTGTCGTTGAAGAGGCGCTTGGCGGCGGCGAGCTGGTCCGGGGAGCGCTCGGCGAGCTTGCGGGCGAAGACGGTGGCGGTGGCCACCGGGTCGGCGGAGAGCTCGGTGACGAGACCGAGCTCGTAGGCACGCTCGCCGGAGAACTGCTCGGCGGTCATGGTGAGCTTCTTGGCGGTGTCGATGCCGACGACCTCGGAGAGCGACCGGATGCCGGTCATGTCGGGGATGATGCCCCACTTGCCCTCGAGCACCGACCACTGCGAGTCGGGCTCGGCGATGCGGAAGTCGGCTCCGAGCGCGATCTGCACGCCGCCGCCGAGGCAGTGACCGTGGACGGCCGCGATGACCGGCACCGGCAGCCGGCGCCACGCCCAGACCGACTCCTGGAAGAGGTTGGTGCCGCGGAAGGGCACGGGCACGAACGCGCCGACAACCTTCTTCGGGTCACGCAGAACAGAGGCGAAGTCGAGGCCGGCGGTGAACGCGTCACCCTCGCCGGCGATGACGACCGCACGCAGGTCGTGGTTGCGTCCGAGCTCCTTGGCGGTGTCGACGAGCTCGCGGAGCAGGTCGAGGGTCAGCGCGTTGAGCTTGTCGGGGCGGTTGAGACGCACCTGCGCGATGCCGTCGGTGATTTCGGTGGTGACGAGGGGCATGAGGAGAACATTACGGGTCAGTAGGCATGATGGGCACATGGCTGACCCACGCGCTGGAACGCTCGCGACTCCCGACGACCTGGTCGACATCCCCCATCTCGTCGCGTCCTACTACAACCTGCAGCCCGACCCCGAGGATCCGGCGCAGCAGGTTGCCTTCGGTACGTCGGGGCACCGCGGCTCCTCGCTCAAGGCCGCCTTCAACGAGACGCACATCCTGGCCACCACCCAGGCGATCGTCGACTACCGGGCATCGCAAGGGTTCGACGGGCCGCTCTTCATCGGGCGCGACACCCACGGCCTCTCCGAGCCGGCCTGGGCGAGTGCGCTGGAGGTGCTGGTCGCGGGCGGCGTACGCGTCATGATCGACGACCGCGACGGCTACACCCCCACGCCCGCGGTCTCGCACGCGATCCTCCGCGCCAACGGCGGCCGGGTCTCGGGCCCCGGCCTCGCCGACGGGATCGTGGTCACCCCGTCGCACAACCCGCCCAGCGACGGCGGCTTCAAGTACAACCCGCCCCACGGCGGCCCGGCCGACTCCGACGCCACCAAGGTCATCGCCGCGCGCGCCAACGAGCTGATCCGCGGCGGACTCTCCGGCGTCAAGCGGGTGCCGTTCGCCGACGCGAAGCGACAGGCCGAGACGTACGACTTCCTGGGCAGCTATGTCGACGACCTGCCCAACGTGGTCGACCTCGACGCGATCCGCAAGGCCGGGGTCAGGATCGCGGCCGACCCGCTCGGCGGGGCGTCGGTGGCCTACTGGGCCGCGATCGCCGAGCGCCACGACCTGAACCTCAACGTCGTCAACGAGCTGGTCGACCCGACGTGGCGCTTCATGCCGCTCGACTGGGACGGCAAGATCCGGATGGACTGCTCCTCCCCCAGCGCGATGGCCGAGCTGGTGCGCTTCGTCGAGGAGAATCCGGAGTTCGACATCGCCACCGGCAACGACGCCGACTCCGACCGGCACGGGATCGTCACCCGCGACGCCGGCCTGATGAACCCCAACCACTTCCTCGCGGTCGCGATCGACCATCTCTTCGGCGGGGCCCGCCCCGACTGGCCGGCGACCGCCCGGATCGGCAAGACCCTGGTCTCGTCCTCGATGATCGACCGGGTCGCCGGGGCCCTCGACAAGCCCTTGGTCGAGGTGCCGGTCGGGTTCAAGTGGTTCGTGCCGGGGCTGATCGACGGCTCGTTCGGCTTCGGTGGCGAGGAGTCCGCGGGCGCCTCGTTCCTGCGGTTCGACGGCTCCGCGTGGACCACCGACAAGGACGGCATCATCCTCGCCCTGCTCGCCGCGGAGATCCTGGCGACCACCGGTAAGTCGCCGTCGCAGCGCTACGCCGAGCTGGTGACGGAGCTGAATCCTGGGGGCGACGGAGAGCCGGCGTACGCCCGCATCGACGCCCCGGCGTCGCGCAAGGAGAAGGCCAAGCTCGCCGCCCTCTCCCCCGACGCCGTCACCGCGACGACCCTGGCCGGCGAGGAGATCACCGCCAAGCTCACCGAGGCGCCCGGCAACGGCGCCGCCATCGGCGGGCTGAAGGTGACCACCGAGTCTGCCTGGTTCGCTGCCCGCCCGAGCGGCACCGAAGACGTCTACAAGATCTACGCCGAGTCGTTCCGCGGCCCCGACCACCTGGCCCAGGTGCAGGAAGAGGCCAAAGCGGTCGTCGCCGCGGCGTTGGGCTGAGCCGCGTGTAACACGTCGTTCGTAGGACTACTCGCCCTATGGGAACGACCGGAAAGTCCTACGAACAGCGTGTTACAGCAGCCGCGGACCCGCTCAGCCCTCCCGTGCAGCCCTCCCGTTCAGCCGGCCCACTTGGCGGTCGAGGGGTCTTCGCGCACCGTCACGTTGACCCGGTTGAAGAGGTTGTGGGTGGCGATGCAGAGGACCAGCGCTGCGGTCTGCTTCTCGTCGTAGTGCTTGGTGACCTCGCGCCAGAGCTCGTCGGGCACGGCGTCGTCGGCGTCGGCGAGACGGGTGACCGCTTCGGCCAGGGCCAGCGCGGCCTTCTCCGCCTCGTCGAAGAAGGGTGACTCGCGGAAGGCCGCCACCCCGATGACCTTCTGGATCGACAGGCCGATGGCGTCGAGGCGGGTGTAGTGGCCCTGGAGGCAGGCCGCGCACCCGTTGATCTGACTCACCCGGATGGCGACGAGCTCGGTGGTGGTCTCGGGCAGACCACCTTCGGTGACAGCGGCGATGAGGTTGCCGACGCCCTTGAGGGACTGCGGGATGACTTCGATCGGGTTCTTCATTCGGTTGCTCATGCCATCCCTGACCCGGCGGCCGGGGTGGATGTGACAGCCCGGAGCGAGAAAATTTCTTGGGCGGGATCGGTCACATCTGCTCTGCTTCACGTGTCAGGTCGGTAGGGGCCACCGCCCCGAGACCGCAACGATCCAGGGGACACAGATGCAGCAGGAATGGCTGGCCGAGCGTTTCGAGCACGAGCGCCGACACCTGTTCGGCGTGGCCTACCGGATGCTCGGCTCCACCACGGAGGCCGAGGACGCCGTGCAGGAGGCCTGGCTCCGGCTGACCCGCAGCGAGGCCGACGAGATCGACAACCTCGGCGGGTGGCTGACGACCGTGGTCGCACGAGTCAGCCTCAACATGCTGCGTACGCGCAAGAGTCGCGGCGAGGTGTCCCTCGAGGCGGGGCCGTTCGAGGCCGGCCTGCCCGCGCCGACGGTCGTGCTCGACGACACCGGGGAGCACGACCCGGTCGAGCGCGCGGTGCTCGCCGACTCGGTCAGCATCGCGCTGCTCGTCGTGCTCGACCAGCTCTCCCCCGACGAGCGGCTGGCGTTCGTGCTCCATGATCTCTTCGCGGTGCCCTTCGACGAGATCGCCGCGATGCTCGACCGCTCCTCCGACTCGACCCGCCAGCTCGCCAGCCGTGCACGCAGACGAGTGCACGGACGCGCCCCGAGCGACGGCATGAGTGCCCAGCGCGAGGTCGTGGACGCGTTCTTCGCGGCCGCCCGCGACGGCGACCTGGCTCGCCTGGTCGGCGCCCTCCACCCCGACGTCGTGCTGCGTGCCGACAGCGGCGCCGGAGTCACGACCTATCGCGGCGCCGAGACGGTGGCAGGCAACGCCACCAGGTATGCGCATCCCGAGCGGGTCACCCGCCCGGCGCTCGTCAACGGCCTCGCCGGCGTGGTGGTCACCGTGCGCGGGAAGCTCGCCAGCGTCATGGGCTTCACCGTCGTCGAGGGCCGGATCACCGAGATCGAGGCGTACGCCGCGCCTGACCGCATCGCCGCCGTCGCGGCCGGCCTCGGCCTGGAGTCAGCACACTCCTGAGCCCGCCGGCGAGCGAGCAAGCGAGCACCGTCAGGCGGCGTTGCGGCGCGGGCGGCCACGGCCGCGCTTGTGGGTGACGACCTGACCGCGTTCGACGATCTCGCCGCCCCACACGCCCCACGGCTCGGAGCGGGCCAGCGCACCGGAGAGGCACTCGCGCATCACCGGGCAGTCGAGGCAACGGTCTTTGGCCACCTCGAGGGCGGTCGGGGACTCTGAGAACCACAACGCAGAGTCGTCTCCATGGCACGGCAGGCCAGCGGCGTACAGAGGCGGGATGATCTCCAAGGGCACCCCACGAGAATCTGCGCCTGAGGTAGGCCCCCACATCGGGCAACTACCTTAGATCGCCCCTGAGCCGCCACCCGAGTCCCCGCTGATCCTGCCGGGGGCTGCCTCGATCGACTCGGTTCGGACTCGTGATTCCCGTTTGCCCCCTCCGGCATCGCAAATATCTCTACGATGCGAAATCGCCGCGACCTGACGCGGCTTTTCCCGAGAGGAGCAACCCGTGAAGCTCGGAAAGCAAGGAATCACCCTTGCGCTCGTCGCGGCAGGCCTGGTGGTCACACCGATCGCCGCCGTCGCCGCACAGCCGGATCCCAGTGTCATCGACCGACTCAAGGCCGATGCCGACCAGACGGTCACGCTCAAGAAGGAGGGCGCCACCGGCCAGATCGGCTTCGTGTCCACCAAGGGCGACCTGTTGCCCGACGTCGCCGCCGACAGCAAGTCGGAGGCGGCCGCGAAGGCGCGCGAATACCTCGACACCTACGCCCCGGTCTTCGGGGCCGAGGCCGACCAGCTCGACCAGTCGAAGGTCTCCACCACCCCGGCCGGCTGGACGGTCGAGTTCAAGCAGGCGTACAAGGATGTGCCCGTCTTCGGCGGCACCCTGAAGGCCCACGTCGACAAGGCCGGCGACCTCACCTCGGTCAACGGCTTCGCCGCTCCCGACCTCGACCTGAGCACGACCCCGGCCTGGTCGAAGGCAAAGGCGAGCGCCAAGGCACTCGAGCTCGTCAAGGCCAAGCCGGCCGACGCGCACGCCGACGGCAAGGTGAGCACGAAGGGCGTGAAGGTGGTCAAGGCCGACCTCAACGTCTACCGCATGGGCGCCGCCCAGGGCGTGAGCGGCAAGAGCCTGCTCGCCTGGGTCATCGAGGTCACCAACGGGTCGACCGTGCGCGAGACGCTGGTGATCGACGCGACCAGCGGCAAGCCGGTCAACCGCTACTCGATGCTCCACACGGCCACCGACCGCGAGCTCGTCGAGAAGCACAACACCCCCGACACCGGTGACGACGCCACCGTGTGGGTCGAGAACGACGCCTTCCCCGGCACGCTCGACCAGGACCAGGCCAACGAGGTCGCCACCACCGGTGAGTCCTACTGGCTCTACAAGAACACCTTCGGTCGCGACTCCTACGACGGCGCCGGCGCGAAGATGATCACGGTCAACAACGACCCGGCCATCTCATGCCCCAACGCCAACTGGAACGGCGCGACCACCAACTACTGCTCCGGCGTCACCTCCGACGACGTGGTGGCGCACGAGTGGGGCCACGCCTACACCGAATACACCTCCGGGCTGATCTACCAGTGGCAGCCGGGTGCGCTCAACGAGGCCTACTCCGACATGTGGGGCAGCACGGTCGACCTGATCAACTCGCGGGAGAACGACAGCTCCGAGGAGATCAAGCGCACCGACGGAAGCTGCTCGACCTCGTCGCCGGCGCGGGTGAAGTTCGAGATCACCGCGCCGGAGGACGCTGCGGGCCTGTGCCAGGTGGCGTCGGCCTCCTGGACCGCCGCGGACGCGTTCGCCTCTCCGGTGACCGCCGACATCGTGGTGGCCCGCGATGCGGCCGACGCTGAGGGCCCCTCCGAGACCGACGGCTGTACGGCGTACGCGAACGCTGCCGACGTGGCCGGCAAGTGGGCCTACGTCGACCGCGGTACGTGCTCCTTCCAGATCAAGGCGGACAACGCGGTCGCCGCAGGTGCAGCCGGTCTCGTGGTCGGCAACAACACCGCGGCCGCGCCCGGCACGATGAGTGGCACCTCGACGATCCCCGGGGTCATGATCGACATGGCGCACGCCGAGAAGGTGCGTACGGCCGGTGCCGCGACGGCGGCGATCTCGCAGACCACCAACACCGACGAGTCCACCCGCTGGCTGATGGGTGAGGACTCGACCGCCTTCGGCGGCGCGATCCGCGACATGTGGAACCCGACCTGCTACGGCGACCCGGGCAAGGTCTCCGACGCGGAGTACCACTGCGACGGCGCGACCGACTCCGGCGGCGTGCACACCAACTCCGGCGTCATCAACCACCACTACGCCCTGCTCGTCGACGGCGGCTCGTACAACGACACCACCGTGCCCGGCATCGGCCTCGACAAGGCCGCCAACCTGATCTGGCACGCCCAGACCAACTACCTGACGCCGACCTCGGGCTTCCCCGAGTACGCCCAGGCGATGGTCTCCTCGTGCGCCGACCTGACCGGCGTGACGACGCTCAAGAAGCCCACCCTGGGCACCTCGACGCCGCAGACCGGCGGCGGCGAGACCCCGGGCGGCGAGGCCGAGGCACCGGCTCTGGAGCCGATCACGGCTGACGACTGCGCAGCGGTCGCGGCGGCCAACGCGGCCACCGAGCTGACCGAGGAGCCGGTGCAGTGCAACTTCGGTCCGATGCTCGACCCCAACACCCCCGCGCTGTGCGGCGAGGGCACCAACGAGATCACCACCTACACCGAGGACTTCGAGGACGGTCTGGCCGGCTGGACCCAGGACGCCGACGCCCTGGTCGCCGGCAACGACTACCCCTGGGAGGCCGTCTCCGGCACCGAGGGCAACGACACCGGCCTGGCCTGGGGCCCCGACCCCGTCGAGGGCCAGTGCGGTGACCCGGCCGGTGACATCACCAGCCGCAACGGCCTGATCTCCCCGGAGATCACCGTGCCCGCGGGTCTGACGCCTCGCTTCACGTTCGACCACTCGGTGCGCACCGAGTCGACGTGGGACGGCGGCAACGTCAAGGTGTCGGTCAACGGCGGCGACTTCGCGCTCGTCGACCAGGCCGCCTACCTCTTCAACGCACCGGGCGGCACGATGGCCGACGGCAGCGGATACCTGCAGGGCGAGGCCGCCTGGACCGGCACCGACGGTGGGTCGTTCACCGGTCAGTGGGGCACCACGATCGTCGATCTCGACGCGATCGCCAACGCCGGCGACACCGTGCAGTTCCGCTTCGACATGGCTCGCGACGGCTGCAACGGCGTCGAGGGCTGGGCCGTCGACAACGTCTCGGTGAGCTACTGCACCGAGAAGGCCCTCCCGGAGATCTCCGCCGCCTCGCCCAAGAAGGGCAAGGTCGAGATCACCGTCGACGGCGACCGCGCCTCCGGCACGGTCACGGTCACCGAGGGCAATCACCGCGTCGGCACCTTCACCCTGAAGAACAAGAAGGAGACGGCCACCTTCAAGGCTCGCAAGGGCACGCACACCTACGAGGTGGCGTACTCCGGCGACCGCAGGAACGAGGCGACCACCGAGACCGTGACCGTCGAGGTCAGGTAGTCCGCTCCACCACAGGCCCTGCCGGACCCAGGTCCGGCAGGGCCTGTGCCTGTCCGGGTCCTGTTCAGGTCCTGTCTAGACTCACCGACCATGCGCGGAACGATCCTGACCATGGGCGGTGGCGGCTTCTCGATGCCGGAGGTGCACGGTCGGGACGTCTCACCGATCGATGCCCACCTGACCCGGCTGAGCGGCAAGGAGCGGCCGAAGGTCTGCTTCATCGGGACGGCCAGCGGAGACGCCGACAGCTATCACGACAAGTTCCTCACGGCGTACGCCGAGCGTGGCGAGGCCACGATCCTGTCGCTGTTCAACAAGGCACCCGAGGGCTACGCGCTGCCGATCTCCGAGCTCGACCGGCTGCTCGAGCACGACATCGTCTACGTCGGCGGCGGGTCGACCGCCAACCTGCTCGCGATCTGGCGGCTCCACGGGCTGCCCGCCCTGCTGGAGAAGGCGGCGGCCGGAGGCACGATCCTCGCCGGGATCTCGGCAGGAGCGAACTGCTGGTACGAGGCGTCCTCCACCGATTCGTTCGGGCCCACCGCGCCGCTGCGCGACGGCCTGGGCTTCCTCCCCGGCTCCTTCTGCCCGCACTACCTCGGTGAGGAGGACCGGCGCGAGACGTACGTCGGTTTCGTCGGCTCCGGCGCGCTGCCGGCCGGCCACGCGGCCGACGACGGGGTCGCGCTGCTGTGGCGCGACGGCGAGCTGGTCGAGGCGCTCAGCGAGCGTCCCGACGGGGTCGCCTACGCCGTCGGGCGGGACGGTGAGGTCCCGCTCGACGTACGCAGGCTGGATCAGGGCAGGTAGAGCAGGCCGTACGTCGCGAGGTGGCAGACCGCGAACAGCGCGGGTGCCCACACCTCGATGTTGCTCATCGGCAGGTAGCGCGAGCTGTCGCGGCCGAGGCCGAGCGCCGACCACTCGGCCACACCGGGCGCGGCGGGGAGCTGCTTCTCGAGGTGGGAGATGACCGAGTACTTGCCGCTCGCCATCTGCCGGTAGGAGCGGATGATCCAGAACCAGCCGAGGCAGGTGCCGAGCGCGGCGACGAGCGCCACGGAGAAGAGCCAGGGCCGCTCGGGTCCGTGGGCGAGCAGGGCGGTGCCGGCGACCAGGGCGCCGATGTTGACGATCAGGAAGAACGCGCTGGTGAAGGTGCGCCGCACGCTGAGCCGCTCCGCCTCGGCGGCGTAGAGCTTGTACTGGTCGAAGAGCACCGCGCGGTCTCCGCTGGAGAGCACGTCGGGCGGAAGGACCCACAGACCCTCGGCGAGGGCCGAGGAGTTCGGCTGGCTTTGGGTGACATAGCTGCGCACGGCGCTCGTCGGTGCACTCGTCGACGCAGCCGTCGATGCAGCCCCAGGTATCAACTCATTCTCCATAGTGGCTGTTGTCTACCGTCCCACGGGCGCGGTGTCCATACGACGTTCGTCACCGTCGCCGAGGCGGGGCCTACCGAAGATCGCGCAACGTGACCGCGGCCTCGTCGACGCACTCGGCGAGGCTGAGGTCGGCGGCGCCGGATATCCACCGGGAGAAGGCCGCCTGGAAGACGGCGGCAGCACTGTGGGCGGCCAGCCCGGCGACCGGCTCCCCCACTCCCCGGTCGGCGAGGGCCGCCTGCGCGGCGACGGTCATCGTGGCCGCCTTGAGCAGCTCACGCTCCCGCAGCGCGGGCGTGGAGGAGATGATCCGGGCACGCTCGGCGGCCTGCTCCCGGCTGCGGACGGCATCGATCCCGACGGCCGCCTCACGCACGCCGGCGAGCACCATCTGCAGCGGCGTCGCCGACTCGTCGGCGGCGGCGATCGCCTCCGAGACCGTCTCGTCGAGCGGCTTCCCGCCGACGAAGAGCACCTCGCGCTTGTCGGCGAAGTGACGGAAGAAGGTGCGTTCGGTGACTCCGGCACGGGTCGCGATGTCGCAGGCGGTCGTCTTCTCATAACCCTGCTCGGAGAAGAGCTCGAGGGCAGCGGTCAGCATCCGACCTCGTGCGTCCGGTTCCCATCTCGCCATGGTCCCCATCCTACGTGATGTCAGTTCATGACATCACGTGCTACCGTTGATGTCAGTTACTGACATGAGAGGAACGACCATGAACATCTTCATCACCGGCGCTTCGGGCTGGATCGGCTCGGCGGTCACCGACGAGCTGCTCGCCAACGGATACGCCGTCACCGGCCTGGCCCGCTCCGACAAGAGCGCCGCCGCCCTGGAGGCGAAGGGCGTCGACGTCCACCGCGGCTCGCTCGACGACCCCGCCTCCCTGGCCGCCGCGGCCAAGGCGGCCGACGCCGTCATCCACCTGGCTTTCATCCACGACTTCGACAACTTCGCCGCCTCCGGGCGAGCCGAGCACGACGCGGTGAAGGCCATGCTCGACGCACTCGAGGGCAGCGGGAAGACGTTCATGCTGGCCAGCGGCACCACGGGCGCCAGCCGCACCGCGCCCGGCGCGGCCACCGAGGACGACCCCAGCCCGTTCCACGGCCGCGACTCGGTGCGAGGCGGAGCGGAGAACCTCGCGCTGAGCTACGCCGAGAAGGACGTACGCCCCGTGGCGCTGCGCTTCCCGATCGTGCACGGCCGCGTCGGCGACCCCGGCTTCGTCGCCTACCTGGCGCAGGTCGCCAAGGAGCGCGGCGTGTCCGGCTACATCGGTGACGGCAGCCAGGTGTGGGCGGCTGTCGACCGTGCCGACGCGGCCCTCGGCGTACGCCTCGCGCTGGAGAAGGCGCCGGCCGGCTTCCGCGCCCACATCGTCGCCGAGCAGGGCACCCCCACCCGGGAGATCGCCGAGGCGCTCGGCCAGCGCCTCGGGCTCCCCGTGGAGTCGGTCAGCCCCGAGGACGCCGAGGCGCACTTCGGCTGGATGGCGAGGATGTTCGGCGCCGGCACCCCGGCCTCCTCCGACATCACCCGGCGCACCCTGGGCTGGACCCCGACGGGCCCGACCCTGCTCGACGACATCGCCGCCGGGGCGTACGACCTCTGACACGTACGACGGGACGTTCCGGTCGGTCTACCCGCAGGTAGCGGACCGGAACGTCCCGTCGTATCGCTCAGACGGCCTTGCCGACCGAGGCGGCGCCGGCCGCCTCGAACTCCTTCAGGAGGCGACGGCGGGTGCGGGTGTCGCCGCGGACGGCCTTGATCAGCTTGCCGATCTGGGAGGGGGCGTTCTTCACCGTCGTCGACTCCAGGAAGCCGTTGGGCAGCGAGAGCCGCACCACCTTGTGCCAGGCCGAAGCGACCTGCTGCGGCATCGGCGCGGTGTGGTAGTTGAGGCCGTACTTGTCGAACAGCGCGCGCACCTTCGGGGCGATCTCGGCGTAACGGTTCGACGGCAGGTCGGGGAAGATGTGGTGCTCGATCTGGTGCGACAGGTTGCCCGACATGAGGTGCAGGAGCTTCGAGCCGGAGATGTTGGCCGAGCCGAGCATCTGGCGGACGTACCACTCACCGCGGGTCTCGTTGTCGGGGATGTCCTTGAGCTCGAAGGTCTCCACGCCCTCGGGGAAGTGACCGCACATGATCACCGAGTGGGTCCAGACGTTGCGCGTGAAGTTGGCCGCGAGGTTGGCCAGCAGGGTGGTCGGGCCGGAGAGCGTCACCATCGAGAGCAGCGGGTGGGCGACGTAGTCCTTGAGCGCCTGGCGACGGATCTTGGCGACCGTGTTGCTCGCCATCTCGTGCCAGCCCTCGGGCATGTCACGGCCGCTCTTCTTGAGGCGGCGCATCTTGCCGAGCTCGAGGTCGTAGGCCGCGATGCCGTACTCGAAGATGCACATGTTGAGGAAGTTCATCAGCGGCTGCGCGAGGGAGGCAGGCGTCCAGCGCTGCTCCTCGTCGACGCGCATGATGCCCCAACCGAGGTCGTTGTCCTTGCCGACGATGTTGGTGTAGGCGTGGTGCAGCTCGTTGTGGCTGTGCTTCCAGCCCTCGCTCGTCGAGGCGTTGTCCCACTCCCACACGGTGGAGTGGATCTTCGGGTCACGCATCCAGTCCCACTGGCCGTGCATGATGTTGTGGCCGATCTCCATGTTGTCGAGGATCTTGGCGATCGAGAGCCCGACGGTGCCGACGACGAACGCCGGCGGGAAGATGCTCGCGAGCAGCACGGCACGGCTGCCGAGCTCGAGCGAGCGCTGCACCTTGATGACCTTGTGGATGTACGCCGCGTCGCGCTCGCCGCGGGTGTCGAGGACGTCTTGGCGGATGGCGTCGAGCTCGCGGCCGAGCTGCTCGATGTCGTCGTGGGAGAGATGGGCGATCGGGCCGGCGTACGCCGGGGCGTCAGGTGCGATGGTCATGGCGGTCTCGCTCTCGTGGGGTCTGCGTAGATCAGGAGGGTGATCAGGCGGGGTGGTCGATGACGCACTCGCCGGCGGCGGCGGAGATGCACGTCTGGATGGGGATGCCCTCGGGGCCGGTCTCGCCCGGCCGGGCGACGGTGACCTCGCCGTTGCGGAGGTCACGCACGGCGCCCTCCTTCATCGGCAGGACGCAGCCGAAGCAGATGCCCATGCGACATCCGCTCGGCATGAGGACGCCGGCCTCTTCGGCGGCGTCGAGGATCGGCTTGCCACCAGGTGCTTCGATGCTCTTGCCCGTGAAGGTGACGGTGCCGCCGCTCTGCCCGTCACCGGTGGTGACGACGGGGCCCAGGCGGAACTGCTCGGTCTGGAGCGGCAGCCCCTCCGCGTCGTACCAGGCCTGGAGGCTGTCGAGGAGGCCGGCCGGCCCGCAGGCGTACGCCGTGCGCTCCCTCAGGTCGGGCACGATCTCGGTGAGGGTGTCGATGTCGAGGCGGCCCTCGGTGCCCGAGTAGCGGGTGACGAGGCGGATCGCGCCCGCCTCGGCGAGCGACTCGAGGTTGCGGATGAAGATCGAGTCGGGGCGGCTCGGGGCGACGTGCACGACCGTGACGTCGAGGCGCTGGCGCTCGACGACGCCTTCGTCGGTGACCGGGAAGAGGTTGCGCAGCATCCCGATGACCGGGGTGACGCCGGAGCCGGCGGTGACCATCAGGAGCTTGTGGCCGCGCAGGTCGCCGGGCAGCACGAAGTCGCCTGCGGCCTGCTCGAGGTGGACGATCCTGCCCGGGCGCAGCCGGCGCACCAGGTGGCTGGAGACCTTGCCGTCGGGCACGGCCTTGACGGTGATCGAGATGTGGCCGTCCCTGCGGGGACCGTGGGTCAGCGAGTAGGCGCGCCAGTGACGCACGCCGTCGACCTCGACGCCGACCCGCACGTACTGCCCCGGCACGTGGTCTTCCCAGTCGGCACCGGGCTTGATCTCGATGGTGGCCGCGTCGGCGGTCTCCGGAACGACCTTGACGATGCGTCCTCGCAGGTCAGCACCGGGTCGGAGCGGGTTGAAGATGTCGAGGTAGTCGGCCGGGGCGAGCGGTGTCGCGATCGTCTCGGCGACCTCCCACACCTTGCGTGAGAGCCGCTCCCGAAGCGCGGGTCGCCTGAGCTCACCAGGGGCGAGCAGGGCGGGGGACGTGGACATCTCAACCATGTATTCCATGATGCTATTTGTGCGAGGTAAACTCCTGTGTCGACGGCGTGAATCTGATAGGCGGATTTATACGTGACGAACAAAAGTTCCCGTGATGGGCTGACACTTTCGTCCTACGACGTTCACCTGACTCCCGAGATCGTCGCGTCGATCCGCAGCGTGCTCCCCCGGGTCAGCGACGAGGTCGTGGCCGCGATCACCGCCGAGGTGCCCGCCTACCGCGATGCCTTCTCGGGGCCGATGGGCGAGACCATCCGCACGGCCGTGGGCATCGCGCTGGGCGGGTTCCTCTCACTGGCATCGGTGGACGATCTTCCGGCGGACGTGGCGACGGCCACTCCCCCAGCCCTCGAGGGCGCCTACAGCCTCGGCCGCGGCGAGGCACGTTCGGGCCGGACGACCGAAGCCCTGCTGGCGGCCTACCGCATCGGCGCCCGGGTGGCGTGGCGAGAGCTCTCCAGCAAGGCCGTCGAGGGCGGCATGGCACCGGAGGGACTGGTCGAGTTCGCGGCCCTGGTGTTCGCGTGGATCGACGAGATCTCCGAGGCCTCCGCCGCCGGGCACGCCGACGAGCGCGCCACCACCGGGCGGGTGCAGCGGCAGCTGCGAGAGCGGCTGGCCAGGCAGCTGCTGGCCCAGGCGGCCCCGGAGGAGCTCGACGACGCCGCGTCGCGCGCCGAGTGGACGCCGCCGAGCACGCTCACCGCGCTGCTCGTGCCCAACCCCCAGGTCGGCTCCATCCTGGCGAAGGTCAACCAGGCCACCTTGGAGCACGACGACCTGCGCGACCTGGACGACTACACCCTGCTGCTCGTGCCGGACGCGCACGGCAGACGGCGCCGGGCGCTGCTGAAAGCACTGGAGGGCCGCCGGGCGATCGTCGGACCGGCCAAACCCTGGCGCGAGGCCCGGGTCTCCTACGAACGCGCCCGCCGCGCCCACTTCGCGGGCCTCGACTCCGACACCGAGCAGCACCTGGTCGAGCTCGTCCTCTCCGCCGACGCCGACGCCCGCGACGACCTGCGCGCCCAGGTGCTCGCCCCCTTGGCCGACCTACGCCCCGCCACCGCCGAGAAGCTCGCCGAGACACTGCGCTCCTGGCTGCTCCACCAGGGCCGGCGCGAGGAGGTCGCCGCCGAGCTGTTCGTGCACCCGCAGACCGTCCGCTATCGGATGGGGCAGCTGCGCGACGCGTACGGCGACCGGCTCGACGATCCGGCGATGATCCTCGCCCTCACGGTCGCGCTAGGTTGACCGACCGGGGCTGACCACCTCGAGGCCGAGCTCCTCGGCAGCACTGGCCATCTGCCGGTCATACGTCACGAGCTGCTCGATCGCCTCGTCGCCTTCGGCGTCCTCCATGAGGAGTGATGCCGTGCCGACATGGATGGCGTCCAAGGACTTGAGCGACTGAGTGAGATCCTTGGCTTCGGCGATCACCTCGGGCAGGATTCTCATGAGGTGCACCTCTTGCACGATGGCATCCACGTCGGCGCGGGCTATCCCGCTCCTGAGTGCAACGCGCGTCAGTTCGACATCGAGCAGCTCCGAGGAGATGACGCGGCCATCGTTGTCCACGATCTCGTTCAGATGACCCTCGAGGGCATCTGACTCCGGCTCGTCGATGAGCAGTTTCAGCACCGCGGACGTGTCGACGTAGACCAGCATCAGACACGGTCCTCCCGCATCTCTGCCAAAATCTCCTCCGACGAGCGACTCAGCTTCACCCGCTGGATCTTCGGCATCCGCCCGGTGCCCCGAGGCTTGCTGATGTGCCCCAACAGCTCCAACTGCTTGAACTTGCTCTTGGGCACCGGCACCAGCATCGCGACAGGTCGGCCATGGTCGGTGACCACCATCGACTCCCCCTCAGCGACGCGCCGAAGAACCCTGCCGGTCTGCTGGTTCAGCTCACCTACTCGCACTTCGCTCATGAACGCATGCTATCTCGCTGGGTAGAAATCTTCTACACGTCGAGATAGAGGCAGAACGGGTGCCCGTCGGGGTCGAGCATCACGCGTACGTCGTCCTGGGGCTGGACGTCGGCGACCCGCGCACCGAGGCCGACGGCATCCTCGACGGCCGCAGCCAGTTCGGTGACCCCGATGTCGAGATGGACCATCTGCTGCTGGGCGTCCGGCTCGCTCGGCCAGACCGGCCGCCGGTAGTGACGGTCGAGCTCGAAGGCGAGGTTGCTGTGCGTGCCGTTTCCCGACGGGTCGCAAATGAGCACCGTGGCGTACGTCGGCTCCGAGCTGCTGACCTCCCAGCCGAACAGGTCCGCGTAGAACCTGGCGAGGGCGGGCGGGTCGGTGCAGGCGAGGTTGACCCCGACCCAGCCGGTGGCGCCGCGGATGCCGCCGTTCTCCTCGGTCATGCCGTTCATGCCACCCACGCTAGGCAGAGTTCCGGACACAATCCTTCCGGCTCCATGTCGAGTCCTGGGCCTTGACCTCAACCGAGCTTGAGGGCGGACGATGACAGCATGAGGTTCACCGACGCCCAGCTCCGCTATCTCCGTACGCAGCCTCTCGGGCGGCTCGCCACCATGGCTCCCGACGGGGGTCTGCAGAACAATCCGGTCGCCTTCGCGATCGACGACGAGCACCGCATCGTGATCGGCGGCTTCGAGATGGGTAGGTCGCGGAAGTATCGCAACGCCCGCGAGCACCCCCAGGTCGCGTTCGTCGTCGACGACCTCGAGACCATCGACCCGTGGAAGCCGCGGATGATCGAGATCCGCGGCACCGCCGAGGCGCTCACCGACGAGGACCCGCCGATCGAGGGGATGTCGCGCGAGGTGCTGCGGATCACCCCGACCTGGACCAACCACTTCGGCATCGACGAACCGGCGGACGAGACAGCGACGGCGTGAGGCGCCGGCGGGCGAACCTTCGCCCGCCGGATGCACCTACCGCTTGCCCAGCAGTCGCGCGGGCAGCAACGAGAGCGGGTTGATCGCGGCGCGGATGCGCTGCCACCTGGTGCGCGAGTCGGACAGCGACGTACGCAGCGTGCCGACCTGCTCCCAGAAGGCCTCGACCTCGTCGTCGTCCGGGCCGGCCTCGCCGAACATGGTGGTGTCGGTCAGGAGCGCCAGCCCCGAGGCTCCCTCGAGCCCGGGGTCGCCGGACAGCACGGCGGCCTGCTCGCGCCTGGTGGCGCCCGCGGGGGTGCCGACGCCGTGGTCGCGGGCGTGGTCGAGCGTCTCGCGCCAGCCGCCCGAGAGGCGAGCCACCGCGGTGCCCTGCGTGCGCCGGCGATGGCGTCGCCAGAGCTTGGCACCGATGATCGCGCCGCACACGGCGGCGACGAGCAGGATCGGCAGACCGACGTAGGTGAAGACGGCGACCAGCCAGCCCGGCAGCGTGAACCCGTCGGGGCGGGAGTTGGCCTTCTGGTTGACCGACTCGTCGAGCGGGTCGCCCGAGGTCGCCGGCGGGCGCACCGGCGCCGGCGGCGGGACGACCTTGCCGGTGACGAGCTCCTCGGGCTGGGGCGCGTTCTGCTCCGGCGGCTTCTCGGTGTTCATGAACTCCGACCAGTCGAGCGTGGCCCACGAGCCGTCGGACATCCGTAGCTCGACCCAGGCGTGCATGTCCTTGCCCTGCACGACACCGTCGGAGCCGACGACGGCGCCGAGCACCACGCGGGCCGGCACGCCGACCTGGTTGGCCAGCACGGCCATCAGCGCGGCGTACTGCTCGTCGTTGCCGGCGAGCTGACCGCCCTTGGCGGTGAAGTCGGCGAGGCGGCGCAGCGAGTGGCCAGCCGGATACTGCTGGTTGGGCGGCTCACCGTCGGTGTAGGTGCCCTCTTCCTTGAGCTTCTCGGCGACCGCCAGCGCGTTGGTCATCGGTGAGTCACCACCGCCGGCGTACTCGGAGGCGAGCGCCTGGAACTGCGCCGCCTCGTCGCCGATCGGCGACCCGCCCGACCACGGCTCGCTCTTCTCACCGACGTTCTCGTCGGAGACCGAGGCGCTGAAGGAGTAGGAGTCGCCCGGCTTCAGGGCCGCAGGCAGCACGCCAGTGGAGGTCGCCAGGTTGTAGCGGAACGAGTCGGAGTCGGGTCCGTCGAAGGAGATGTGGGTGAGCGCGGTCGGCAGCGGCACCCACACGCCACCGAAGTCGTCGCCGATCGTGATCGTCCCGCGCACCTGCTTGCCGTCGGCGAGCGGGTTGCGCAGCGTCGAGCTGATCTTCTGGAAGGTGTCGTCGGCGCCGTTGCTGGTGCCCGAGTCGTTGGCCGCGCGCCAGACGGTGCCGTCGTAGGAGTCCATCGCGGCGACCCGGATCCGGGTGCCCTCGGGCAGGCCGGAGACGCTGAAGAGATCCTTCTCGTAGAGCCGCTTGTCGTCCTCCGGGGTCTGATAGCCCTTGGTGTAGACGCGGTATCCGGCCAGCGGCGACGGGTATTTCCCGACGTTGAACGGCGGCTCGATCTCGCCGCGCAGCACCGTGCGCTCCGGCGCCAGACCGGGCAGGAACGGGCCGACGAGGAAAGCGAGACCGGCGGCGCCGACGCACAGCGCCACCCCGAGCGTGGTGCGCGAGATGCGGCGACCGCCCGCGCCCAGGGCACGCGCACGCTGCCCGCGGATGCACAGCCAGCCGATCGCGATCGCCCCGAAGAGCGCGCCCAGCAGGGCGGTCTTCGACGGGTCCTGTACGCCGAGGAGGATCACCCCGGCCATCAGCAGCAGCGAGACCAGCACCGGCGGCAGCGCCGCCTTGGTGCGCACAGCCATCGCGAAGCCGATGCACCCGGTGACCAGGCCGAGGATGTAGGGGATGGTCAGCAGCGCGCCGCCGTCGACCGGCGGCAGCGTGGTCAGCAGCCGCTTCCAGCCGTTGACCGAGTTGTCGGCCAGGGTGCCGATCGTGTCGGGCACGGGCAGCACCGAGAGGCCGCCGAGCCCGTGCAGCGCGACCGCACCGCCGAGCACGAAGAACGCGGCCAGCAGCCCGACGGCCAGCACGACGATGGGCTGGCCGCGACCGACGAACGCGATGGCGATGCCGAGCGCGAGCCCGGCGACGCCGGCGATCAGGTAGGTCCAGCCGGCGTAGGTGTCGTCGAAGCCGAGGAAGGCGATGGTGCCGAGGAGCAGCAGGATCGCGGCGTCGATGGCGTGGTGTCTGGTGATCATCCTGCGAGCCCCTTCGACAGCACGATCGGGAGCTGGTCCAGATCGGGGACGGTGAGCATCGGCAGGTCGGCGACGGCCTTGAAGCCCG
Organism: Nocardioides albertanoniae; assembly: GCF_006716315.1. Classification (NCBI taxonomy): domain Bacteria; kingdom Bacillati; phylum Actinomycetota; class Actinomycetes; order Propionibacteriales; family Nocardioidaceae; genus Nocardioides; species Nocardioides albertanoniae. The sequence goes on along the minus strand of NZ_VFOV01000001.1, from coordinate 631,999 downwards.
CCCGCTGCGAGGTGTCGACCCGCACCGCGACCGTAGTGGCGTCGACGGAGAACTGTCCGGCGGCGCGCTGCAGCGCCACGAACTCCGGGTAGCGGCCGGTCACCAGCATCACCAGCGACGCGTCCGGCGCCTGCCGGGCCGCCTCGGCGGTGATCTCGGTCAGGTTGGCGTGCTGAGGGGTCGCCCGCGCGCAGGCGTCGAGCGCCGTACGCCCGCCGCCGGCGGCCGCGGTGGCCCGCACCAGCATCACGTCGCCGGTGGCGAACGAGACGTCGAACTCGTCGAGGAGACCGCGGCGCAGCAGCGAGCCGGCGATCGACATCGCGGACTCGTACTCCTCCTCGGAGTCGTAGGAGGTCGGCGAGGAGTCGACGATGACGACGATGTGGGAGCGCCGGGTGTCGAGGAACTGTCGCACCAGCAGCTGCCCGTGGCGGGCCGACGAGCGCCAGTGGATGTGGCGCAGGTCGTCGCCGGGCACGTACTCGCGCAGCGCGTGGAAGGCCAGGTCGCTCATCGAGGTGTTCTGCGCCGTCGACCCCTCGAGGTCACGCACGAGCCCGACCCCGAACGGCTCCAGGTGCGTCGTACGCGGGTGCACGAAGACCTCGGTGCGGTCGGTCCACTCCTGCACCCGCCGGAAGAGTCCGAGCGGGTCGCCGCGCACCGTGCGGACGGGGCCGACGTCGATGACGCCGCGCCGCTGGGTGGGCACCACGAACAGCTCGGTGTGCTCACCCCCGGGCATCAGCATCGGCAGGTCGTAGGTGACGCCGCCGGCGCCGATGGGGAACTCCAGGCTCGTCGAGACGAGCGGGCCGCGGGCGTCGTTGCGGGCACGCAGCTCGCCGGTCAGCGCCTGCCCGACCGAGACCCGCGGCGGCTCCACCACGGTCGCCACCGTCAGCCGGGTGCGGCCGATCATGAAGAAGGCCGCGGCGATCACGAGGAACAGCGCGGCCAGCGCCACCACCGCCGCCTCGATCCAGCCGAGCGCCGCTGCGGCGACCCACGCGAGCGCGCCCACGAGCAGGGCACCCCAGCCGATCGGGGTCACCGTGCGGAACCACGGACCGACCCGGTCGGCGACGAACGTGTATGCCGCAGCCGCCCCGGCCCCCAGCGGGCCGAGGCGTTTGCGCAGGTCGGCAACGATGTTGCCGACGCTCGGGCGACTCATCTCAGGCGACACGCTCGGTGGGAGCCGGGACCGAGGTGAGCAGGTCGCCGATGACGTCCTCGACGGTGATGCCGTTGAACATCGCCTCCGGGTCGAGGATCAGACGGTGCGAGAGCACCGGCTCGGCGAGCGCCTTGATGTCGTCGGGCAGCACCTGCGAGCGGCCCTCGGCCAGCGCCCAGACCTTGGCGGTGCGCACCAGCGCGAGGCAGCCACGCATCGAGGCGCCGAGGCGTACGTGCTTGTGACGGCGCGACGCGTCGATCAGCGCGGAGACATAGGCGACGATCGCCTGGTCGATGTAGACCTGATCGGCCATCTCCGCCATCTGGGTGACCGTCGGCGCGGTGATGATCGGGGTGACCAGGGTGGCGCGGTCGCGCACCGAGGAGTTCATCAGCAGCTCGACCGTCGCGTTCTGGTCGGGGTAGCCCACCGAGGTCTTCATCAGGAAGCGGTCGAGCTGCGCCTCGGGCAGCCGGTAGGTGCCGGCCTGCTCGATCGGGTTCTGGGTCGCGATCACCATGAACGGTCGGCCGACCTCACGGGTGGCGCCGTCGACGGTGACCCGGCCCTCCTCCATGACCTCCAGCAGCGCCGACTGGGTCTTCGGGGAGGCACGGTTGATCTCGTCGGCGAGCACGATCGAGTGGAAGATCGGGCCCGGGTGGAACTCGAAGGAGCCCTTGCCCTGGTCGTAGACCGTGACACCGGTGACGTCGCTCGGGAGCAGGTCGGGCGTGAACTGGATGCGGGCGTGCGAGCCCTGCACGGTGTTGGCCAGCGCGCGAGCGAGCTGGGTCTTGCCCGTGCCGGGGTAGTCCTCGAGCAGCAGGTGGCCCTCGGAGAGCAGCGCGGTCAGCACCAGGCGGATCACGTTGCGCTTGCCCAGCACCGCCTTCTCGACGTTGTCGGCAAGCTTCTCGAAGGTGTCGTGGAACCAACGGGCCTGCTCTTGGGTGACGGTCATCTTCTTGTTTCCCCTACCACGTAACGGTCTTTCTCTGAGTCGGTCGCCCATCGGCTGTGCAGGTCACGGTGAACGGAGTGTTGGCGCCGACCCAGCCGCTGCCGCTGCCCGATCCCGAGCCATCGCGCCCGATGGTCACGTTCCAGGTGCCGGCGGTCGCGCTGGTGTCGCACTTCCAGGTCTTCCCCTCGAACGCGGGGTCGGTGATCGTCGAGCCGACATACCAGCAGGTGCCACCGCACTGGGTCTCCGGCTTCGGGCAGGAGCTGCCCGAGCACTCGCCGGCCTTGTTCACCTTCATCGTCGGGTCGGGCGGCTTGGCGGTGCGTACGTTGACCGAGTCGGACTTGCTGGCTCGTGACGGCGAGCTGTCGCTGATGGTCACCTTGTAGGTGTAGGCGGTGTCCCAGTTGGGCGCGGTGTCGGTGCCCGAGCGCGAAGCCGCACCGGTGCCGGTGGTGAAGCTGTCGACCACGGTGCCGCCCCGCTTCACCGTGACGGTGGCGGCGTTGCCGTTGGGGTTGTAGCTGACCCGCCAGTTGACCTTGTTGCCGTCGACGCTCGCCGAGATCGAGGGTGTGCCCAGCGGGCCGTAGGTGGTGACGTTCTTCGTCGAGTCGGGCCCGCAGGAGTTTCCGGCGCCGGTGCCGCCGGCGGAGTCGTTGCACGCGTGCAGCGTCACCGGCGTCGAGGTGCCGTTGGAGAACCCGCTGATCGTCTTGGTCTGCTGCCCAGCGCCACCGGGCGGATAGGTCCACGACCCGCACGAGGAGCCGTTGCGTACGCACTCGACCCGGTTGGTCTTGCCGTGGGATGCCTTCGGCGTGAAGACGATCTTGGCCTGACCGTTGGTGCCGGTCGGGGTGGCGCTGGCGAAGGAGACCGCGTCGGGCGTCGCGGCCGCCTCGACCTTGCCGCCGGCGGAGTAGCTGGAGATGTGAGCCTCCGGCGACCCACCGCCGCCGGTCTCGCGTGGCGAGGTGGCCTCCGCGTTGCGAGCCCGGACCGCGTAGGTGTAGACGGTGCCGTCGTTGGCGACGTCGTCGCGACAGCTCGTCGCCGTCACCCAGGAGCAGACGATCTTCTCCCCGGAGCCGCCGGTGCGGCGCACCTCGTAGCTGACGGGGGCCGGGCCGTTGGCTGCCACCGGGCTCCAGGAGACGGTCACCGCCTTGCCCGAGTTGTTGGCGGTGTTAGCCCAGTCGAAGGTCGGGGTGGCTGGGGTGTCCGGTTTGCCGGCGCCCATGCCCTCGACCGTCGAGGAGGGCCCCTTGTTGGTCTTCACGCCCTTGTCGTTGAGCGGCATCACGGTGAACTGCACCGGGTCACCGTTGGTAGCGACCGACGCCGCATAGGTCGTCTGACCTGCGGAGATGTCCTTGATGCCGCCGCCCGGCCAGCTGATCCGGTACTTCTGCACGTCGGAGCAGTCGCACTCGGCCGGCTTCGCCCAGCTCAGCTCGACCTTGTGGTCGCGCTGGCGGTTGACCCGCAGGTTCTGCACCGGGCCGGTGTAGGCGTCGGGCTCGCCCTCGGCCGAGTTGCTCCACTCGCGGCTCGGGCCGACGGAGTTCACCGCCCGCACCTTGAAGTCGTAGACGACGCCGTTCTTCAACCCGGTGATGCGGCACGACGTCGACGGGCAGTCCTGCACGTGGTCGCCGTTGGCCTCGACCTCGTAGCGCTGGATCGGGTCGTCACCGTTGTCCTTCGGCGCGTTCCACGACAGCGCGACCACGTTGGAGAGGAAGTCGGAGGTCGTACGCAGCCCCGTGGCCGCACCGGGCACGTCGATGACGTCGACCTCGATGACACCGGTGGCCTTGACCCGTTTGGAGTCCTTGCCGGAGTCGCTGACCTCGATCGCGTAGCGGTAGTGGCCGTGCCCCTCGGCAGGGGTGTCGAACTTGATCTTGGAGCCGCTGGTCTTGGCCATCTCCGGGGCGCCGTCCATCGGCTGGAGCTTGGTGATCGCGATCTCCTGCGACCCCGACGGCACCGGTGTCTGCAGATAGCGGGCCAGGTCGATGGTGACCGGCTTGCCGGCCTCGGTCTGCAGCGGCTTGATGGGCGAGAGGCTGGGCGGCGGCAGCGCGATCACGCTGACCAGGAGCTGGCCCTTCGCGTCGGAGCCCTCGATGCCGATCTCGAGAGCACCCTGGGCGCCGGCGTCGGCGTGCTCGGCGATGAGCCGCAGGCCGCCGTCCTCGGGCTTGACGTCGACACCGTCGAGCCCGTCGCCCACGTCGGCGGTGAAGTCGAGGTCGTCGGCATCGGCGGGGTCGGCGGTCCACACATGGCAGATCGCGGCGATGTCGACCAGAGCGCCGTCACCGCTCTCGGGCACCTCGACCGGAGTGCTCGGACAGTTGATCTCCGGCTCCTCCTTGCCGACCTGCACCGGCAACGAGATCACCGAGAGGTGGGCGTCGGCCGAGGTGATCTTCTCCCGGTCGGCGACCTCGAAGGTCAGGTTGGCCGGACCCTTGGTCTCGCCGGCGGTCACCTTCACGGTCGTCGCGGTGGTGTCACCGGTGTTGAGCATCCCCTCGGGGGCGGCCTCGATCTTGTCGGTGGTGGTGAGCACCACCGGGTCGCCCTCGGGGTCTTCGACGTAGTCGGTGATGTCGACGTTCTTCGTCTCGCCCGGGTCGAGCTGCAGCTCGGAGCCGGCCTTCAGGTAGGGGGCGTCCTTCGGACGGGCCGGGACGTAGATGGAGCCGACCGCCTGGGCGCCGTCGGGGTCGGTGACGCGGTAGGTCCACACCCGGGTCGTGTCGCCGACCGGGAGGGTCACCTTGCCGCCGTCGATCTTCGGCTTCGACTCGTCCTCACCGACCGAGGGGCCCTTGACGTCGTCGACGGCGAGGTCGTCGAGCGAGTCGTCGATGTCGGTCACCTTGGTCATCACGTCGACCTCGGTGGTGGAGGAGTCACCCTCCGGGTGGGCGACCACGATGCCCGCCATCGGCGGGTTGTCGTAGCCCTCCTGATAGCGGATCGCGAGCTCGCCGGTGTCTTCGTGGAGACCGGTGGTGGCGCGGTAGGGCACGTGCTGGAACGGTCCGTCGGCTCCGCCCTCGACCGTGACGATGCCGTCGGAGCGCTGCGTGACGCCCGAGCCCTCGGTCTGGTCGGTCGCGGCCAGATGCAGATCGGTGCCCGGCGTACGCAGGTCGTTGGCGAGCACGTCGTAGGTCAGCTTCTTCGACGGGTCGAGCGTGACCAGGTCGTCGACGGCGACCGGCTTCTGCGGCGCGCCCGGCGCGACGACGGCGACACGTGCGGTGCCGGTCGCGACCGCTCCGAACGGGTCGCTGACCTCGTAGGTGAACTCGTCGGTGCCGGCGGCGTTCGGGAAGGCCTGATAGGTGATCGTGTTGGCGCCGTGGGCGAGGATGCGGCCGTTGGAGGGCGCGCTGCCGATGCGCGTCACCGAGACCGAGTCGCCGTCGGCGTCGGTGCCGACGGTGGGCAGCCGCAGCGTGACCTCGTCGCCCTGCACCACGCGCGACTCCAGTGCCTTCGGCGCGGGCGCGGAGTTGTCGGCCTTCTTGCGCGGCAGCGGCTTCACGTGGATGCGGATGTTGCCCGAGGACCGCTCCGCGGAGGGGTCGCCGGTGTTCTCCACGACGTAGCGGACGTCGACGTCGACCGGGCTCTTCACGTCGTCGGGCGCGACGTAGCGCACCCGGTTGCCATCGATGTAGGCCTCGCCGACCGCCGGCTGGCCCAGCACCTGCAGCTGGCCCTTGGTCTCGATGGTCTGGTCGACGACCAGGCCGACCGGGTCGCCGGACGGCGTCGAGTCGTTGTCGAGCACGGGGATGGAGACGGAGTCGGCCGCTCTCACCGTGGCCTCGTCGTCGACCGCCTCGGGTGCGTTCTCGGCGCCGCGCAGCGCCGGGCGCTGACTCACCGTGACCGATCCCTCAGCCTCGGCGGCGCCGTTGCTGATCGTGTAGCGGATCGCCTGCGTGGCGGGGTCGATGTCGGGCTTGGAGGCCTGGATCCGCAGCCATCTGCCGTCGAGCACCGCGACCGTCAGGTCGCTGTCGCCGACCGGCTCGGCGTGGGTCACCGCCAGCAGACGGCCCTGGGAGTCGTAGTCGTTGGCGAGCACGTCGAGGGTGCGGGTCGAGGTGCCGAGCACGGCCGTGGTGTCCGGCGTCGCGATCGGCTCGTCGGCCGCCTGCGAGGCAGGTTTGACGTCGACCCGGATGTTCGCCGCGGCGGGCTTGGCCGCGCCGAACCCGGCGTTGTAGCTGAGCTGGTAGGTGCCCGGCGAGCTTCCTCGCGCCCGCACCACCCCGGTCTCCCGGTCGGTGCTCACCTCGAGTCCCCCCTTCGGTGGTACGTCGCCGGCCAGCGTGAGCGAGGCGTCGAGGTTGGAGGGGTCGGCGCCGGGGATGTCGTTGTCGAGCGGCCGGATCGTGACCCACGACCCCTGGGTGCCTTCGGCGACGTCGTCCTTCGGCTCGGGCGAGGCGGTGTTGGCGCCACCGACGACGTCGATCTGCACCTTGTTCTTGGCCGTCTTGCCGCCGGTGCTGACCTCGTAGCCGAGCTTCTCGGTGCCCGAGGCGTCGGGGTCGGCGGTGAACCGCAGCAGACCGTCCGGGGTGACGCTGGCCTTGCCCTTGGAGGCGCTCGGCTTCTGGGCGGTGACCGGGTCGCCGTAGCGCTCGTCGCGCCAGTCGCCGACCACCGGGATCTCGACGGTGCCGCCGGCGGCGACGGTGTAGTCGGTCGGCGTGTAGTGCTCACGCAGCGTCGGCTTGCCGGTGCCGCCCTCGCCCTGGATCTTGAGGTCGACGGTGGCGTCGTCCTGCCCGGCCTTGCCCTTGAGGCCGTCGTCGACCGTGTATTTGAAGCTGGTCTTCTTGCCCTTGGCCGACTCGGGCGTGGTCACCAGGATCGACTGCCGGTCGGGGGCGATGGTGGCCTCGACGCCCTTGACGGAGGCCTTGCCGACCGAGACGACGCTCAGGATCGAGTCCTTGGCCGAGGAGTCGTTGTCGAGCACGTGCAGCACCGTGGTGCGCCCGGCGCGGGCGCCGAGCTGGTCGTCCTTCGCCTTCGGCGCCTGGGCGGCCTTGGTCTGCTGCTGCTTCTTGTCCTTCTTCTGGTTCTTCTGCTGCGTCTGGGGCTGGAACGCCTCCCAGTTGGAGATCTTCTTGATGTTGGCGCCGTCGATCTCCCAGACATCACCGTTGCGCAGGTCGTTGAGCACCAGCTGGCCGCGGTTGATCCGGAACTCCAGCTCGGCGGCAGGACCGAGCGCGGGGATCTCGCCCAGCACCGGCTCACCCTCGCCGCACTGGGTGGCGACCGAACCGGTCGAGCCGTTGGCCCAGGCACCGAAGACGCAGTCGCCGAGCCTGACCGGGGCCGCGGGGTCGCCGGCGGACTCGGCGACGTGCCGGATCTCGCCGTTGCCCACGTCGACGGCCTTCAGGCCGGTCGCGTCTCCGACGAGCACCTCCTTGGCCTTGTCCGAGGGCTGCTGGAGCACCGCGCTCTCGGCCGTGTCGCCGAAGTCCTCGGCGATGTCGGAGCCCTTCGAGGCGCCGAGCAGCCAACCCGCCTTGTCGAGCGTGACGACCTCGTGACCGACGACGGTCGCCGAGGTCGGGGTCTCCGCATACTCGGGCGCCTTCGGGAGCTTGGTCTCCTCGGGGTCGGCGAACCCGTCGTTCTCGGGCGCGAACTCGGTCAGGGTGCGTTCAGCCGCAGAGACGGCGTACGCGGTGCCGTCGGTGCCGACGGTGAGCACCGTGTCGGCGCCGACGGTCTTGATGGGCTTGGTGGAGCCGGAGAGGTCGGAGAGGTCACCGGCGCCGACGGTGGGGTCGACGGAGGTGAGCCAGACCTTGCCGGTCTTCTGCTCGGCGACACCGATGGTCTCACCGCCCATCACCACACGGCTGTCCTTGACCGTCACCGCATCGTCGTCGAGGCCTTCGGCGAGCTTGGTGTTGACCGGGGTGATCGTGCGGGCGTCGCGGTCGACCGAGGCCACCGCGATGCCGTTCTGCACGACGTCGAGACCTGCGCGCTCGGCGCGCGAGCCGGCCTCGTTGCCGGCCCAGACGACACCGTCGAGCTGCGCGACGGGCCGGTTCTGCCGGCCCAAGGTGCCCCACGACTGGTTGGTCACCCAGATGCCGCCGTCGTCGAGGTCGGCCTTGTGCACGGGGTAGCCGGTGGAGCGCATCGCGTAGACGGTCAGACCGCCGGCGACGACCGCCAGTGCGAGCCACGACGCGATGGCCGTGCGATGACGCCGCATCCAACCGGGCGCCATCCCGAAACGTGCCACCAAGACTCTCCCCAAGTGCTTCCATGCAAACTGCCGGCCAATGCAAACAGCCGGGCATACTCTAGGCCTGCCTCAGGGCTCGAGACCACACGAATGAGCCAAACCTGGTCCACACGTCGGTGAACTCGCTCACTCACACCGTACGGGATGTTCTAAGGTGTCCGCCTCTAGCGTCACTGTTCGCATCCTCGACCAGGATGTCCGATTGAAGGAACCGCATGACCGCACACCCCGCCCTGCGCGCCGCGGGAGCGACTGACGTCGGCCGGGTCCGCGAAGTGAACGAAGACTCGTTCGTCATGCTGCCCGCGGTGGCCGTCGTGGCCGACGGGATGGGCGGTCACGCCAGCGGCGACGTGGCCAGCGCGCTCGCTGTCGGCACCTTCCAGAGCCGTTTCGCCAACCTCACGCCCGGTCGTGACGACATCCTCGACGCTGTCTACGCCGCCAACTCCGCGATCACCTCCGAGGCCGACCGCAACCCCGAGAAGCAGGGCATGGGCACCACCCTGACCGGGGTGGCGCTGGTGGAGCAGGACGGCACGCCCCAGTGGCTGGTCTTCAACGTCGGCGACTCCCGCGTCTACCGCATCTCCTCGGCCGGCGTCGCCCAGATGACCATCGACCACTCCGAGGTCGCCGGCATGGTCGAGGCGGGGATGATCACGCCCGACGAGGCGCGCGTCCACCCGCTGCGCAACGTCATCACCCGGTCGCTCGGCACCTGGCCCGCCCCCGAGACCGACACCTGGACCCTCGCGGTGGCGCCCGACGACATCTTCCTGCTCTGCTCCGACGGTCTCACCGGCGAGCTCGAAGACCACGAGATCCTCGAGATCGCGGCCACGACGCTGAGCGTGGGTGGCAGCATCGACAATCTCGCCCAGCGGCTGGTGGATGCGGCGGTTGCCTCCGGTGGGCGCGACAATGTCACTGTGGTACTCGTGACGCCCCCGCCCTCGCTCTTCAGCACGCCCGCACGACCTGATGACTCGTCGTCGGAATCCGCACGCCCCGAGGACACCTCCGCGCGTCATGAGTGATCTCGCCACCTACTGTGCAGGGCACTGGCTGGCGTTGAAGGGGCAGCAGTGCTGGGCACTCGTGCAGCTCGGCCCCGGTGACCCCCGGGTCGTGGGTGTGCAGACGGCTCTCGCCGACCCTCGACCGGTCGACGCGATCGCCGGGCTCCTCTCCGCCGACGGCGCGCGGGCGCCCGGCTTCGCGCTCGTCGCGCGCGAGGGCAACCGGGTGCGCTACGCCGTACGCTCGCCGGCCAAGGTGACCGCGGTGGTCAACGAGGTGCCGGTCTTCGTCGACGGCATCGACGTCGCGGGCAGCTGGGCCGACGGCCACTTCGCCGCGGTGCCCGAGCGGGTCGAGCTCGCCAACGGCGCCTGGGGCGGGATGGAAGAGGACCGGCCCCTCACCGACACCGCCCACGCCCGGTCGCTCGACGTCGTCTTCGACCCCGCCGGCGCGGCCCCGGTCGACTCGACCGTGGTGCCGCTCGACCACACCATCAGGCGCTCCGACCTCGCCGTCTCCCCGCCGCCCCCGCCCGGCTCGGCCGGTTTCGCGCCGGGCCTGCCGAGCGGCCCGCCCGCTGCGGTGCCGCCGCCGGCCTCCCCACCGCCGGCCGAGCCCAAGAAGGGGCTCATCGACGGCCTCCCGTGGCGCAAGAAGGGTGCCAAGAAGACCAACCCGAACGCCTGGGGTCCGCCCGACCGGCAGCCCTCCGCGCCGCCTCCTTCCGCTCCCCCGCCCGGGCCTCCGCCCCCGGTGCCGCCCATGCCGGCTGCTCCGCGGCCGTCCGCTCCGATGCCGCCGGCTCCGGTGCAGCCTGCCCCCGTGCAGCCGCCTCCGGTGCAGCCGCCCCCTGTGCAGCCGTCGGTGCCGAACGACATGGCCACCCGCGTGCGCGACAGCCCGACCCCGACGCCGACACCGCTGCCGCCCGAGGGCGGGCCGACGGTGTGGGCGGTCTACTGCTCGCAAGGCCACGCCTCGCCGCCCTACTCGCCCCAGTGCCGCATCTGCCGCACCACGCTGCCGCCGCACCAGCAGCCGGTCTCGGTGCCGCGGCCCGCGCTCGGCCAGCTCAAGCTGGGTGATGGGCGCGTGGTGATCCTCGACCGTGGTGCGATCTTCGGGCGCTCCCCGCGCGCGGAGTCCGGCGGCCACACCGGGGCCGGCGGCGTACCGCCTCATCTGGTGAAGGTGATGCTGCCCGACATCAGCCGGCTCCACACCGAGGTGCGGCTGGAGGAGTGGCAGGTGCTCGTGCGCGACCTCGGCTCCGCCAACGGCTCCTACCTGACCCTGCCCGGCGGGCGACCACAGCAGATGCGGCCGATGGAGGAGTACGCCCTCGAGCCCGGTGCCGTGGTGAGCCTGGCCGGCTCGATCAACGTCACCTTCGAGGTGCTCGGGTGAGCCAGCAGTGACCACGACGCCCAACCGCGAGCTCGGCCCCGAGCTCCCCGGGATGACCTGCCTGGGCAGGCTCGGCTCGGGCGGCTTCGCCGACGTCTATCTCTACGAGCGTCACCACCCGAAGGTGCGGGTCGCGGTGAAGCTGATGCGCTCCTCCGACATCGCCGAGTCGCAGCGGGCGCAGTTCGCCGCCGAGGCCGGGGTGATGGCCGAGCTGGCCGAGCACCCGTTCATCGTGCCGGTGCACAGCGCCGGCGAGACCCCGGACGGGCGGCCCTATCTGGTGATGGGCTACTACCCCAACAACGACCTGGGCGCCCGCGTACGCAACAACCCGATGAAGGTGCAGGACGCGCTGCGCTTCGGCATCCAGATGGCCTCGGCCGTCGAGACCGCGCACCGCGCCGGCATCATCCACCGCGACATCAAGCCGTCCAACATCCTGCTCTCCCGCTACGACGTCCCGGGCCTGGCCGACTTCGGCATCGCCGGACGTCCGCGCGACGACGAGGGCGACATCGGCGTCTCGTTGCCGTGGTCGCCGCCCGAGGTGCTGACCTCGGCCTCCAACGGGTCGGTGGCCTCCGACGTCTACTCGCTGTCGGCGACCGTGTGGCACCTGCTGGTCGGTCGCTCGCCGTTCGCCGAGCGGGGCAACAACTCCGACCGTGCGGTCTTCTCCCGCATCCTGCACACCCCTCCCCCTGCCACCGGCCGGGCCGACGTGCCGCCATCGCTCGACCGGGTGCTGCAGCAGGCGATGGCCAAGGACCCCTCCTACCGGCCCGCCTCGGTGCTCGACCTGGCCCGCCACTTCCAGCGGATCGAGCAGGAGCTCCGGCTGGGACGCACCGAGGTGCAGGTGCTCGCCCGCGAGTCCGGCGGCTCGGAGTCGAGCCCCGTGGTGCCGGCGGTGCCGGCCTCCCCCGGCGAGGGCCCGCCCACCGGTTCCGGACGCGGAAACCTGCCCGCCGCGCCGAGCGACCCCGAGGCCGAGCTGGTCACCGAGGTCAAACCTCCCTCCCAGGTCATCGCCCAGGCACCGATCACCCAGCCGCCTGCCGCCCTCGCCTCGACGGCCGGCACCGAGACGACGTCCGCCTCCGCCGACCGCACCCAGTTCAGCTACCCGCGCACCGACGAGGGCCCCGCCGTGCTCACCGGCACCCGCCCGCAGGGATCCCGCAGCAAGACCCCCGCGATCATCGGTGTCGTCATCCTCATCCTCGTCGCCGCCGCCATCGGCATCGCGCTCTCCCGCGGCGGCGAGGACGAGAAGCCCGACAAGGTCCCGCCCCCGCCCGTCGAGACCGACCTCCCCGGCGTGACCGGCCCCGCCGCCCCCGGCAAGGTCAAGGGCACCCTCAAGGGCAACCGTGCCGTCTTCACCTGGTCCGGCGTGCCCGGCGCGACCGGCTACAAGTGGGTCGCCGACAACTCCACCGCCGGCAAGGTCGGCCAGCCCAAGGCGGTCGTACGCCTCGCCGGCGCGGCCAAGGTCTGCATCCAGGTGCGCTCCCTCGGTGAGAACGGCAACGTCTCCCAGGGCGCCGGCCAGGCCTGCGTGTCGAAGTAGGCCAGTAGCCTCAGCTGGTGGCGCGGTGTGGCCCGGGATGTCCCTCGCGACGGATGCAGGGACGCTTCACACGCTTGAGGATGACGCCACAGCGTGACTCACGGCGTCCAGACATGATGCGGGTCAGGTCAAACGGCTCGACGCCCGCGCGAGCACGCCTCATCGCCGCCCCCACGGCGCCTACCGGATCGGGGTTGCCGTCGGTGTCCCAACCATGGGTCATCGCAGCTTCGAGCTCGTCCTTGGACAGATTCATCGCCGTCGCCTCGTCGAGGATTCCGGACGCGACAGCGGCCTTGACCATGCCGGGCGGAGCCGGCTCGGGGCGGTAGTCCCAGCCGTCGAGCCCGACCTCCTCGGCGACCACCTCGACCAGGGCGAGCACGTCCCAGACCTCCGTCAGCAGGTCCGGGTCGATCCGCCCGCTGCGGACGAGCGCGGCCGCCATGTCGTAGGCCGCCTCCGCTCTGCGGGGCCCGGCGACCAACACCTCGATCATCCCGACGGCGACCCCGTCGACGACGTCGACCCGGCTGGCGAAGACGACCCGATACTCCTTCTGGAGCACGTCGAGCGTGTTCCACCCCGCGAGCTTCTGCCCACCACGGTTGCTGAGTGGGTGCGCGCCGGCCGGGTTGCGGCACAACGCGACGACGTCGGCCAGGAGAGACTCACGCTGCGCGATCGTCAGCGGCTCGAGCGACTCGACGAAGGCGTCGTTGAACTCGATGTAGGCCTGGTCGTACGGAAAGCTCTCGCCTGCTCGCACGAGCTAGGCGACGTCGCGACGATCGGCGGCCCGCTCACGGACCCGCTCCACGTCGACACCGAGCCGTTCGCAGGTCTCCTCCAGAGACAGCGTCTCGCCACGTGAGGAGACGATGTCGGCGGCGGCGTCGATCACCCGAGCCGTCGCCTCTCGAAGCGCGCGAAGGTCGGCATCGAGATGCTCGGCCGACCCGATCACGGCAACTGCTCTCCCGTGGCTGGTGAGGACGACTCGACCCTCGGCGCTCTTCGCCGCCAGCGCTGACACGCCCATCCTGGAGGCCGCCGTCATCGGCACCCGCGTCTCCTTCATGACGACAACACTACCTAGATCTATGTAGTCTTGCAATCATCTGGAAGGCCGCATCCGGTCGTCACCGTCCACCCCGGGAAGGGGATAATCGGCGCATGCCGACTTCCCCAGTGGCCACGCCAGCCGAACTAGCCGACGGACGCCAGATCTGGTTCTTCGACGAGCAGCCGACGACACGGACGGTGCACGACGAGCGGCCGCTGGAGCCGCGGGCGGGCGGGTCGCAGCTGCGCTGGGACCGGCTGACCGCCACCTGGACCGCGGTGGCAGGACACCGGCAGACGCGTACGTTCAAGCCGCCCTCGGACGAGTGCCCGCTGTGCCCGTCGATCGACGGCCGGCTCACCGAGATCCCGGCGGAGAGCTATGACGTGGTGGCCTTCGAGAACCGGTTCCCGGCGCTGTCGACGGTGGCCGTCGGCGAGGCGACAGGGGAGCCGTTCGTCTCCCGGCCGGGGCGCGGCCGGTGCGAGGTGGTCTGCTTCACCAGCGACCACGACCAGAGCTTCGTCGACCTCCCTCCGGAGCGGGTGCGCACGGTGCTCGCGGCGCTCGCCCACCGCACCGAGCAGCTGATGGCGATGCCGGAGGTGGCCTACGTCTTCTGCTTCGAGAACCGCGGCGAGGAGATCGGGGTGACGCTGCAGCACCCGCACGGCCAGATCTACGCGATGCCGGTGCTGCCGCCTCGGATCGAGTCGCTGGTGAACGCCGCGGACGCCCACCGCGAGGCGACCGGTGACTGCCTCCAGTGCGCGGTGCTCGCCGACGAGATCGCCGACGGGTCGCGGGTGGTCGCCGAGAACGAGACGTTCGTGGCGTACGTGCCCTATGCGGGCCGCTGGCCCTACGAGATCCGGGTCGTGCCGCGGCGCCACGTCGGCACGCTGCCGGGTCTCACGCCCGCGGAGATGGACGACCTCGGCGTCATCTACCAGGAGTGCCTGCAGCGGATGGACGGTCTCGACGACGCCGGGCCGGTGCCGTACATCGCCGGCTGGCAGCAGGCGCCGGTCGGACGTGAGGACACCTGGCACCTGGCCACCGAGATCTTCACGATCCGGCGAGCTCCCGGGCGGCTGAAGTATCTGGCAGGCATCGAGTCGGGTGTCGCGCTCTGGGTCAACGACATCCCGCCGGAGACCGCCGCCGAGCGGCTCCGCGAGGCGCTCTGACGCCCGCTCAGATGCCCGCTCAGATGCCCTGCCAGCCGGGCTTGTCGGCGTAGACCTCGCGGTAGTAGTCGAGGCGAGCGAGGCGGGAGGCCGCGGCCTCGTCGAGGAGCACGGAGACGTGGCGGTGGTGCTGGAGCACGGAAGCCGGGCAGCTGGCCGAGACCGGGCCCTCGACGGCTTCCGCGACGGCGGCCGCCTTGCCCTCACCGGTGGCCAGCAGAAGCAGGTGGCCGGCCCTGGAGATGGTGCCGAGACCCTGGGTGAGCACGTGGTGGGGCACCGCGTCGGGGGACCCGAAGAAGCGCGCGTTGTCGCGCCTGGTCGTGGCCGTGAGGGTCTTGATCCGGGTCAGCGACGCGAGCGAGGAGCCCGGCTCGTTGAAGGCCAGATGACCGTCGGAGCCGATGCCGAGGAGCTGCACGTCGATGCCGCCGGCCCGCTCGATCGCCGCCTCGTAGCGCTCCCCCGCGTCGGGCAGCGTCGCCTCGGTCGGGTCCGGGCCGTGGACCCGCTCGGGCGGGATGCCGACCGCATCGGTGAACTCCCGCCGGATGGTCGCCAGATAGGCCTGCTCGTGGCCATCGGGCAGGCCGACGTACTCGTCGAGGTTGAAGGTCTCCACGCCCGCGTACGACGGCCCGCGGCCGTCCTGGGCGCGCCTGATGAGCTCTTCGTAGGTCGCCAGCGGGGTCGAGCCCGTCGCCAGCCCGAGCACGGCCGAGGTGTTGTCGGCCGCCCTGCGGCGTACGACTGCTTCGATCGCGTCCGCGGCGAGAGCCGCCACGGCGGCGGCATCGTCCAGGACCACTACTTCCATGTCAGTCCTTCATCCGGATCGGGGTTCGAGGGGTGCGCTGAGGAGTGATCAGGGCGGCGCCGATCGCCGCCACCGGAGCGGACGAGACCACCCGCAGCCGCGAGGCCAGCTCCAGGGAGGCGAGGAACGGCGAGGTCTCGGCCTGCTCGGTGAGCGCGACCGCGATCGCCTCACGCAGCGGTTCGCCGATCGCGGCGACACCGCCGCCGATGACGACGCGCTCGGGGTCGACGGCCAGCGCCAGCGCGCGGATCGCCGCGGCGACGCCGGTGGCGAAGCGGTCACGTACGGCGATCGCCGCCGGGTCGCCCTCGGTGGCGGCCGCGAAGAGAGCCGCGGCCGGGTGACCGGTCGTCGTGGGCCAGGCGGAGGCGAGAGCAGCACCGGACGCGACCAGCTCGAGGCAGCCGCGCTGCCCGCAGCCGCAGACCGCGCCCTCCGGGTCGACCGGGAGATGCCCCACCTCGCCCGCCGCACCGTGGAAACCTCGCCGGAGCGCACCGCCGAGATAGAGGCCGGCGGCCAGACCGGTGCCGAGGGAGAGGTAGACGAGGTCGTCGACGTCCTCGACGGCATGGGCGCCGAGGGTCGCCGCGTTGGTGTCGTTCTCGAGCGTGACCACCGCGCCGGCTCGCGCCCCGAGGAGCTCGGCGAGCGGGAAGGCGGCACCGTCGAGGCCCAGGTTGACCGCGTGCTTGACGGTGCCGGCGCGGGTGTCGACGATGCCCGGGATACCGGCACCGATCGACCTGATCACGTCGCCGTCGAGGGATGCGCGAAGCGCCGCGACCACTGCCGCCGCGCTGGTCACGACGCCCTCGGGCCCGCGGGTCGTGGCGACGCGCTCCTCCGCCAGCACCACGCCGTCGGGCCCGATCGCGATGCCATGGATCTTGGTGCCCCCGATGTCGAGGCCGACCCGTACGTCGCTCACCGCTGCCAACCCGCTTGCCGGAGCACGTCGGTCACCGCGGCCACACCCGGCAGCGAGTAGCCCTGCGGGCACAGTCGCGGCAGCCCGGCGTCGTACGCCCCGGGCCACCCCCACTCCACCAGCACCGCAGCTCGGCGCAGCTCGGCGACGGTGCGGCCGACCTCGGGCCGGCGGTGGGCGTCACGCACCTGCACGATGAGGGGCACGTCGGGGAGATCGGGGAGCGGGTCGTCGGGGCGCACCACGACGTCGGGCGCCAGCCCCCAGGGCACGTCACCGACCGCGATGTTGGCCTCGGTGCCGACGGTGACGACGAGGGCGCCGGTCAGGTCGGGGAGCGAGCCGAGGTCGCCGGCCGCGACCAGAGCCTTGCGGGCACCCTCGACCGATGCCTCCTCGAAGCGCGGGTCGGTCGCGACGGTCGCGTCAGTCGCGGCTGGGTCGGCCATGCCGGCGAGCAGCCCGTCGACGCGCGCGACCGCATCCTCGAGCCGCTCCAGCGAGAGCTCACCGGAGTCGACGGCCGCCACGATGGCGGCAGCGGTCTCCCGCACCAGCGAGACGGGCTTGTCGGGGCCGAGCAGGAGCAGGTCGGCGCCGGCCGCGAGCGAGAGCACCGCGGCCGCGGGGATGCCACGGGTCGCCGAGGCACCAGCCATGTCTAGGGCGTCGGAGACGACCGGGCCGGCATAGCCGAGCTCACGGGCCAGCTCGAGCACCGGCGCGGAGAGGGTGCCCGGAAGCTCCGGATCGAGCGCGGGCACCACGATGTGGGAGGTCATGACCGAGGCTGCTCCGACCTCGGCCGCGGCCTGGAACGGCACCAGCTCACGCTCGCGCAGCGTCGCGAGCGACGCCTCGAGCACCGGGAGGTCGACGTGGCTGTCCTGACCGGTGTCGCCGTGGCCGGGGAAGTGCTTGACGCAGGCGGCGACCCCGGTCGACTCCAGCCCCGTGACCCAGGCGGCCACGTGCTCGGCCGCCACGTCGGCGTCGCGGGAGAACGACCGGGTCGCGATCACCGGGTTGTCGGGGTTGGAGTTGACGTCGGCGACCGGCGCCAGGTTGAGGTTGATGCCCGCCCGGGCCAGCCTCGACCCGATCGCCCGGCCGGTGGCCTCGGTCAGCGAGAGGTCGTCGGCCGCGCCGAGCGCGGCGGCCCCGAGCACCGACGAGCCGGTCTGCGCCTCCAGCCGGGTGACGTCGCCGCCCTCCTCGTCGATGGCGATCACCGGTGTCCAGCCACCCTCGGCGGATGCCGCCCTGATCGCACCCGTCAGGCTGCGTACGGACTCCTCACCGGCCTCCGTGTTCGTCCCGAACAGGCAGATCCCGCCCATGCCCTCGCGGAGCAGGCCGGCGTAGTCGGCCGGCAGGTCGGTGCCGGCGAAGGCCGAGACCTGCACGCGCAGCGCGAGGGTCTCGGCACGCTCCTGAGGCCTCGGCATCACGACACCCCCAGCTCGCCGGCGAGCACGAGCACGGCCGCGCCGACGATCACGACGTCGTCGCCGAGGGTGGAGGTGCGGAGCTCGAGGCGCTCGCCGCTGACCGGCATCGTCCGCTCCCGGATGATGCGGTCGGAGGTCTCTCGCAGCGGTCCGTCGAGGAGATCCGCGGGCCCGGAGAGCACCAGCTCGTGAAGGTTGAGGGTGCCGACCACGGGCGCCAGCACCTTTCCGAGATGGGCACCGGCCTCGACCAGCACATCCTCCTCGGCCCTCTCGAGGCGCTCGCGCAGGTGCGGCACCGCCAGGAAGGTCTCCAGACAGCCACGGCGGCCACAGGCGCACAGCGGGCCGTCGGGATCGACGGTCACGTGGCCGACCTCACCGGCCGCGTCGACGAACCCGTGCAGCAGCGCACCCTCGAGCACGAGCCCCGCACCCACACCGGTGCCGACCCGGATCAGCATCAGACCACCGTCGCCGGACTGGCCGAAGGTGTATTCGCCCAGCACCGCCGTGTTGGCGTCGTTGGCGACGTACGTCGGTCTGCCGGTCTCGCGCCGGACCTGATCGGCCAGGGCGACGTCGCTCCAGCCGAGGTTGGGGGCGGCGACCACGGTGCCGTCGGCCGAGACCACGCCGGGGCTGCCGATGCCGACGCCCAGGATCGGCCGGTCGGTGGCGGCGATCATCTCCGCGACCAGGCCCTTCACGAGGCGTACGGCGGCGTCGCCCGTGCGCCCGCGCCACGGGGTGGTGGCGCGGTGCACGACCTCACCGGTCAGGTTGAGCACGGCCCCGACGACATCGTCGTCACCGGAGACGTCGATGGCGACGATGTGGGTGGCGTCGGCGGCGAGGCCCACGAGCATCGGCGGCTTCCCGACCCGGCTCTCCACCGGAGCACCCAGCTCTTCGACGAGCCCGTCGTCGAGCAGGCTGCCGACCAGATCGGAGACGGTGGCCCGGGTCAGCCCCGATGCGCGAGCGAGGTCGGCGCGGCTCGCGGGGCCGACCGCGAAGAGGTGCTGCAGCACCAGCGAGCGGTGATGGCGCCGCGCGTCTTCCTGCAGCAGCTTCCCGATCGGTCGCAGTGTGCGCCGCCTTGTCTTCGACATGTTTGTTAGTCCATCGTACTTATTAATGAATCGTCAAGTCGGCGCGACGGTTTCCGCGGGCGTCGACCTCTGACATCGAGCCCTCAGGCGATGGCGGCGAGCTGTGCACGGGTGGGCACGTACGGCTCGATCCGCAGCATCATGTGCGCCTCCTCCGGCGTGCGGTTGCCCTTGCGGCCGTTGCACGTGCCGCAGGCCGCGACGGTGTTCATCCATGTCCACCTGCCGCCGCGCGACTGTGGAAGCAGGTGGTCGATGGTGCGAGCGTGGCCGCCGCAGTAGGCGCACCGGTGGTGCTCGCGCTTCAGCACTCCCTCGCGGGAGTAGCCGGCGGGCCGATACATCCAGTGCATGGCGACGTAGCGGACCAGCCGCACGGCCCGGGGCCAGGGGTGCGGCCCGATCATCTTGTCGCCCTGCTGCTCGTGCACCACCGCCACCTCGCGGAACAGCATCCGCACGGCATGCTTGAACGAGACCCGCCCGAGCGGCTCGAAGGAGGCGTTGTAGAGCGTCACCGCGCCCACGGTCGTGTTCATGCTCGACTGCCTCCTAGGAGCCGGACAGAAGGAAACAAAAAGGCCGCCCCAGCGAGACAGACATGTCTCGCAGGAGCGGCCCGGCGCGATCCGGTGCGGCTATGCACCCAGGTCACTGTCGACTCCCGCGAGCATGAGGGTCACGCTCGTGCGCAGCGGTCAACGACCACGCCGCCGGAGCGGTGGTCGAGTGCTGCGTGATCATGACTGGTGCCTTCGTTCGGGCTGACTGGGATATGCCCAGCGCGAACCGGGCGCTACCCAGAATAGGACGAACACCCTCCAGCTACCAATGGTTTTCGCAGGTCAGGAGCGTGTCTTTCCGGTTAACTACGTTCGACTCGTCGCGTTTGAGCCAGTTAGCGCGTCCGTCACGCCAGGCCGCAGACGCGGGATCAGTGCCTTGCCGACCCGGTCGACCTCGGTCCGGTAGGGCGTGTCCGAGAGCACGAAGTGGGTCACACCGAGGTCCTGGTAGCGCTTCAGCGCCCCGGCGACATCGTCGGCCGAGCCGACCAGCCAGGTCGTGCCGGCGCCGCCACCGCCATACCTTCCGGGAGCGGTGTAGAGGCACTCGTCGAGCACCTCGCCGCGGTCGGCGAGGTCGAGGAGACGGTTCTGACCGACGGCAGCCCGACCGGCCCGGAACTCGCGATCGCCGACCGAGTCGGCCATCTGACGCACCTTCTCCTCGGCGTCACGCCAAGCCTCCTCGCGGGTGCCTCGGACCAGCGTGGTGATCCGCAGCCCGAACTCGAGCGGCGCCAGGTCACGCTCGAGCGACCGCTCCAGCCCGCGCAGACGCTCGATCCGCTCGCCGACGCCGTCCAACGGCTCGCCCCAGAAGAGCTGCACGTCGGCCTCCGTCGCGGCCACCGCCTCGGCCTCCGGCGAGGCGCCGCCGAAGTAGAGCCTGGGGCGAGGACGGCCCGGGAGTGCGTACGGCCTCGGGGTGACCGTGGAGCCGGCGACCCGGAAGTGGTCGCCGTCGGCCGTGACGGACTCCTCGGTCCACAACCGCCGCACCAGCCGCATGAACTCCTTGGTGCGTGCATAGCGGGCCTCGCGCGAGTCCTCACGGTCACCGTAGGCAGCGAGGTCGTCCTGGCCCGAGACGATGTTGACCCGCACCCGCCCTTTGCTGAGCTGGTCGAGGGTGGCGGCCGCGGTGGCGAAGTTCGCCGGGCGCCAGAAGCCGGGCCGGATCGCGATGAGCGGCTCGAACCTCGTCGTGCGTGCCGCGAGCGCCGTCGCCACGGTGAACGTGTCGGGCCTCCCCCAGCTCGTGCCCAGCAACGCACCCGACCAGCCGGCGTCCTCGACCGCTTCGGCCAGCCCGACCTGATAGTCGAGGGTGCCGTAGCCCTCCTCCGCCGACGCGGTGTCGCCGCGGTGACCGGTCTCGACGAAGTTGGGCAGATACCAGAGGAGCTCGGGGGTGGTCTGCGCGCTCATTCCAGACTCCTAAATATTGTTGACTTAATTAATAGACTATCGTCTACTGGCGGCTCCCCCGGACAGGTCCGGCCAGTGGTCCAATCCGTAGGTATCGTCCGATCCATGGGCCTGACCTCCGCTGAGCTGATCGACCTCGTCCTCGACCCGGGCACCTGGAGCCCGTGGGACACCGCACCCTCCTACGGCGACATCTCCGAGGCGTACGCCGCCGACCTGGCTCGCGCGCGCGAGCGCGCGGGCACGGACGAGTCGGTGGCGACCGGGGAGGCCCGCATCGCCGGTCGGCGGGTGGCCGTGGTGCTCTCCGAGTTCAAGTTCCTGGCCGGGTCGATCGGTCGCGCCTCGGCCGATCGGCTGATCGCGGCCATCGAGCGGGCCACCGCCGAGGGGCTCCCACTGATGGCCGGGCCGGCCTCGGGCGGCACCCGGATGCAGGAAGGCACGCCGGCGTTCGTGCAGATGGTGCGCATCGCCGAGGCCGTCACCCGCCACAAGGAAGCCGGGCTCCCCTACCTCGTCTACCTGCGCCACCCCACCACCGGCGGGGTGATGGCCTCGTGGGGATCGTTGGGACACGTCACCGTCGCCGAGCCCGAGGCGCTGCTGGGCTTCCTGGGCCCCAAGGTCTACGAGGTGCTCAACGGGCGACCCTTCCCGTCGGGCGTACAGGTATCGGAGAACCTCTTCGCCCACGGCCTCGTCGACGGCGTCGTACCTCCCGACGAGCTCGCCGGCCTCGTCGACCGCGTGCTCGCCATCCTCGACCTCCGCCCAGCCGAGAAGTCACCCCTGCAGGCCGAGGAGTCACGTACGCCGGTCGAGAAGTCGCCCCTGCAGGCCGAGGGGTCACCTGCTGACGACTCGTCCTGCAGAAGTGACGCCTCGGCGGAGGTCGACACCTGGGATGCGATCACTCGCTCCCGGCGCATCGACCGGCCCGGAGCGCGGGCGCTGCTACGGATCGCGGCGTCCGACGTCGTACCCCTCAACGGCACCGGGCAGGGCGAGCGCGACCCGGGCCTGATCATCGCGCTGGCACGGTTCGGGTCGGCCCCGTGTCTCGTGCTCGCCCAGGACCGCCGCGAGCAGGCCCATCAACCGCTCGGCCCCGAAGGTCTGCGCGAGGCACAGCGCGGCATGAAGCTCGCCGCCGGGCTCGGGCTCCCCGTCGTCACCGTCATCGACACCCCCGGCGCAGCACTGTCCGCGGAGGCGGAGAACGGCGGGATCGCCGGCGAGATCGCGCGTACGTTGGGAGCGCTCGTCAACCTCGAGACCCCCACGCTCAGCCTGATGCTCGGCGAGGGCAACGGCGGCGGCGCGCTCGCGTTCCTCCCCGCCGACCGGGTGGTCGCGGCACAGCACGCCTGGCTCTCTCCGCTGCCGCCGGAAGGCGCCTCGGCGATCGTCCACGGCAACGCCGATCACGCCGCCGAGATGGCCGAGGCCCAGCAGGTGCTGGCGGTCAACCTCCAGCAGATCGGGGTCGTCGACCGCATCGTCCCCGAGACTCCTGACGCCGCCGACGAGCTCGAGGCGTTCTGCCGCCGCGTCGGCGAGGCCCTCGAGGACGAGCTGCTGGCGCTGCTGGCCGCCGGACCCGGAGACCCGACAGCGCGAGCCGCGCGCTACGCCGGCTGATTCTGCGCCACCAGGCCTGATCTTCCCGCCACGGCGGGATTCTGCCGCGCCCGGACCCACTCACCTCTTGCGTTTCGATTGAACACGTGTTTAGCATTAAACATGCGTTCAACCCAGCCCGACCCGACCACCCGCGAACGGATCCGCGACGCGGCGGTGCTGCGGTTCGCTCGGGACGGGTTCGGCGCCTCGGTGCGGTCGATCGCGACCGACGCCGGGGTCAGCCCCGCGCTGGTGATCCACCACTTCGGCTCCAAGGACGAACTCCACGCCGAGTGCGACGAGCAGGTGCTCGCCGAGATCCGGGCGACGAAGAACGCGACGATCGACGAGGTGGCTTCCGGGCAGGGCATCCTGCACCGGTTCGCCGCCGCCGACGAGTACGCACCGATGCTCGGCTACGTGCTCCGCTCGCTGCAGGACGGTGGCCCGGTCGGTCGCACCTTCATCGAGCAGATGATCGATGACGCGGTCGGCTACACCAAGCACGGCGTCGAGGCCGGCCTGATCAAACCCAGCCGCGACGAGACGGCCAGGTCCCGCTACCTGGTCCTCTCCGCCCTCGGCTCGCTCATGCTCGAGCTCACCCTCAACCCGCCCAAGGATCCCAGCGACATCAGCGGCATGGTGCGCAGCTTCTTGGAGACGAGCTACCTCCCGATGATCGAGCTCTACACCCAAGGCGTCTTCACCACCCGGCGCATGCTCGACGAATACCTGCTCTACGTCCCGGACCCGCCGCAGGAGGCCCCGACGGAGCCCTCGGTCGATTGAGCACAGCTGAATCACGACCAGCCCCGTCGGCGTACGTCCTCCTGATCCCCAAACGTGGAAGAGAGCTCTCATGTCCGACAACATCCCCGCGGTCGAGATCGCGGGTCTGCACAAGTCCTTCGGTTCGTTCAAGGCCCTCGACGGCCTCGACCTGACCGTCCAGCCCGGCCAGGTGGCCGGCTTCCTCGGCCCCAACGGCGCCGGCAAGTCGACCACCATCAAGATCCTGCTCGGCCTGCTGCGCGCCGACGCCGGCACCGCTCGCCTCTTCGGCGGCGACGTCTGGCGTGACGCGGTCGCGCTGCACAAGCGGATCTCGTACGTCCCCGGTGACGTCAACCTGTGGCCCAACCTGTCCGGTGGCGAGTGCATCGACTACCTCACCCGGCTCAAGCCCACGGGTGACAAGACGCGTCGCAAGGCCCGCAAGGCCGAGCTGCTGGAGCGGTTCGACCTCGACCCGACCAAGAAGGCGCGCACCTACTCCAAGGGCAACCGGCAGAAGGTCGCCCTGGTCGCTGCCTTCCTCGACGAGTCCGACCTCTACATCTTCGACGAGCCGACCTCCGGCCTCGACCCGCTGATGGAGGCGGTCTTCACCGAGTACGCCCGAGAGGCGAAGGCGGCGGGCTCCTCCGTGCTGCTCTCCAGCCACATCCTCAGCGAGGTCGAGAAGGTCTGCGACACCGTCACGATCATCCGTGCCGGCGTCGCCGTCGAGTCCGGCACGCTCGACGAGCTGCGCCACCTGACCCGCTCCTCCGTCGTCGCCACCGTCGGCGGCGACCCCGCCGCGCTGAGCGGCCTGCAGGCCGTCAACGACCTGGTGACCAGCAAGAACGGCGCCGGCACCCGGGTCGCTTTCGACGTGGACAACAGCGCGGTCGGCGAGGTCATGAAGACCCTGACCGACCTCGACGTCCACGGCCTCACCATCACCCCGCCCTCGCTCGAGGAGCTCTTCATGCGCCACTACGGCGACGTCATCGAGCCGGCCGCCGACCTCGAGGAGAGCAAGCGATGAGTGCGGTGGCAACGGTCGCACCGCGGCGTACGGCCCTCGCGGACTTCACGGGCAGCGGCCACCTGATCTGGTTCATGCTCCGGCGCGACCGGATCCGGATCGCGGTGTGGACCGTCGTGATCGCGCTGCTCTACCTCGCCTCGCTCGCGCCGGGCGGTGAGTACGCCGTGCTCGACGACGACCCGCAGGCGCGGGCGGGCCGGGCGGCGACGCTGAGCAGCCCCGCGATGATCGCCATGGGCGGTCCCGGATACGGCCTCGACGACTACCGTCGCGGGCCCGCGGCGGCCAACGAGCTCATCCTCTGGGTGACGATCGCGCTGGCGGCGATGACGATCCTGCAGGTCGTACGGCACACCCGCGCCGAGGAGGAGTCCGGCCGCTCCGAGCTGATGCGCGCCGGCGTCCTCGGGCGGCACGCGCCGTCGGTCGCGGTCATCGTCGAGGTGCTCCTGACCAACGCGCTCGTCGCAACCGCCAGCACCCTCGCGCTGGTGGGCGTCGGGCTCGACCCGGTCGACTCGGCGGTGATGGCCTTCGGGATCGCGCTCGCGGCACTGGTCTACGGAGCGGTCGCGCTGGTCACCTCGCAGGTCTCGGAGAGCAGCGGCGGGGCGCTGGGCATGGCCTTCGGCGTGCTCGGCGTCACCTACGTCGCCCGCGTCATCGGCGACATCCAGGAGCCGCACGGCAGCGCGCTGTCGTGGCTCTCCCCCATCGCCTGGGTGCACCAGACCCGCGTCTTCGTCGACACCCGGATCTGGCCGCTCGGCATCGCCGTGGTCGTCGCGCTGGCGCTGCTCGTGGTCGCCGCCGTCCTCGGCTCCCACCGCGACTTCGGCGCCGGGATGGTGAAGGTGCGCAGCGGGCGGGCCGACGCCCCGGCCTACCTGAACGGCCCGGTCTCCCTCGCCTGGGTGCGGCAGTGGAGCGCCCTCGCCTGGACCGCGGTGGGGCTCGCGCTGATGTGGTTCGCCACCGGCACGATCCTGACCGAGGTGCCCAACATGCTCGAGGCCGTGGGCGACAACCCGCTCTACGACCAGCTGCTCAAGGGCTCGGGCGACGAGATGGTGAAGGTCTTCGCGGCGTTCATCGCGGCCTATTCGGCTCTCGGCGCCGGCGCTTTCGCCGTCGTGATGATGCTGCGTGCGAAGGCCGAGGAGGATGCCACCCGGGCGGCGCTGGTGCTCGCGAAGCCGGTGGCGCGCACCCGATGGCTGCTCGCCAACCTGCTGGTGGTCGCCATCGGCTCGATGGTGGTCCTCTTCAGCGGCATCTGGGCGATGGCGCTCGGCGGCTTCGCCGCGGGCCTCGACTCGATCACGTTCGGTGACTTCACCGGTCTGGCGCTGGCGTACGCCCCCGCCATCCTGGTCGTGCTCGGGTTCACGGTGGCCGTCTACTCCTGGGTCCCGCGGGCTTCCGGGGCCGCCTGGGCGCTGTTCGGCTGGATGTTCCTGGTGCTGATGTTCGCCGACATGCTCGACCTGCCCGACTGGCTGCGTGGCATCTCACCGTTCTGGTGGGTCAAGAACACCCTCTCGGAGACCATGCCCGCCAGCCACACCCTCGGCCTGCTCGGAGTGGCCGTGGCGCTGCTCCTGGCAGCCCTGGTCGGCTTCCGGCGCAGAGACATCCACGGGTGACGTGGCACGTGGGAGCTCCGGAGTCACTCGGTGACTCCGGAGCTCCCACGTCCAGCCTCTGCCGTCAGGACCCGGTGACCTTGAAGGTCGCGCCCGGCAGCTCCTGCTCCGGCCGCACCGAGCTCGGATAGGTGTCGACCCACTCCTGGTAGAGGTGCGGGCCGTAGTAGTCCTCGGTGACCGAGATGCGGTCTGCCGCATAGACCTGGAGGTCGTACGCCCCGGTCGGGGTGCCCTTCGGGACCGTCAGGCTCACCGTCCACTCACCGGCATAGATGGTGCCGGCCGTACGCACCGGGTCGGCCCCACAGATGAAGTCGCCGTGCATCGTGCGGCCGAAGCACACGCTCAGGGAGTCCAACCCGTTCATCTCGGTCACCCCGATCCGGTCGGTCACCGTCAGCACCGCCTTGATGGTCTTCGCACCGGTGCGTACGTCGACGGACGTCGCGCTCAGGCTCTTGAGCCGCACCACCGGCGGCGCCTCGTCCGGGTTGGTGCTGGTCACCTGCATCGAGGCGGCGACCTTCTCGGTCTCACGGCCGGCGGTGTCCGACGCGATGGCCTGGAGGGAGAGCTTGCCGCCGGGTGTCCACCGGGGCACGGTGACGTAGCCCTGCCACCAGCCGTCGCGGATACCACCGGAGACCATCGGCATGAAGCTGGTGTAGAGCTGCGCCGGGTTGTCGTCGGCGAGGCCGGTGACCCATCCCTGAACCCGGGAGACGCGAAGGTCGTCTTTCACGTGAACCCGCACCCGGACCAACGTGTCGCCAGAGTCCGAGTCGACCGCCGTCGGAGACAGGGAGGCCGAGACGATCACCGGTGCCTTGGTGTCGCGGAAGCAGCCGTAGAGGTAGTCGTAGACGTCGTAGTAGCAGGTGTTGGTGCCCCCGTTGCCGTGGACCTCGTCCACCCCTGATCCGCCCGCGAGCTTGTCGTTGCCGCTGTCGCCGTTGAGGATGTCGTTGCTGCTCTCGCCCCAGAGCAGGTCCTGGCCCGGGCCGCCGCTGATGGTGTCGCGGTTGTCGTTCCCGTGGAGACGGTCGTCGCCGTAGCCGCCGGAGAGCCGGTCGTTGCCGTCGCCGCCCGCGAGCTTGTCGTTGCCGTCGCCTCCGCTGACCGAGTCGGCTCCGGTGCCTCCGGAGACGGCGTCTGCGCCTGTGCCGCCATAGATGGTGTCGCCGGCAGCGCCGCCGTAGATGCGGTCGGCCCCTGCCCCGCCGGAGATCACGTCGAGGTGATCGCCACCGGAGATGACGTCACCGCCGTCCTCACCCCAGATGTGGTCCTGGCCGGTGCCCCCGTAGAGGCTGTCCGTGCCGCCACCACCGTGGATCCGGTCCTCGCCGCTCCCGGCGAGCACCTTGTCGGCGCCGTAGCCGGCGTAGACGTGATCCCCACCGGATCCGGCATCGATGAGATCGTCGCCGCCCCTGGCGTAGATGATGTCGCTGCCGCCGCGTCCGCAGATGACGTCGCGCCGTGACGTGCCCTTCAGGACATCACCACCGGACGTACCGACGATCGTGCACCGTACGCCGGTCGAAGTCGTCGCCGCGCTCGCGGGACTCGCCGCGAGCATGGTCGCCGAGGCGGCCAGCGCGACGATCCCGGCGAGCAGCGTGCGCCCCGTGAGGAGCACCATTCCTGCCTCCAGAAGATCTCAGGCCCGCGTCAGCGCGGGCCGCAGGATCATTGCAGAATCGATGCCCCTCCGGGTAGCGAACGGCGAATGTCGACTCAGAACATCAGAACATCAGAGCGGTGCTCGGGTCCGAGAGGACGGCACCCACGTCGGAGAGATAGCGCGAGCCGGCCTCGCCGTCGATGTGGCGGTGGTCGAAGCTGAGCGCGACGGTGCAGACGTCGCGCGGCTCGATGCGTTCGTCGTCGCCTTCCCCGACGACCCACGGCTGACGCTTGATCGCACCGACGCTGAGGATCGCGGACTCGCCCGGGTTGATGATGGGCGCGCCGCCGTCGATGCCGAACGGCCCGATGTTGGTGATCGTGAACGTCCCTCCGGCCTGGTCGGCAGGCGGGGTCTTGCCGGTGCGCGCGACATCGGTCAGCTCGTTGATCGCACCGCCGAGCTCGGCCAGCGACATCCGCTCGGCCCCCTTGACGTTCGGCACCTGCAGCCCGCGCGGCGTCGCCGCGGCGATGCCGAGATTGACGTAGTCCTTGAACACGATCTCCTGGGCGGCCTCGTCCCACCAGGAGTTGACGATCGGGGTGCGCCGCATCGCCAGCAGGCACGCCTTCGCCACGATCAGCAGCGGCGAGACGCGTACGTCGGCGAACTCGCGTCGCGCCTTGAGCCGGCCCACCAGGTCGGTGGTCGCGGTGACGTCGGTCGTCGTCCAGATGGTGACGTGCGGCAGCGTGAACGCCGAGTCGACCATCGCCTGGCCCATCTGCTTGCGCAGGCCCTTGATCGGCTCGCGACGCTCGCCGGCCCCGCTGGTCGTCTCGGTCCCGCTGGTCGTCTCGGTCCCGGCGCGGCCGAGGTCGGCCGTGGTGATCACGCCGTCCGTACGCTCCGGGGTGACCGTGGCCAGGTCGACGTCGAGGTCGCGCGCCAGCTTCCGCGCGCTCGGCTTGGCCAGCACCCCGTTGCCCGTCGTGGTGCCCGCGACCTGTGCGGAGACGGATCGGGTGCGGCGTACGACTGCGTCTTCCTTGGACCCGTAGCCGACCAGGTTGAGCGGCCCTTCGGCCTCCTCCGGCTCTGGCGGTGACGCTTCGACCTGCAGATCTGACTTCTCGGCCTGCGGGGGTGACGCTTCGGCCTGAGGGGGTGAGGCTTCGACGGAGTCGCCGATGCGGATGATCGGGGTGCCGACCTGGACCTCGTCGCCGACCTCGACCAGGAGCTCCTGGACGACACCGGCATAGGGAGAGGGCAGCTCGACGACCGACTTGGCGGTCTCGATGTCGCAGACGGGGTCGTTGACCTTGATGACGTCGCCGACGGCGACGTGCCACTCGACGATCTCGGCCTCGGTCAGGCCCTCGCCGACGTCGGGCAGCTTGAACTCGTTCACCACGCCAGGCTCCTGTCGACGGCATCCAGCACACGGTCGAGGTCGGGGAGGAAGAACTCCTCGGCCCGTGCCGGCGGGTAGGGGGTGTCGAACCCGCCGACACGGAGCACCGGCGCCTCCAGCGAGTGGAAGCACTGCTCGGCGACGCGGGCGGCGACCTCCGCGCCGAGACCGAGGTTGACCTGGGCCTCGTGGACGACGACCGCCCGCCCCGTACGCCGCACCGACTCGAAGACCGGCGCCATGTCGAGCGGCGAGAGCGTGCGCAGGTCGATCACCTCGAGCGACTTGCCCTCCCCCGCGGCCGCCTCGGCGGCGGTCAGGGCCGTCTTCACGGTCGGCCCGTAGGCCAGCACGGTCACGTCGGTGCCCGCGCGCACGACCCGCGACTCGAACAGCGGGGCAGGAGCGGCGTCGACGTCGACCTCGGCCTTGGTCGAGTGGTAGAGCCGCTTCGGCTCCAGGAAGATCACCGGGTCGGGGTGGGCGATCGCCTGCTGGATCATCCAGTAGGCGTCGAGCGGGTCGGAGCAGGCCACGACCTTGAGACCCGGCGTGTGCGCGAACTGCGCCTCCGGTGACTCGCTGTGGTGCTCGACCGCCCCGATGCCGCCGCCGAACGGGATCCGGACGACCATCGGCATCGCGACCCTGCCGCCGGAGCGGTAGTGGAACTTCGCCACCTGCGAGACGATCTGGTCGTAGGCCGGGTAGACGAACCCGTCGAACTGGATCTCGACGACCGGCCGATAGCCCCGCAGCGCGAGCCCGACCGCCGTGCCGACGATGCCCGACTCGGCCAGCGGCGTGTCGACCACCCGGGCCTCGCCGAAGTCCTTCTGCAGCCCGTCGGTGATCCGGAAGACACCGCCGAGCCGGCCGATGTCCTCCCCCATCAGGACGACCTTCGGGTCGTCCTCCATCGCCCGCCGCAACCCGGCGTTGAGCGCCTTCGCCAGTGTCATCTTCATCGCGAGGCCCCCTCGAGATCGAAGGAGGCGTGGTAGGCCGCGTAGCCGTCGCGCTGCTCCCGCAGCTCTGGCGGCAGCTCGGAGTAGACGTTGTCGAAGAGCGCGACCGGATCGGGCTCGGGCAACGCATGGATGCCGGCCCGCAAGCGTTCGCCGAGCTCGTCGGCCTCGGCCTCGACCTTGGAGAAGAACGACGACGAGGCGCCACCACCGCGGCGCAGGTAGGCCTCCACGCGGGCGATCGGGTCCTTCAGCTTCCACGCCTCGACCTCGTCGGAGACCCGGTAGCGGGTCGGGTCGTCGGTGGTCGTGTGGGCACCCATCCGGTAGGTGAAGGCCTCGATCATGGTGGGCCCACCGCCTTCGTGAGCCCGCTTGAGCGCGGCCTTCATCACCTCGTAGGTCGCCAGCACGTCGTTGCCGTCCACCCGCACTCCTGGGAAACCGAAGCCCTGAGCACGCTTGTAGAGCGGCACCTTCACCATCTGGTCGACCGGCTCGGAGATCGCCCACTGGTTGTTCTGGCAGAAGAAGACGACCGGGGCGTTGTAGGTGGCGGCGAAGACCATCGCCTCGTTGACGTCGCCCTGCGAGGAAGCGCCGTCGCCGAAGTGGGCCACCACCGCGGTGTCGCGGGTCGGGTCGCCGGTGCCGACGAGGCCGTCCATCTGCACGCCCATCGCATAGCCGGTCGCGTGCAGCGTCTGGGCGCCGATGACGATCGTGTAGAGCCCGAAGTTGTGCTCGGCGGGGTCCCAGCCGCCCTGGTCGGTGCCCCGGAAGAGTCCGAGCAGCTGCATCGGGTCGACATCGCGGCACCAGGCGACGCCGTGCTCGCGGTAGGTCGGGAAGACGAAGTCCTGGGGCGCGAGCGCGCGGGCCGCGCCGATCTGCGCCGCCTCCTGGCCCAGCAGCTGCGCCCACAGGCCCAGCTCGCCGTGGCGCTGCAGCGCGGTGGCCTCGACGTCGAGGCGACGGGTCAGCACCATGTCGCGGTAGAAGCCGCGTACGGCCTCGTCCTCGGGCCGGTCGGGCGAGAACTCGTAGTCGGGGTGGGAGACCCGCTCACCCTCGGGGTTCAACAGCTGCACCATGTCTGGGTGGCTGGGACTCGGAGTCAGGAATTCAGTCATCACGCTTCCTTCACACGGGGTGGGGTTGCCACCGCTGGCTGCACCGATCACGGACTTGTGATCCGTGACACATCGGCTCACCCAAACGGTACTCGCCCCCAGGAAAGCCCGTGCTCGAGAACGCCGAGGCTCACGGGCATTTCGGGTGGTGCCCGGACGGAGCCGTCGCTAGAGTCGCCGCACCTGTCAGGAGGCACAGATGTCCGATCAGTACGGCTACCAGCAGCCCTACCCCGCCCCGGCCGCGCCGCCGATGGCGCCCGTCGAGCGACCCAAGACGTTGACGTACGCCGTCATCGGCATGTGGATCGGGGCCCTGCTCGACGTCGTCTCGACCATCGTGCTCCTCACCACCGACATGGCCGAGATGAAGAAGCTGATCGTCACGGAGATGGAGAAGCAGCCGACGTACGACCCCTCCGTCTTCGAGGCGGAGAACATGGCCGACGTGATCGTCTCGATCGTCCAGATCGGCGGGGTGGTCTTCGGGGTGATCAGCCTCGGTCTGTGGATCTGGATGGCGATCATGAACGGCAAGGGACGCAACTGGGCCCGCATCACCGCCACCGTCTTCGGCTCGCTCTCGCTGATCTCCAGCCTCTCGAGCCTGGGCAACCTCGCCGGCAGCTCGACGTTCGGCGACGTCTCGGTCCCGACGTCGGCCGGCAGCGTGGTGGTCACCGTCGCGCAGCTCCTGCTGGTGATCGCGATCCTGGTGCTGCTGTGGATGTCGCCGACCAACGCCTACGTCAACGCCGTCACGGCGCAGCGCAAGGCGTCCAGGCAGGGCTACCCGGCCAGGTGACCGCGGTGACCCTGGCGACTCGGGTCGGCTAGCCGAGCGAGTCGCGCCCGTGCGGTTCGTCCCAGCCGGAGAGGTCGGGCCCGGCGGGCACGATCTGCGTGGGGTTCAGATCGGTGTGGACCTTGTAGTAGTGGTCCTTGATCTGCCCGAAGTCGAGCGTCTCGCCGATCCCCGGGGTCTGGTAGAGGTCGCGAGCGTAGCCCCACAGCGCGGGGAGCTCGACGAGCTTCTGCCGGTTGCACTTGAAGTGACCGTGGTAGACCGCGTCGAAGCGGGCCAGCGTCGTGAACAGCCGGATGTCGGACTCGGTCAACTGGTCACCGACGAGATAACGCTGTGAGGTCAGCCGCTCCTCGAGCCAGTCGAGAGCCGTGAAGAGGCGGTCATAGGCAGCGTCGTACGCCTCCTGCGACCCGGCGAAGCCACAGCGGTAGACACCGTTGTTGACCTCGGTGAAGACCCGCTTGTTCACCTCGTCCATCTCCGCGCGGAGCTCGCGAGGCCACAGGTCGGGGGCGTCGTCGGCGAAGAAGTCGCTCCACTCGTGGAAGAAGTCGTGGGTGATCCACGGGAAGTCGTTGGTCACGACCTTGCCGCTGGCCTCCTCGACGATCGCCGGCACTGTGATGCCGCGCGGGTAGTCGGGATAGCGGGCGAGGTAGGCCTGCTGCAGCCGCTCGATCCCGAGCACCGGGTCGACACCGCCGGGGTCGAGGTCGAAGGTCCACGACCGGGCGTCGTGGGTCGGGCCGGCGAGACCGAGGGAGATGACGTCCTGCAGCCCGAGGAGGTTGCGCACGATGATCGCCCGGTTGGCCCACGGGCAGGCGGCGGCCGCGACCAGCCGGTAGCGACCCGGCTCGACGGGCCACAGCGGCACGTCGGTGGGCCCGAACTCGGGCGTGCGGGCGCCCGCGGTGATCCGGTCGGGGATGTAGTTCATGTCGCGGTTGAACTCGCTGCCGGGCTCGACGTACTTCGCGTGCTTCCCCATGAGATCAGCCTACGGTGTCGTTGAATCCTGAACCAAGGAGGCGACGAAGTCGAGCTTGTCCAGCACGGCGGGCGGGATGACGAACGGGTAGAGGTCGTCATGGCCCATCGACCGGTTGATGACGTTGAGCGCGGCCGAGAGCGGCACCCAGACGTCGGTGACGACCTCGCTGAAGGCCTTGTCGGTCGGCACCGGAGCGGCGAGCCCGTGCGAGGCGGCGGAGCCGAGGGTGTCGTGGATGTGCAGGAAGTGGGCCCAGGTCTCGGCGAAGTCCTCGAACGGGTGCATCGTGGCGTACGTCGAGATGTAGTGGTGCTCCCAGCCCTTCGGCGGACCCTCGGAGTAGTGACGCTTGAGTGCCTGCTCGTAGGGGACCGACTCGTCGCCGAAGACCTCGGTGCACCGCTCCATCACCTCGCTCCCCCGCACGAGCTGCCACTCGAAGTAGTGGCCGACCTCGTGGCGGAAGTGGCCCAGCATGGTGCGATACGGCTCGGCGAGCGTCGCCCGGACGTGCTCACGGTAGGCGTCGTCCGACTCGGCGAGGTCGATGGTGATCACCCCACGGTTATGGCCGATGACCACGTCGGGGGTGGTCGCGATCCCGTCGCTGGCCAACAGGTCGAAGATCAGGCCCTCGGCAGGATCCTCCCGCTTCGTACGCACCACCAGCCCGAGCGCGTCGAGCTCCACCAGCAGGTGACGTTTCGCCTGCTCGGCATAGGAATACTGCTGACGTACGGAGGCCGGGGCGGTGTCGTCGGGGTGGGCCCCGGTCAGCTCGCAGGCGAAGCACACCCCTCCCTCACGGCGTGCCAGCCAGTTGCACCCGGTGACCAGGGTGTTGGTGCAGACCCACCGGACGGAGCCGTCGCTGCCGACGTAGCTGCCCTCGGGTGAGACCGGCACGATCTCTCGCTCCTCGCGCGAGTAGGCCAGCCGGGTGCCGCAGGAGACGCACGCCGAATTCTCGAAGTAGAGCCGGTTGCCGCACTTCTGGCAGGTGAACGCTTTCATGCCCCCATCATCGGCTGCGTTCGGCCGTGCCCCACTCCTCGACGCGCCAGCCGTCGTCGTCACGGGCGAGCACGACGATCATCGAGTCGTCGGGCACGGGGCCGTCGTCTGCGACGTAGGAGATCGTGACGTCGACCCGGGCGACGTCGCCCTCCACCTCCGGCTCGCCGTAGACGATGGTGCGGGTCAGCGCGTGCGGGTTGGGGTCGGTGTAGGTGCGCTTGCCCTGGGCGACGTCGATCAGTGCCTTCGCACCACCGCCGTCGAGGAGCTTGTCGCCCTTGTCGGAGGCGAGGTCGTAGAGGGTCGAGGTCGACGTGGTCTCCACGAACTCGCGGGTCACCTCGGCAGGGGTCGAGCTGCGCGCGAGCAGCCAGAGCGAGAGCACCACAAGGGCCGCGACGACCACCAGCACTCCGGAGATGCGAACTCCGCGTCGCCAGCGGCGGCCACGGGTGACGATGCTCGCCCGCTGCGGCGCTTGGTCCACGAGCAACACCGTACTTTCACTCCTGCGGGTCGGGGGCCACATCGCCCGAGACCGTCGAGGTCAGGCGGTGGTGAGGTAGCCGGAAACATAGCGGGCCACGACCCCACGCGCTCGAGAACGGGTCAACACCAGCATGACCCATCCTCGGTTGCGGGAGGC
This sequence comes from Nocardioides albertanoniae, assembly GCF_006716315.1. Taxonomy (NCBI): domain Bacteria; kingdom Bacillati; phylum Actinomycetota; class Actinomycetes; order Propionibacteriales; family Nocardioidaceae; genus Nocardioides; species Nocardioides albertanoniae. The sequence goes on along the minus strand of NZ_VFOV01000001.1, from coordinate 597,238 downwards.
GAGGTCAGCGCGGGAGGGAGGCCAGGAGTTCGATGAACCGGGTGTTGGCCTCGACCTCGCCGATCGAGACGCGCACGCCTTCGGGGGCGTAGGGGCGCACCATCAGGCCCGCCTCGTCGGCAGCCGCAGCGAACTCGGCGCAGCGGTCCTCGGAGCCGAGTGCGAACCACACGAAGTTGCCCTGGGCGTCGGGGATGTCCCAGCCGGCGGCGCGTACGCCCTCGACGACCCGGGCGCGCTCGACGGTGAGGTCGTCGACCCGGGCCAGCAGCTCGGCCTGGCGCTCGAGCGAGGCGACGCCGGCCGCCTGCGCGACCACGTTGACGCCGAACGGCAGCGCCATCGCCCGCAGGGTCGCGGCGATCGGCGCGGGCGCGAGGGCATAGCCGACCCGGAAGCCGGCCAGCCCGTAGGCCTTGGAGAAGGTGCGCAGCACGACCACGTTGCTCCTGCCGCGGTAGGTGGCGACGCCGTCGACCGCGTCGTCCATACGGACGAACTCGGCGTAGGCCTCGTCGACCACGACCAGCACGTGCTCGGGCACCTTGGCGAGGAAGGCATCGAGCTCGGTCTGGGTGACCGAGGTGCCGGTGGGGTTGTTGGGGGTGCAGACGAAGACGACCTTCGTACGCTCCGTGATGGCGTCGGCCATCGCGTCGAGGTCGTGGCGGCCGTCGGCCGTGACGGGCACCTTGACCGCGGTGGCGCCGGCGGCGAGGACTGCGATCGGGTAGGCCTCGAAGCTGCGCCAGGCGAAGACGACCTCGTCGTCAGGGCCGGTGTAGGCCGAGACGAGCTGGAAGATCAGCGCCACCGCGCCGGTGCTCAGCGCGACCTCCTCGACCGGCACCTGGTAGCTCGCCGAGAGCGCCTCGTAGAGCTCGGCGCTGCCGGCGTCGGGGTAGCGGTTGACCCGCCTCGCCGCCTCGGCCGCGACCTCCACGACCCCGTCGAGGGGCGGGTAGGGGTTCTCGTTGGAGGAGAGCTTGTAGGTCACCAGACCCGGCCGCTCGGCCGGCGGCTTGCCCGCGACGTACGCAGGCATGGCAGCGACACTGGGACGGGGCTGTGGGATGCTCATATCGTGAGATTCTAGGTCGCGATGACCTCGCCGCCGTAAACGACAGGGACGTCCCGGCCGATCACGATGTCGAGGGGGTTGGTGACGCAGCGGACCGACCCGCCGCCGAGGTGGAGCTGGCTCATGTCGACGATCCGGATGGTGAAGCCCCAGCCCTCGAGGACCGCGCGGACGCGGTCGGGGCAGGAGGGCATCACCACGGTGCGGCCGATGACGATCGAGTTGGCGGCGAAGGTGGTCAGCGCCTCGTCCTCGGTGATGACGAGGGGCTCCGGGATCAGGTCGAGCAGGGCCTGCGCCGACTCGGGGGCAAGCGCGTCGGGGCAGATGATCGCGCGGCGGTCGTCGAGCGGGCAGAACGCGAGGTCGAGGTGGTACATCGCCGCGTGCGTGGTGCGCACGCCCAGCACGCGCACACCCATCTCGGCGGCCAGGGTCTTGAGCGCCATCTCGTCGGTGCGCGGGCCGGTGCCGGCCACCAGGTGGCCTGCGAACGGGAAGACGTCGCCCGCCTCGAAGGTCGGACCGATGCCGTCCTTGCCGACGTACGCCATCCCCCACCCGTTGCCGGCGAACCACTCGGCCGCGGAGAGGGTCTCGTTGCGGCGCTCGGGGAAGCGCATGTGGGAGAGCAGCACGTGGCGGCGGCTGTCCCCGCCGTCGGGGAGCGTGGCCGCGAAGCCGAGGTTCATCGCGTAGACCATGTCGGGGCTGTCCTCGCGCGGCGTGATGACGTCGACACGGCCGCCGAGCTCCTCGATGGTCGCCCTGAGGGTGTCCCACTGCGCGCGGGCGCGGAGCGGGTCGGGCTGGATCGCGGTGTCCATGAACGGGTTGATGGCGTAGTCGATGCGGTAGTGCGTCGGCTCGGCCATCAGGTAGTGACGGCCCCAGCTCAGTGTGCTCACTCGAAACCCCTCTCAGATCTGATCGTCAGAACGTCCGATTGCCTGATTGACTGATTGACTGATTGTCAGACAATTCTCTACCGATAGATTAGTGCACGAACGGTCATCACCGGAAGGCAGCGCAGGTAGGACAATGGGGTCCATGTTCGACTCACTCACCCTCGACGAGCCCGCCTCGACGGTCGACCGCGTCGCCGACGAGCTCCGCCGGGCGGTGTTCGAAGGCGAGCTCGAGTCGGCCACGCCGCTGCGCGAGCAGGGTCTCGCCGAGTCACTGGGTGTCGGCCGGTCGACCGTACGAGAGGCCCTGACGATCCTCGTCGCCGAAGGCCTCGCCACCCGCACCCCCAACAAAGGGGTCGCGGTCGCCACCACCGAGGCCGACTCGGTGCGCGACGTCTGCGCCTCGCGCTGGGTGCTCGAGGGCGCGGGCGTACGCAACTGGCTGAGCGCCACGCCCGACGACCGCCAGGCGGTGCACGACTCGCTCGAGGCGTACATCTCGGCGGTGCACTCCGAGGACGCCACCTATCGCGACCTCAACGAGCGCCACCTCGCCTTCCACCTCTCGCTGGTCGGCCTCACCGGGTCGCCGCGGCTGGTCGCGATGCAGGAGCAGCTGGTGCTCGAGCTCAAGCTCGCCCTCGCCCAGGTCGACCGCATCCGCCGCAACGCGCACGACCAGGCCGAAGACCACGCCGCCCTCGTACGCCTCCTCGACGCCGGCCGCATCCACGATGCCGAGCGGTTCCTGGAGAAGCACCTCTCCGACGCCGCCCACTCGATCTGCAAGGCGCTACGGCTCGAGGAGTAGCGGGTCGAGGAGTAACAGCCCCGCCACACCTCCACCCGGGCCCTTACGCGAGGTTGCCGCACCTGCCAGACTCGCCGGCATGCGCATCGTGACGTGGCTCATCACCAACGCCATCGCCCTCGCCGTGGCGACCTGGCTCGTCGGCGGGATCTCCTTCGACGGCCCGACCAGCGGCATGGACGAGGTCAAGCAGAAGCTGCTCCCGCTGCTGATCGTCGCCCTCGTGCTCGGCATCGTGACGGCGTTCGTGAAACCGATCCTCAAGTTCCTCGCGTTCCCGTTCATCGTGCTCACCCTGGGCCTGCTCCTGCTGGTCATCAACGCGGCCATGCTCGGCCTCACCGCATGGATCCTCGGGCCGACCGGGGTGGGCTTCCACGTCGACGGGTTCTGGGCGGCGGTGCTCGGCGGCATCATCATCTCGATCGTCGGCTGGGGCCTCGACCGCGTCTGGCCCGAGGGCGACGAGTAAGACGTTCTGCTCCGCATTCTTGGCCAAAATGTAAAACTCGGGCCATGAAGATCGCCGTCGTCTGCCTGGGCAACATCTGTCGTTCCCCCATGGCTGAGGTCGTGCTGCGTGACCGTCTCGACGGCTCCGGGCTCGACGACGTCGAGCTGGTCTCGGCCGGCACGGGTGGCTGGCACGCCGGCGACGCGATGGATCGTCGGGCTGCCGCCACACTGCGCGAGGCGGGCTATGACCCCGACCACCATCGAGCCAAGCAGTGGCCGGTCGGCGACCCCGCGACGTACGACCTCGTGCTCGCCATGGACGCCGACAACCTGGCCGACCTGACGGGCCTGGCGCCCGAGGGCCGCCTGCGGATGTTCCGTGATTTCGATCCCGAAGGGCCCGGTGACGTGCCCGATCCCTATTACGGTGGGGATGAGGGATTCAGGGAGGTGCTGGCGATGGTGGAGCGTACGAGCGATGGGATCGTCACATCCGTGGCCGCTTCGAGGCCTGGTTCGTGACCCGTCAACGGGCGGTGGCTCGTCGCGCCGAGCAGCTGCTCGGCGCGGCGGTGGTCAGCACGTCCCCGGTCGCCGGCGGAGACATCGCGACCGCCACCAAGATCCGGCTCAGCGACGGCTCGCTGGCCCTGATGAAAGCCCATTCGCCTGCGCGTGACGACTTCGTCGCCGCCGAGGTCCGAGGGCTGCGCTGGCTCGAGGAGTCGGGGTCGGTCAACGTGCCCGAGGTGCTCGCCGCCGAGACCGACTGCCTGGTCCTGCGCTGGATCGAGCCCGGCCGCCCCAACGCCGAGTCGGCCGAAGACCTCGGCCGCGCGCTCGCCGGGCTCCACCGCACGCAGGTCGCCGACTTCGGCGCCGAGAAGGACGGGTTCATCGGCCGGCTGCCGATGCCCAACAAGCCCGCCGACACGTGGGTCGAGTTCTATGCCGTACGCCGCCTGCTCCCCTATCTCAGGGCCGCCCGTGACCGGGGCGCCATCGACGAGGAGGGCGCCGCGAGCGTCGAACAGGTCGTCGGCAAGCTGCCGGCGCTGATCCCGGAGGAGCCGCCCGCCCTGCTCCACGGAGACCTCTGGAACGGCAACGTGCTCTGGGACCGGAACAGCCAGGCCTGGCTCATCGACCCCGCGGCGTACGCCGGGCACCGCGAGGTCGACCTGGCCATGCTCGCCCTCTTCGGCCTCCCCCACCTGGAGCGGATGATGGCCGCCTACGAGGACCTCACCCCGCTCACCGAAGGCTGGGAGGACCGCCTCGGTCTGCACCAGCTCTTCCCGCTGCTCGTCCACGCCGCCATGTTCGGCGGCGGCTACGGCAGCCGGGCCGCCACGGTCGCCCGCCGCTACCTCTGACGTCAGCGGGCAGCAGCGCTGTTCACGATCGGGACAGTATTGATGGACTGCAGCTAGCCCCTAAGAGCGGTCGCGGCGTGCGCGATGAGCTGCTCGCTGACTCGCCGTGCGCGGGTCTCCTCCGCGCTTCGGATCAGGGCCGGCGAGTACTGCGCCTTGTCCTTGATGTCGAGCAGTGAAGCAAGCAGCTTGCCCAACTGTTCCTTCGGCACGGCCTCTTCCAGCAGAGTCACCGCACCGCGATGATCCTCGCCTCGCCAGCGCTCCCCCACCCTCGCGGCGCAGATGGCGTCGGCAGATGCGATCCCAGCGAGCACGTAGAGAGTGACCGCAACCTTTCCGGCGTACGCGTCCTCAGGCTCTTCGCCTCCGAGAACTCCGAGCTCGTAGCACTTGCGCGCATAGCCCAGTCGCGCGGTTGCCTGCGCTTTGCTGAAAGGCTCTCGTCGACCCTTGGCCCTGCTCACGCCGACGGCACCAGCGCGAGAAGGTCGACGCCGTCGCGCTCGACAGACCGAACCAACGGATCACCCTCAGCAATCATGTCCTGCCACCTGCGCTCATCGACGATCACGAACTGGGCATGGTTTCCGGTCCATCGAGCGATCTGCTGACCGAGGGCATATTGCTCGTCGGCCCAGGACGACGGTTCGTCGTCTCCGTGGACGAGCAGGATGTCGATGTCGGAGTCTGGCCCACCGTCAGCGCGCGCAGCGGACCCGAAGACGACAGCCTTAGCCGGCAGCGGCCTCCAATCGCGGACGGTGGCGGCGATACGGCCGAACAGGTCCTCCCGCAACGACATGATCGTGTCCACCGCCGGCCACACAAGGTGGTCCCGGTTGACGCTGTAGAGGATCGCGGCGCCCGTCCGCTCAGCAACCACCAGTCCGGAGTCGACCAGACGGTCCAGGACACGTGCGACCCCGGGGACGCTGCCCCGTTCGGCGATGCGTTGGATCTGGCGACCACTCAGCGGTTTGCCTGACCGCGCAAGCACCTGAAGCACCGGCCCATCAAGGCTCGGCACCAGAGTGGCGTACGGAAAGGACAGGTCCATGTGTTAACTATAACAGACACTTGTCTAGAATAATTAACACATGGACCCGACTGCACCGTCACAGGAATGCAGAAAGGGCGCTTGACCTGGTGTCAGATCAAGCGCCCTTCACTGGCGGTGACGGTGGGATTTGAACCCACGGTAGGTCTCCCTACACAACATTTCGAGTGTTGCACCATCGGCCGCTCGGACACGTCACCGCCGATTAAGTTACAACCTCGGGGGGTCTGCGTCGAAATCGGGGTCGCTGCGCTGGTCGGCGAAGAAGCCGGCCAGCAGCGTGCGCTGCTCATCGGCCATCAGCCCGGCGATCACCTCGGGGCGGTGGTTGAGCCGGCGGTCGCGTACGACGTCCCACAGGGAACCGACCGCACCGGCCTTGTCGTCGTAGGCGCCGAAGACGATTCGCTCGACCCTGGCGAGCACGGCGGCGCCGGCACACATGGTGCACGGCTCGAGGGTCACCACGAGCGTGCAGCCCTCCAGCCGCCACTCGCCGCGCGCCTTGGCGGCCTCGCGCAGCGCGACGACCTCGGCATGCCCGGTGGGGTCGGCCTCGGCCTCGCGTACGTTGCGGCCGGTGCCGATCACGACGCCGGAGGGGTCGACGACGACCGCGCCGATCGGCACGTCACCGGTCGCCAGAGCGGCCCGGCCCTCGTCGAGGGCAGCCCGCATCGGACCCTCCCAGCGGCTGCTCGGGGTCACGCGGGCATGAGGCCGACGGCGTCGTCGAAGGCCTCGCCGCAGCCGATCGCCCGGGCGATCTCGGAGAGCGTCTCGTCGGGGTAGAGATCGTCCTCGTACATGTCGTCGAGCAGGATGCCCATGTCGACCGCGCTCATCCCGAAGTCGGCGAGAATGCCCAGGTCACCGGCGGGTTCGGCGTCGTCGTCCTCGACCTCTTCGGGCAGCGGCAGACCGAGCACGTCGAGCGCCGAGGCGGCGATCTCCCACTCGTCGGCGGCGGTCACATCGGAGAGGAGCACCTTCGTGGCCGCGCCGGAGACCCGGACGATCACGAAGAAGTCTTCGTCGACGGCAGCCATCGCGATCGCACCGCCGTCGCCGGGGAACCGGTGCAGCGCGTGGGTCAGTGTCTCGACATCGGTCAGCAGGTCGTGAGCGAGCTCGCGCACGACCCAAGCGCCGCTCTCGCGATAGACCGCGACAGCGAAGTCCACACCCTCGATCTGCTCCAGCTGATCAGACACACGACCAGAGTGACACCGAAACCGCCCCGGGTCTAGGGGGAATTGGTGACCACAAGGCGAACCGATCGTAGGGTTCAGCCCATGGAGACCCTCGTTGTGGACCACCCGCTTGTCGCCCACAAGCTCACCACGCTGCGTAACAAAGACACCGATTCATCGACTTTCCGTCGGCTTGCGGACGAGCTCGTCACGCTGCTTGCCTATGAGGCGACTCGTGGCGTGCGCGTCGCCACCGTCGACATCGTCACCCCGGTCTCGCCCACCCAAGGCGTACGCCTCACCGATCCGCAGCCGCTGATCGTGCCCATCCTGCGGGCGGGTCTCGGCATGCTCGACGGCATGATCCGGCTGATGCCGACCGCCGAGGTCGGGTTCCTCGGCATGGTGCGCAACGAGGAGACGCTCGAGGCCACGACCTACGCCGAGCGTCTTCCCGCCGACCTCTCCGGACGCCAGTGCTACGTCGTCGACCCGATGTTGGCCACGGGTGGCACCCTCGCCGCAGCCATCGACTTCCTGGTCGCTCGCGGCGCCGACGACATCACCGCCGTCACTCTCCTGGCCGCTCCCGAGGGCATCGAGGTCCTGGAGAAGGCCCTCGAAGGCGTCGACGCCCCCGTCCGTCTCGTCACCGCGGCTCTCGACGAGAAGCTCAACGAGAAGGGCTACATCGTTCCCGGTCTCGGCGACGCCGGCGACCGTCTCTACGGCGTCGCGAACTGACCCCTCGCCGAGAAGTCACTCCTGCAGGCCGAGAAGTCACTCCCGCGGGCCGAGAAGTCACTCCTGCAGCTCGAAGAGTCAGTCCTGCAGGTCGAGTTGGCATTGCCATGACCTCTCGGCCTGCAGAAGTGACGCATCGACCTGCAGGAGCGACGTCTCGACGCGTACGTCTGACGTCTCGACCTGCAGAGATGACGCATCGACCTGCAGGGGTGACGTCTCGACGTGGGTGGGTCAGCCCCTGAGGGTGACGCCTTCTTCGACGTACGGCGGGCGGGCGGCGGCAGCGGCGGCTTCGGCCTCTTCCTTCTCGGCGCGGCGACGGGCGGCCTTGGCCTTGAAGGGCCAGGTGAAGATCTGGTCGAGGGTGAGGCGGCCGGGGGCGATGACGCCGAGCACCAGCGCACCGACGCCGAGGGCTGCGGCGAGCTCCCAGCCACCCTGGTCGACGAAGACCTCGGTGCCGCGGTGGGCGTACCAGATCGCGCCTGCCATCTGTGCCGCGAGCACGACGCCGGCGATCGGGGCGAACAGACCGACGATCAGGAGCGCGCCGCCGCCGAGCTCGACGAAGGTCGCCACCTGGGCGGCGATCGCCGGCTGCGGGACGCCGAGGCCACCGAGGAACTTCTCGGTGGCGGCGAACCCCTGGTCGTACTTCTGCCAGCCATGGGCGACGAAGATGCCGCCGACGACCACGCGGGCGGCGAGCAGCACGACGTCGTTGAACAGTCCGGTGTAGGCGTTGCGCCCCACTCGACGACTCATGTCCGGTTCTCCTCTGGTCAGGTCAGAACGATCCGCACACGCTAACCGTCGAGCCCGGCACCCCTTACCACCCGGGGCACGTGTCGCCGGGTTTGGTCGCCGGGTTTAACCGAAGGGGAACTCGGCGACGACCTCGTGGACCGGATGCTTCCGCGGCCCCTCGCCGAGCCGCGAGTGCACCAGCGCGAAGGACGAGACCGTCCAGGATGGGCCGCGGTAGGCGTCGAGCAGTCGCACCCAGTTGCTGAGCTCGACCGGTTGGCCGGTGCGCGCGAGCGTCAGGTGGGGTCGGAAGCGCCCGCCGTCGACGTCGGCACCCGCCTTGGCGAGGGCGTTGCGGGCGCCGGTCGCCGAGCGATCCAGCTCGTCGGCCGGGTCCGCTTCCACACCGGCGTAGAGGACCTTGCCGGCGGTGACATCGGGAAAGGCACCGCCTCCGGTGATCGTCAGGCCGAAAGGCGTACGCCGCCCGGCGGCCGTCTCCAGCCGCTCGATCACGTCGTCGAGGGACCGCTCGGGGACGTGCTCGGCGAAGGCGAGCGTCAGGTGGAGCTGGTCGGCGAGCGACCAGCGGAAGGCGGCCGCGTCGCGGCGTACGGCCAAGAACTCGTCGAGATCCGCAGATACCGACTCCGGCGGGATCACCGCCACGAACATTCGATTCATCGGTGTCCATTGTGCCTGGCATGGCCGGCCGGATCATCCGAGATTGTCGGTGCAGGCTTTCGGCGCGCGGTCAGCCGATGCGTGCGCCGAGGAGATTGCCGACCAGGTAGGTCACCAGCATCGCGAGCAGCCCGCCAGCGACGTTGCGCACCGCAGCTCGCAGCGGCGGGGCATAGCCCAGTCGAGCGCTGGTCCAACCGGTGACGGCGAGCGCGACGGCGACGGTGAGCACCGTCGCCCACACGCGGGCGCTGTCGGGCAGCAGCATGATCGCCAGCAACGGCACCAGCGCACCCAGCGTGAACGCGACCATCGAAGCCCCGGCCGCCGTCCACGGCGAGGTCAGGTCGTCGACGTCGATCCCGAGCTCGAGGGCGGCGTGGGCCCGGAGCGCGTCGCGCTCGGTGAGCTGCTGGGCGACGTCGACGGCGGTCTCGGGCTCGAGGCCGCGCTCGCGCAGAAAACCCTCCAGCTCACGCAGCTCCTCGTCGGGCATCTCCTGCAGCTCGCGGCGCTCCTTGGCGATCAGCGACTCCTCGGTGTCGCGCTGGGTCGAGACCGAGACGTACTCTCCCGCCGCCATGCTGAGCGCACCCGCCACGAGGGCGGCGACACCGGCGATGAGGATCGCGCCCGTGTCGGTGGTCGCGCCGGCGACACCCATCACCACACCCGCGGTGGACACGATGCCGTCGTTGGCGCCGAGGACGCCTGCACGCAGCCAGTTGAGCCGGTTGTTCAGGCCTTCGGCGCGTTCCTCGGCGTCGTCGTGCGCCGCCTGGCCGTCATCGCTGGGTCGATCATTGGGTCGATCGTTGGGCCGATCATTGGGGTGCGTCGCTGTTCCCATTGCCCTGGCTGCTCCCCTTGTCCGGCACCGGCTTCTGCGGCTTCTCGCAGAAGACGACAGAGCCGCTCTTTCCACCGTGATACTCGAACTGCTTGCCCGCAGTCTCGAGCACCACACGGACGCCCTCGGTCAGGGCCATCGTGTACATCTTGCCGGGCTCAGGGCAGCCGAGGCTACCGTCGCGCCAGGTCACCTTGTCGTTGGAGACGACGGTGATCTCCTCGCTCTTCACGCCCTGACGCTTGCTCAGGTCGGCGATCGCCTCGGCGACGTTCGGGTCCTCGGGCGTCGGGCTCGATGAGGTAGGCACGTCGGACACGTTAGCGCCTGGGTCGGTCGCCTCGGAGCCGCATCCGGCAATCGCTGGGAGCAGTGTCAGAGCCAGGACGGGCAGGGCGTACGCAGCGCGGCGGATCGTGGGCTTACTGATGTCGGTGGGGGTCATGTCCTTGGGTACGTCCGCGGTGCGGGGTTCGTTGCGTCCGAGTCTCACGCGCGGCACTCTCGCACATGCCCGGCGATCAGCTCCGCGTAGACCTGGGCGGCCGCAAGCAGTTCCCTCAGCTCGACGCTCTCGTCGGGTCGGTGGGCCTGCTCGGCCACCGACCCCGGACCGAGGACGACGACCGGGATGCCCTTGCTCGCGACGAAGCCTCCGTCGCAGGCCGCTGTCCATCCGGTGGGCTCCGGGGACGGCACTCCGGCTGCCGTCAGTGCGGCGGCGACGTTGTGGACAATCGGATCGTCGACCGAGGTCTCGAAGCCTGGCATGTCCATCGTCATCGCGACCTCGACACCCAGACCCCGGTCGGCGAGACCGAGGGATCCGAGGCGGCGCACGACCTCCTTGTGCACGTCGCCGGCGGACTCGCTCGGGAGCAGGCGGCGGTCGGCGGTGATCCGGCAGCGCGCGGCGACGGTGGAGGTCGCCTGGCCGCCCTCGATGGTGCCGACGCTCCAGGTGGCCGGGCCACACAGCGGGTGCGGCGCGGCGGCCAGCTCGTCGTGCCAACGCTCGATCTCGGCGACCACCTGGGCCATGCCGTGGATGGCGTTGCGGCCGTCGGCCGGGTTGCCGGAGTGGGCGGCCCTGCCCTCGATCGTGATCTCCAGATAGGCGTCGCCACGGGCGGCGACCACCGGCTGCAGGCTGGTGGGCTCGATGACGAGGCAGGCCGCGTAGTCGGCCGGCGAGAGGCCGTCGACGAAGTGGCGTACGCCGAGGCCGAGCTCCTCCTCGTCGACCAGCACGGCGAGCGTGATCGGGCCGTCGGCGAGATTGTCGACTGTCGACAACGCGACGATGGCCGCCGCGAGGCCGCCCTTGGTGTCCGCGCTGCCTCGCCCGTGCAGCCGCCCGTCGCGTACGTCGCCGGAGAACGGGTCGCCCCTCCAGCCGTCGCCGGGTGGCACCACGTCGGAGTGGCTCACGACCAGCAGGCCAGGACCGGAGCCGCTGCCGATTCGGGCGATCAGGTTCTCCCGGCCCGGTGCGACCTCGTCGAGGGTGACCTCGAAGCCGCGCCGACAGCACTCCTCGACGAGCACGGCGACCGTCGCCGCCTCCTCCCCTGGCGGGTTCTGACCGCGGGCGCGCACGAGCCGCTGCGCGAGCCTGATCACGTCGTCCGCATCGACCTGCCTGCCGTTCACTGCCGCCCCGCGGCCAGTCGGTCGACGGCAGTCCGCAGCCGGGCGACACCCGCCGCGATCCGGGCAGGCGGCGTCGACGCGAAGCAGAGCCGCATCGAGTGCGGGAAGAGCCCGCCCGGGGAGAACGCGTTGCCGGGGATGACCGCGACGCCCTCGGCCAGCGCCACCTCGAACAGGGCCGTGGTGTCGATCGGGGCGTCGAAGGTGACCCAGAGGAAGAAGCCACCGTCGGGGTCGGTCCAGGTCGCCTCACCGCCGAAGTGCTCGGTCAACGCCGCCCGCATCGCCTCTTTGCGCTCCTTGTAGACAATCCGCTGATCGGCCACGTGAGCGTCGAACCCACCCGAGGCGATGAACCCGGCGACCTGCCGCTGAGCCGGCAGGTTCGTGCAGGTGTCCATCGCCTGCTTGGCGTTGACCAGCAGCTGGCGCAGCGACGGGTCGGCGTCGACCCACCCCACCCGCAGGCCCGGCGCGACGGTCTTGGAGAACGTACGCACCGAGTAGACCAGCGGATCACCGTCGGCGAGCTCGTGCAAGGTGGGCAGCGGGTCGCCGGAGAACCGGAGCAGGCCGTAGGGGTCGTCGTCGATCAGCATCGATCCCCACTCCCGGGCCAGCTCGATCAGGCGGACCCGGCGCTCGAGCGCGAGCGTCGCGCCCGACGGGTTCTGGAAGGTGGGGATGGCGTAGATCGACTTCGGTCGGCGGCCGATGCGGCGCACCTCCGCCTCCAGCCGGTCCACGTCGAGACCGTCCTCGTCGACCGGGATCTCGAGGAGATCGGCGGAGTAGGACAGCGCGGTCGCGCTGCCGTTGGTATAGGTCGGCGCCTCGACGACGACCAGGTCGCCCGGGTCGGTGAAGAGCTTGTGGGCGAGGTCGAGCCCCTGCATCCCGCCGGAGGTGATCATGAGCCGGTCGGGGGTGGTCTCGTCGCTGGTGCCGGCCAGCTGCGCGAGCAGCGCCTCCCGCAGCACCGGGTCGCCCTCGGTGGCGGCGTAGTCGTAGGCATGAGTCTCGAGCGGCACCGCAGACAGCGCTGCCGCGGGGATCGCGTCCTGCGCCGGGCTACCCATGGCCAGGCGGACGATGTCGTGGGTCTGCTCGGCCAGCAGCGACGTGCTCGAGTCGATCACCGACCCGACCAGGTGCTCGCTCCGTGCTGCCAGCGGCAGCCTGGCGGCTGTGCTGACTCCTGTGTGGATTCCTGCGTGGATTGTCGACACGGTGGGCTCCTTACTCGTTGACGATCACTCGTTGACGATCAGCTGACGCGGCCTCGAGGTCAGCGGCTCGGGCAGATGCTCGGTGACCAGGACCGACTCGGAGAGCTCGTAGGCCCACCCGTCCATCCACATCCCGAGGATCACGTGGAAGGCCATCCCCGGCGCCAGGACCGTCTCCTCCCCCGCCCGGAGGCTGACCGTCCGCTCGCCCCAGTCGGGCGGGAAGCCGATGCCGACCGAGTAGCCGATCCGCGACTCCTTGCTGAGCCCGTGGGCGGCGATGACGTCGGTGAAGGCGGCATGCACGTCGGCGCCGGCCGCCCCCGGTTTCATCGACCCGAGCGCGGCCTCCATGCCCTCGTTGGTCGCCTTGGCGCAGTCGAGGAGCTTGGCCGAGGGCGGGCCGAGGCAGACCGTGCGGGCCAACGGGGCGTGATAGCGGTTGCGTACGCCGGCCAGCTCGATCGTGGTCGCCTCACCGCGCCGTAGGACCCTGTCGGTCCAGGTCAGATGGGGTGTGTCGGCGCTGTCACCGGTCGGCAGCAGCGGCACGAAGGCCGGATAGTCGCCGCCCACGCCACCGACGCTGATCGTCTGTGCCGACTGGATGTCGGCCACCACGTCGCACTCGCGCCGCCCCGACCGCACGCCTTCGAGCGCGACCGTCATCGCCCGGTCGGCGACCGCACCGGCGGCCCGCAGCTCGTCCTGCTCGGCCGGCGACTTCACCAGCCGCACCCAGTTGACCAGCTCCTCGCTGTCGACGATCCGCGTGCGGGGGATGGCCCGCTGCACGGCCTGGAACCCGCGCACCGACAGGAAGTGGGCGTCGAGCTCCATCGCGACGACCACATCAGGATTGTCGACAAATATATTTAGCTCTCGGCACTGCGCGGCGATGTCGTCGTAGGGATGGATGTCGGGCCGATGGACGAGATCCTCCGGGTAGGCATGGATCCGGTCGTCGGGCAGCACGGCCGTATGGGCCGCCCCGTGAGCGTCCATCGCCCGCAGGAAGAGGTGCACCCCACCCTCGGCCGGCACCACCGCACACTGCGGCACGTAGAACGACCAGGCGTTATAGCCGGTCAGGTAATAGAGATTCGCCGGGTCAGCGACCACCAGGGCAGACCAACCGCGCTCCGCCATCCTCTGCTGCACGCTCTGCAGCCGTGTCGTGAACTCTTCGGAGCTGAAGACGCTCACCACGGTGAAACCGTTCCTGCCACCTGCTCATCGTGACTGAGCACGCTGATTGTTGACAATAGACAAACAGAACATTTCCAGAGCGCCGCGGCGCTGGCTAGCACCGGGCCGTCACACCCCGAAGATGGCCGGTGTCTCAGGGCACAGGGGCGATCGCGCCCACGACGGATCCGAGGAAGGACATACCCAGGTGAAGACGCTGATCGTGTGCACGTCTGTCTCCCACGGCAACACCAGGCGGGTCGCCGAAGCCGTCGGTGGCGTACTGAACGCTCCGGTGGTCGATCCGGACAGCGTCGCCGTCGACGACCTGCACGACTACGACCTCGTGGGATTCGGGTCCGGCATCTTCAACATGGCGTTCCACCCGCGACTGCGCGACCTCGTCGCCTCGCTCCCCCACAGCCAGGGCACCACAGCGTTCGTCTTCTCCTCCAGCGGGTTCCCCGAGCCCCCGTTCGCGCGATACAGCCGCACGATGGCGAAGCTCCTCGAACAGCGAGGCTTCGACGTCGTCGGCTCCTTCTCCTGCCGCGGCCACGACACCTGGTGGCCCTTCAAGCCGGTCGGCGGCCTCAAGAAGGGCCGCCCGAACCCGGCCGACATCGACGCCGCCCGCGCCTTCGCGAAGACGCTGCTCGCGCAGAGATGATTCCAGACTTCGCAGTACCAACCGGGCGGATGTGATCCGCTGTACGCGTACGCCGGGATCCCGACCACGGGGCTCACCGGAAACCATCTCGGGAGGACACATGTCCAGCAGACGATTCATCCGAAGTCTCATCCTGTTCCTGGGCGCCGTGGCAGCGGCCCTGCCCGGCGCGGTCACCTCAGCGCCACCGGCATCAGCGGCCAACGGCACCACCTACTACGTGCTGATCGGCGGCACCTGCGACGGCCCCGCGAATGTCTACCGCGACGAATGGCTGCGCGGTGGGATCCCCTTGCGCGTCGATTACCCCGCCGGCGGCCAGGGCACCTCGTGCCCCGACCAGACACCGATGAACGAGAGCGTCCAGATCGGCCGGCGAAACGCGATCGATCTGATCCGAGCCAACTACAGCCCGGACTCCACCTTTGTCGTGGTCGGCTACTCACAGGGCGCGATCGTCGCCAACCTGGTGCTCAACGACCTTGCCGACGGCCAGGTGCCCGGCGTGGACAAGTCACGGTTCCAGGCCAAGCTGTACGCCGACCCGATGCAACCCGCCGGACCGGCCGGCGCCGGTATCGGCGCGGTCGTGCCGGCCGGGTCCGGAGTGCCGTTCACCGGCTGGGTCTCCCCCGGGGCGGGACGCTCCGACTTCGGCGGCATCCCCTACATCCGCTACTGCATCGAGACCGACGGCATCTGCAACTTCGACGCCCCGTTGGGCGCGGGCCTGGGCGGCTACTTCGCTCAGCACTGGTGCTACCAGTGGGATCGGCCGACCGACCACCGCTCGATCATGGGCGACTCGATCGCCGACGGCGTCTACATCAACGACGCCCACAGACTGGGCAAGCAGGACTGCAAGCCGCCATATCCGGCCTGACCGAGGCACCAGCACCGAGCTGACCAACGACGGCGGGCGGCCCCTCCTCGTGGAGGGGCCGCCCGCGGCGTACGAAATATCGAAGACTCAGAAGCCCAGGTCGCGGCCGATGAGCTCCTTCATGATCTCGTTGGAACCGGCCCAGATCTTCGTCACGCGGGCGTCGCGCCAGGCGCGAGCGACGCGGTACTCGTTCATGAAGCCGTAGCCGCCGTGCATCTGGACGCAGTGGTCGAGCACCTCGGACTGGGCCTGCGAGGACCACCACTTGGCCTTGGAGGCCTCGACCGGCGAGAGCTCACCGCGGGAGTGAGCGGCGACGCACTTGTCGACGTACGCCTCGGCGACCTCGATCTGGGTGACCAGCTCGGCGAGCAGGAACTTGTTGTGCTGGAAGGCGCCGATGGACTGGCCGAACGCCTTGCGGTCCTTGGCGTACTGAACCGTCTCCATGAGGATCTGCTTGGCCTGCGCGACGTTGGCGACGGCGCAGGAGACGCGCTCCTGCGGGAGCTCCTCCATCATGTGGATGAAGCCGCGGTTGAGCTCGCCGATGATCTCGGCGTCGGTGACGCGTACGTTCTCGAAGAACAGCTCGGCGGTGTCGGACTCCTCCATGCCGACCTTGTCGAGCTTGCGGCCACGCGAGAAGCCGGCCTTGTCGGCCTCGATCGCGAAGAGCGTGATGCCCTTGGCACCCTTCTCCGGGTCGGTGCGGACCGCGGTGATGACCAGGTCGCAGGAGTAGCCGTTGGTGATGAAGGTCTTGGAGCCGTTGATGACCCACTCGTCGCCGTCGCGGACGGCAGTGGTCTTCAGCGCGGCCAGGTCGGAGCCACCGGAAGGCTCGGTCATACCGATAGCGAGCAGGATCTCGCCGGAGGCGACGCCGGGCAGCCAGCGCTGCTTCTGCTCCTCGGTGCCGAGCCGCACCAGGTAGGGAGCGGTGATGTCGGAGTGGATGCCGACGCAGGTCGGGTAGGCGGCCCCGATCTTGCCGAGCTCCTCGGCGAGCACCGCGTTGAACCGGAAGTCCTCGGCGCCGGCGCCGCCGTACTCCTCCGGGATCGCGAGACCGAGGAAGCCGTTCTCACCGGCTTCGAGCCAGAACTCGCGGGGCAGCGCCTTGTCGGCGATGTGCTTGTCGGTGTGGGGCTTGACCGAACGCTCCAGCCACTGCTGGACGGAGGCTCGGAAGTCCTCGTGGTCTTCCTCGAAGATGTCGCGCTTCAGCATGCCCCGGAGTCTACGACGCCATGGTTACTGTGTGGTAACCCTCTCAGACTGCAGTCCTGGTCCCACGCTGCCGGATCCAGAGGCTTCGTCGCTGAGTCACTGCTCTCGCGCACGAGCCGCGATCCGAACATCGAGGTCAGCGAGCTCGTCGAGGATGTCGCCCACGCCCCACACCTGGTTGCGAGTGCGCTGCGTGAGTGGCCGAATGATTCCTGCGCCCCGAAGACGGTCGATGACGCGGTGCGTCGTCGCAACGGAGAGACCCAGATCGTCCTCGACGTCCTCGGTGGTGACGACAGGCTCCGCGGCCAGCTTCTCCAACAGCGACTCGGCCGCGCTACCCCTGCTCGGCTTCACGCGATCACGCCAGTCGTCCGGCAGCTCGGCAAGTCGGCCCGCCGTCACTTTCGACTCCTCAGCGGCAACGGTCGATGATGTCGCGACGACACTGATGATCGGCTCCGCGTCGCCAGCATGGAAGTCGTTCAGCGCCCGGAAATACGCACTACGACGAGCCGCCAGCGCAGAGGCCACCGGGACTGTCACAGAGCGCGCAATTCCGCGGCGGCGTACGACCGCAGCGGCAAGGGCTCGACCGATACGGCCGTTGCCGTCGGTGAACGGATGGATCGCCTCCAGCTGCGCGTGCGCGATCGCAGCCTGCGGGATGACGGCGATGTCGTCGCGGGCCGCGAAGACGACCAGGTCGGCCATCAGACCAGCCACACGGTCGGGTGGCGGAGGCACGTAGATCGCGCCCCGTGGAGAGTGATCGCTGCCCCCGATCCAGTTCTGCATGTCGCGCCAGCGCCCGGCGTACGGCCCGTCGACGGGGTCGTCACACATCAGGCGTCGATGCGCATCGATCATCGTGTCGAGATCGAGCGGGCCGGAGACCAGCCGATCCAGAGCCCCGGTGGCACGGACCATCGATCGCGCCGACGAGTTCGACCTCACACCGTGCACAGCTCGCACGTAGTCCTCGACCGAAGCGGTCTCGTGCTCGATCTTCGACGACGCGATCGACTCGGCTCGCAGCAGCATCGTCGCCAGCGGGCGAAGCTGAGGACCATGGGTTGCGTCCAGCGACGCGATTGCTCGAATCGCCTCGTCACACTCGGCGGCGACGCCGGGCGGCACGCTCAAGCTGATCCCGGAGATGTGCGCCGGGATGCTGACCGTCACCTCCGCCAGCCGACGGTCGTCGATGGTTCCGCCCTTGACGCTCTGACGCCACGGCACGACAGCACTCTCTGCTGCCGGAACCAGGGCCGCACTGCGCTCGGTCATGAGACCAGCGTAAGCGTTATTCTCACCTTTTACTGAAAAGCGAGAACAGCGTCGATGCAGTCCTCATTTCTCCAGCTCGGCCAGGTCGAAGACGTCGGCGGCCGCCGGCTCCTCGACATGGAACTCCTGGTCGAAGTCGGAGAAGCGGAGCTCGCCGGCGCTGCCCTGGGTCCACTTCACGATCCGGTGGGGCTCCGAGGCGACGACGTACGTGCGGCTCTGGGTCTCTCCGTGAGTGACGTCGAGCTGCACGGTCGGGGTGCGATACACCATCGCCGGGCCGATCGCCTCCGCCTCGGCCTCGGCCGGGGCCATCTGGGCGGTGAGGCTGTCGATGCTGCAGAAGGCACGCAGGCTGGCCAGCTCGCCCTCGAGCGCGACCCACTTGTCACCGACGCGGTCGGCGATCTCCTTGCCCTCGCTCTTGCCCGGGGCGATGGACTTCCAGAAGTCCTCGTCGCCCTGATACCAGGCCGAGCCGCCGATCGCCCGCAGCGAGATCTGGCCGTCGCCGATGTCGACGGTGCCGAGGCAGCTGCCCTTGGCGGAGACGTCGAGGTCGATGGTGATCTTGGTGCCGCTCGGGTCGAGCACCTCACCCTCGACGTGGACCGCGTCGATGTCGTGCATCGCCGCGCGCGCCTGCTCGGCGATGCGGTTCCCTGGCTCTCGGGCATATTCACGCGCCTGCGACAGCGTCCCGCCGTCGTCGCCGCAGCCGGCGAGAGCGCTGGTCAGCGCGATGATGAGGGCGGTCGCAGGGACGACAGGTCGAAACACGCGGCCTATGGTGGCAGAAGGCATCACGAGGTCATCGCAGGGTGCCTTGAAGGTCGGCGACCCACTCGGGCACGACCTTGCCGGCCGGCCCCTGGCGGGCGTCGTCGAAGAGGTGCGTGGTCTCGGACAGATCGAGGTTGAGCTCGAGCGTCTTGGCGCCGGCACGAGCCGCCATGCGTACGAACCCGGCCGCCGGGTAGACCGCGCCGCTGGTGCCGATGGCGACGAAGAGGTCGGCCCGCACCAGCGCCTTCTCGATCAGGTCGAGGTCGTAGGGCATCTCGCCGAACCACACCACGTCGGGCCGCAGGGTGTCGTTGCCGCAGGCCGGGCAGGTCGGTGAGTCACCGAGGTCGTCGTCCCACGGGAACCGACCCTGGCACGACTCGCACAGGGCCGAGAGCAGCTCGCCGTGCATGTGTACGACACGGCTGGAGCCGGCCCGTTCGTGCAGGTCATCGACGTTCTGCGTGACGACGAGCAGGTCGTCGCCGAGCAGCTGCTCGAGTCGGGCGAGGGCGACATGGGCGGCGTTGGGAGCGACCGTACGCAGCTCGCGACGCCGGTCGTCGTAGAACTTGTGGACCACGGCCGGATCACGATGGAACGCCTCGGGAGTGGCAACGTCGTCGACGTGGTGCCCCTGCCAGAGACCGTCGACGTCGCGGAAGGTCGCGAGGCCACTCTCCGCAGAGATCCCGGCGCCGGTGAGCACGACAACTTTCACAATCATTCAGGCTAGCGAGGTTGACCGCGCTCCCGCTGCCTCAAAGCGCCATATTGGTCACTTGATCGCCATTTGTAACACGCCCGGCGCGTGCGTCTGCGCCCAGCCGGGCCCCTCGCCCGAACCTATGGACTTTTACTGTAAAGGACCCTTACTGTAAGGCGGGTTCCCACAGTCCCCCACTCGGGAGGTCCCATGCTGACCAGACGATCTGTACTCGCCGCCACCTCTGCCGCGGTCACCCTGCCGCTCCTCGGCGGAAACCTGTGGCAGGCCCAGGCTGCCCGCCCACCACGGCTCGGCGCCCAGGCCACGATCCAGCTCCGCTTCGTCAACCAGACCGGCGCCTACGACAACTCCTCGATCCACTTCTACATCGTCGGCACCAACCTCGCGACGGGTGAGCAGTCGCGGGTCACGCCCGAGGGCCAGCTCGTGCCGGTCTCGACGGCCGACAACGGCTCCGACGGCTACGCCGACTACTCGATCCCGTTCGCCGGCAGCGGTGAGACGCTCTCGCAGATCCCCGCCGACATGTCGGGACGGATCTACTTCTCGCTCGGCGACAAGCTGAGGTTCAAGGTCAACGAGGGCAACGCGCTCGCCTACCCGGCCGCCTGGGTCGAGTCCGACCCGAGCTACGGCGTGCTGCACGACTGTGTCGAGTTCACCTACAAGAGCGGCCGCATCTACTGCAACACCACCATGGTCGACATGTTCAGCGTGCCGCTCTCGATCGCGCTGACCGGCGAGGAGTCGCCCACCACCGGCACGCTCGTCGAGGGCGGCCGCGCGAAGATCTTCGACGCGATCTCCGCCTCGCCCGACTTCAGCTCGCTGGTGGTCGACGACCGCCGCATCATCGCGCCCGGGCACGGCCTGGAGATGGGCCGCTTCTCGGAGTCGTTCTTCGACTCCTACGTCGACCAGGTGTGGTCGAAGTACGCCGGCGAGGACATGGTGGTCAAGGCCAACAACACCACCTTCACCGGCCGCGTCAGCGGCGACCAGTTCGTCTTCGACGGCGGGGTCCAGGCGTTCAGCCGGCCCACGACCCGCGACGTGCTGTTCTGCGACGGCGCCCTGGCCGCACCCAACGACGGCATCACCGGCCCGGTCGCCGCCGTGCTCGGCGCCGGTTTCAACCGCACCACGCTGCTCGCCTCCGCCAACCAGCCCACCGACGACCCGGGCGGCTTCTACCAGGGCGACCCGGTCCATGCGTACTGCAAGGCGATGCACGACAACACCGTCGATGGGAAGGCCTACGGCTTCGCCTTCGACGACGTCGGCGGCTTCGCGTCGTACGTCGAGGACAACGCCTCCGAGATGGCGGTCACGCTGACCCCGTTCTGATCGGCGCGTTCTGATCGGCCCCTTCCGAGCGACACCCCTCATATAGGGGACCGTCGGCTCGACGCGTCCACCACGCCACGAGGACTCGTACGGTCACACCATGACGTACGTCGTCCTCGTGGCGTGGCTCGTCCAGGCCTCTGCGGGAGTGCTGCTGCTGACGCGTTGGTGGCGGCACCGCATCCGCGCGGGGGTGGTCGTCACCCACGTCGCCCTCTCCGTGCTCGGGCTCGCGCTCTGGGTGGCGTACGTCCTGAGCGACCATGTGTTCTGGGGCTGGGGCGCCCTCGGGCTGATCGCGGTCGGCAACGGTTTCGGCGATGCCATGCTCCTGCGGCGTGCGCGCGCCATGGGCGGACGCCATCTCTCGGTCCTCCATGCCTATCGGGTCGCGCTGGGCGCGATCTTCGCCGGGAGGATGCCGGCGTTCGTCATCTTCCACGCGCTGCTCGCCGGGGTCGTCTTCTTCGCCACCCTCGCGGTCTGCGTCGTCGCGACCGTCTAGTGCCGGTTCGGCCGCGCCAGGCGTGCGGGGTCGGGGATACTGGCGTCCATGGGTGCCGGCGGTGCGGTCTTGCTGCTGTTCGTCGCCGCCGTGCTGCTCATCTTCATCGTCATCGGCGTGGTCGTGCTGGTCGTGGCGGCCGGGGTCGGACTCTCCGGTCGGGACGCGCGGCCACTGTTCTGGGGTGGCGGCATCGTGCTCGCCGTGCCCGTGGTGTTCGTCGTCGGCGTGGCCGTCTTCGCCCAGGTCACCGGCGACCCCGACACCATCGAGCTCGATCTGCGCGACCCGGTCAGACTCTCGAGCCTGCCCGATGACAACGAGAGCTTCCCCGGGATGCGCGACTACGACAGCGACCACGTCGACCTGCTGCTGCCCGGTGGCCGCCACTTCGAGGCCGACGTCGACGGCGTGGCGGTCTGGTCGAAGGACGGCTACGTCACCCAGGTCACCTTCGACCGGCGGGCGCGCGACGCGGGCGAGGCCCAGGGCCTCGCCCGCGCATGGGAGCGCCAGCTCGGTGAGACGGCCACCGTGGAGGTCGATCCCGACTACTCCGACCACGGCCGGGTGCGCGGCGAGGTGCTCGCCGACCCCACCCCGTGACCTCCGGCGTCTTCAGCCCGTCCTGTTGACCACGACGAACGGGCAGGCGAAGGGGTCGCGGTCGCCGAGCCCGACGCGGTTGAGATGGCGGACGACGATGCCGTACGACTCCAGCAGACCGGCCTCGGTGTACGGGACGCCCTGCTCGGTGCAGTAGGCGCGCACGATCGGCTGGGCGCGGCGCAGGGTGCTGCTCGGCATGCTGGGGAACAGGTGATGCTCGATCTGCAGGTTCAGGCCGCCCATCAGCCAGTCGACCCAGCGGCCGCCGCGGATGTTGCGGGAGGTCAGCACCTGGCGGGAGAGGAAGTCGATCCGGGTGTCACGCGGCACCAGCGGCATGCCCTTGTGGTTGGGGGCGAAGCTGGCGCCCATGTAGATGCCGAAGACGGCCAGCTGCACGCCGAGGAAGGCCGCCCCGAGGCCGGCTCCGAGCACCGAGAGCACGAGCACCGGCCACCCGATCAGGCGCAGCGCCAGGAACGCCGCCTCCGTACGCCGGTGCTTGAGGTCGCGGTCGCCGATCACGGTGCGGACGGCGCCGACGTGGAGGTTGATGCCCTCCAGGGTCAGCAGCGGGAAGAAGAGCCATCCCTGGCGGGCGGTGAGCCAGCGCGCGAGACCGGTGCGCCGTTCGACGTCCTCGGTCGTGAAGAGCAGCACCGAGGGGCGGATGTCTTGGTCGGCGTCGACCTTGTTGGGGTTGGCGTGGTGGCGGGTGTGCTTGCGCATCCACCAGCCGTAGCTCAGCCCGACGACCAGGTTGCCGAGGATGCGGGAGGCCCACTCGTTCTTCGGACCCGAGGCGAAGATCTGGCGGTGGGCGCCGTCGTGGGCGAGGAACGCGGTCTGGGTGAACAGCACCCCGAAGGCCGCCGCGACCAGCAGCTGCCACCAGGTCTGTCCGAGCGTCAGCAGGGCGATCACCGCGATCGCGAAGGCGGTGCCGAGGATGATCACCCGCAGGACGTACGCCCTGGGTGACCGCGCCAGGAGACCCTCCTGCCGCACGCGGCTCATCAGCTCGGTGTAGGCGTTGACCTGTCGGGAGGCCTGGCCCTGGAGCACGGTCATCGCGGTCACCGCCCCAGGCGGCGCAGCCGCAGCATGGCCAGCGGCAGGCAGACCGCGATGATGGCGACCGGCCAGAGGACGGCCGTGGTCATCGCGTGCTCGCCGATCCAGGTAGTGGCCGGGGCGGCCGTGTTGCCGAAGAGGTCGCGGGTGGCGATGACCGTGGACGTGAGCGGGTTCCACGCGGCCAGGCCGCCGAGCCAGCTCGGCATCAGGTCGGTCGGCACGATGGTGTCAGCCACCATGGCCAGCGGGAAGACCAGCGCGAAATACTTCATCGCCGCCTCGGGGCCACTGACCAGCAGACCGAGCAGGATGCCGACCCAGGAGAACGCCAGCCGCAGCAGGATCAGCAGCCCGAGCGCGGCCACGACACCGGCGGCGCCGAGGTGGGCCTGCCAGCCGAACAGGGTGCCGAGCGCCATCAGGATCCCGAGCTCGACGACCGCCAGGATCACGTCGGCCAGCGACCGGCCGGCGAGCACCGCGACCGGCGACATCGGCAGGGATCGCATCCGGTCGAGCACCCCGCCGCGTACGTCCTCGGCGACGGAGATCGTCGTGTTGCCGATCCCGAAGGCCATGGTGAGCGCGAAGAGGCCGGGCAGCAGGAACTCGCGATACTCCGCTCCCGGCACATCCATGGCCACTCCGAAGGCGTCACCGAAGACGAAGCCGAACATGGCCACCGCCATCACCGGGATCATCAGGGTGCCGAGGAGCTCGTCGGGGCGGCGTACGAGGTGGAGGAGGTGACGTTTGGCCACGACCCAGGTGTCGACCGCCGCCCACGTGATGCGTGATCCGTGGACGTTCACGACATCGCTGAACCGGACGTCGATGGCCGCACTCATGCCGACGCCCCCTCGGTGATCAGGAGGAACGCCTCGTCGAGGTCACGGCCGCCGACGCTCGACTTGAGCTCGGCGGGCGAGCCCTCGGCGACGACCTTGCCTCGGTCGACCATGGTGATGCGCGAGCACAGCCGGTCGGCCTCCTCGAGGTATTGCGTGGTGAGCAGCACGGTGGTGCCGGAGTCGGCGAGCTCGCGCACGGCGTCCCAGACCTCGATCCGGCTGCGCGGGTCGAGGCCGGTGGTGGGCTCGTCGAGGAAGAGCACCTGCGGGCTGCGGATGAGGCTGACGGCGAGGTCGAGCCGCCTGCGCATGCCACCGGAGTAGCCCCGCACCGGGCGGTCGGCGGCCTCGACGAGGTCGAAGCGCTCCAGCAGCTCGTCGGCCCGCTGACGGGCCGCGCGGGCTCGCATCCGATACAGCCGGGCGAACATCTCCAGGTTCTGCCGGCCGCTCAGCACACCGTCGACGGCGGCGTACTGACCGGCGACGCCGATGCGGGCGCGCACGCCGGCCTGGTCGCGGGCGACGTTGCGCCCGGCGACCCAGGCCTGGCCGGAGTCGAGGCGGGCGAGGGTGGCCAGGATGCGTACGGTCGTGGTCTTGCCGGCGCCGTTGGGGCCGAGCAGGCCGTGGACCGTGCCGGCCGGGACGGCGAGGTCGATGCCGTCCAGGGCGGCGCCGCGGCCGGGGTAGCTCTTCCGGAGCGCCTGGGTCCAGATGGCGGGTTCGTCGGTGATCATGCTGCTGTCTCCACTTCTCGTGCGGTCTGAGCTGTTCGAGCGGCGCGGGCGGCTCGTGCGGGGATGCGGGTGGTGACGCCGGCCGGGGTGACCTCGTCGTAGCGGCCCAGGGCGATGCGGGCGACGTTGAGCAGCGACTCGCTGCCCTCGGTGTAGTAGCCGCAGTGGCCGGGGATGTCGCCGGTGCCGAAGCTGGTGGCGCCGAGCTCGGGGTGCAGCGGATCGCGCCCCAGGCCGAGCCGGCCGAGGCGTACGTGCGGGATCAGCCGGATCCGGTCGCTCTCGCCGTAGCCGGCCCACAGCCGGGTGCCCGAGCCGAGCTCGGAGCGGTGCACGACGCCCATGCCCGGGCTGCCCAGGGCCACGCAGTCCTCGGCGCGGGCGGAGGCGAGCGCGAGGCCGGCGACCGTGGAGCCGTAGCTGTGGCCGACCAGGGTGATGTGGGCGGCGCGCGGCAGGTAGTGGGTGAGGGCGGCCAGGTCGCTCGCACCGGCATAGGCGGCGTCGTTGGTGATCGCGTTGTACCACTCCGGCGGGGCGTGGTAGCCCACCCAGACCACGACGGCCGAGCGGCTCTCGGGGGCGAGCTCCTGCATCGTACGAAGCAGCAGCTGGCCGCGGGAGCGCGGGCTGTGCGCCTCCTGGCTGGTGAAGTAGTTGCCGAGGTGCTGGCCGTTGCCGGGCACGATGACCGCGATGTGGTCGGCGGTCGCAGCGTCTCCGAAGACCTCGACGACGCGAGCGCCGCCCGGCGGGTCGCAGGCGAGCAGGCGCCCGCCGATCGTTTCGACGATGGTTGCGTCGGCCTCCTCGAGGCCGTATCTGAGCGGCGTCACTGTCATGGCTGTGACGTTAAGAAGCAGGTGTGCTCCTGCGCGTCACTCCCGAGAGCCATTCGACCCCCTACCGGGGTAGTCAGGGACGCCCCCGAGACCCGCTCCCGACACGCTCTAGACGTGCGGCGCGACCAGCCCGCTCTCGTAGGCGAACACGACCGCCTGGGCGCGATCACGCAGACCGAGCTTGCCCAGGATGCGGCTGACGTGGGTCTTCACGGTCTGCTCGGCCAGGAAGAGGTCGGCGGCGATCTCGCTGTTGGAGCTGCCGCGGGCGATGTTCTCCAACACCTCCCGCTCGCGCTCGGTGAGCTGCTTGAGACGTGGGTCGGCGCGCCGCTTCCGCGGCGCCCGGGCGAACTGCGCGATCACCTGGCGGGTCACCGACGGCGAGAGCAGCGCCTCACCGGCATGGACCACGCGGATCGCGGACGCGAGCTCGTCGGGCGAGGCGTCCTTGAGCAGGAACCCGCTGGCGCCCAGGCGCAGCGACTCGTGCACGTACTCGTCGGCGTCGAACGTGGTCAGCATGACCACCTTGGTCTGGGCGGTGGCCGGGTTCTCCAGCAGCTGCCGGAGCGCCTCGATCCCGTCCATCACCGGCATCCGCACGTCCATCAGCACCACGTCAGGGCTCGTACGCCGCACCACCTGCAGCGCCTCGGAGCCGTCGGCCGCGGTGCCGACGACCTCGATGTCGGGCTGGGTGCCGAGCAGCGCGACGAAGCCCGACCGCACCATCTCCTGGTCGTCGACGACCACGATCTTTACCGTCACGGGGTCTTCCTACCGCGTCTGGAGGTCTTGCGCACCGTAGTTGTCACCGGCAGGCGCGCCTCGACGACGAACTGGTCGCCCTCGGAGGTGCCGGCGGTGCTTTCGGCGCCGGCGGTGAGGGTGCCGCCGACCGCGGCGGCGCGCTCGCGCATCCCGATCAGCCCGTGACCTCCGCCGGCGCTCTCGGCGTCGATGTCGGCGCCAGGGGCAGCGCCGTCGAGCGCGTTGGCGACCCGGATCTCCAGCTCCGCCTCCCCCAGGCTCAGGTCGACGGTGACCGGCTCGTCGGAAGCGTGACGACGGGCATTGCTGAGCGCCTCCTGCACGATCCGGTAGGCGGCAGTGCCGACCTCCGGCGCCACATCGGTAAGCGCGGGGAGCTCGCCGTGCACCTCGACCCGCTGCCCGGTGCCGCGTGCCGACTCGAAGAGCTCACCCAGCCCGTCGACGCCGGGCACCGGCACCCGGCCCGACTGCCCCTCCTCCGTACGCAGCACGTCGAGCACCCCACGCATCTGCCGCAGCGCCGAGGCCGCCAGGTCGCCGATCTCGGCGAACTCGGCCTCGGCGGCCGGGCTGACGTCGTCGACCCGGTGCGGCGCCGACCTGGCCTGCACGGTGATCAGCGACATATTGTGGGCGATCACGTCGTGCAGCTCGCGGGCGATGCGGGCCTTCTCCTCGACGACCGAGCGGCGCTCGTGCTCCTCGCGCAGCGCACTGCGGCTCTCGACCAGCCGTCCGGCGACGGTGGCGAGCGCACCCAGCAGCAGGGCGAGGGAGGCGAAGTTGGCCACCTCGACGAGCGAGCCGACGAAGTCGTTCCAGGCCAGCCCGACCACGGCCAGGGCCACGCCGATGGCGACCTGGATGCCCAACGTGGTCGCGGCCAGCCGCCACCCGGCGACCACGGTCAGCACCAGCAGCACCAGGAGCTGCGTCAGCGTCGGTGGCGGTGCCATCCACGGCCACCCGTCGGGGCTGTGCCGCGCCACGGCCAGCGCCGCCGCGGTCACCGCGACCAGGGACAGCCCGGCCGCCTCCACCGGGCGCCGCAGCGCCAACGGCACCGCGGCGGCGTGCGAGAAGCCCACCAGCATGGCGACGCCACCGGCGACGCTCTCGGTCAGGATCGCGGCCTGCACGATCCCGAGCACGGTCGCGGCGACGTACAACGCCAGGCGACCGCGACCGACCCAGGTCTTCAGCATGGTTTCAGTAATACCAGGGCGATGCGTGGTGCGCGTCCCGTCAGGAGGCGTCGACGAGCTCGCGGTCGCTGGTCTCCCCCAGCCGGAGCAGGGAGAAGGCGCTCAGCAGGCAGAACGCCGCGATGACGGTGGAGAGCGTGACCGTGCCGGCACCGGCCTTCTGCAAGGAGGCGAAGAGCAGCGGCGACAACCCTGCCCCCATCCCGGCGAGCTGGTAGCCGAGCGAAGCGCCCGTGTAGCGCGACGAGGTCTTGAAGACCTCGCTCATCAGCGCGGCGAGCGGACCGTAGAAGGCGGCATGGATCACCGACTGACCCAGGACCACCGCCAGGACCAGCAACGCGACCGACCCGCTGTCGAGCATCGGGAAGAGCAGGTAGGCGAAGACGGCGGTCGCGACGGCGGCGGCCAGCACGACAGGGCGGCGGCCGACCCGGTCGGTGAGCGCCGACCAGCCGAGGATGCCGATGACCGCACCTGCCGAGGAGAGCGTGAGCGCGTTGAGCACCGTCGGGCGCTCGAAGCCCGCTCCGAGGGCATAGCTGATCAGGAAGGTGGTCAACGTGCCCTGCACCACGAAGGCACCCAGCCCGACACCGACGGCCAGCAGGAGCGTACGAGGATGGTTGCGGAGCACCTCCACGAGCGGCGTCTTCGCGTCGGCCTTCTTCTCCTTCATGGCCTCGAAGGCGGGCGACTCGGTGACGCTGAGGCGGATCCACAGACCGACCGCGAGCAGGACGATGCTGAGCAGGAACGGCACCCGCCAGCCCCACGCGGTGAACTGCTCGGGCGTGGTGACCGAGGCCATCACCGCCATCACCGCTGTGGAGAGCACCATGCCGGCCGGAGCGCCCGCGTTGGTGAACGAGGCCCACAACCCACGCCGGGAGGTGGCGTGCTCGGCAGTGATCAGCACCGCGCCACCCCACTCCCCGCCGATCGCGACGCCCTGGACGACCCGGAGCAGGACGAGGAGGACAGGCGCGGCCGCGCCGATCTGGCCGTACGTCGGCAGGCAGCCGATCAGGAAGCTGACCGCCCCCATGATGAGCATCGTCAGGACCAGCATCTTCTTGCGGCCGAGCCGGTCGCCGAAGTGTCCGAAGACCACGCCGCCGAGCGGCCGCGCCAGGTAGCCCGCTGCGAACGTGCCGAAGGAGGCGATCGTGCCGGTGACGGGGTCGAGGTTGGAGAAGAAGACCTCGTTGAACACCACGGCCGAAGCGGTGGAGTAGAGCAGGAAGTCGTAGTACTCGATCAAGCTGCCGGTGAAGCTGCTCGCGACGATCCTGCCCATCTGTGTGCGTGGGCCGGTCGCGCTTCTGCCGCCGGAGGTGAGGGTCATGGGGGACTCCGTTCAGGATTCCTGTTTATCAGGATTCCTGTTGATTGTGGGTGACGGGCGTCACGCCGTCAACCACTACGGAGTCAGACCCGAGACAGGTCCGAGGTTCTAGGTGGCGTCTGCGCTCCCCGCGCGCTGGCCGGCACGCAGCCGAACCGCCTCCCGCTCGGTGTCGGCGTCGCCAAAGTAACCACCGGCCAAGACCTCGGCCGCGTGGTGGAGTGACGAGAGGAGCAAGCCCCTCTCGGCGGGTGGCATCCCGGCATAGATCCGGTCCTCCACGGCGATCATCTCGGCCAGGCAGGCGTTGAGCTTCGCCAGCCCGGCCTCGGTGAGACGCGCGAGCCTGATCCGACGGTTGTCGGGGTGCGGGGTGCGCTCGACCAGCCCGCGGGAGACCAGGTCGGACAGCACCAGATGGGCGGCCTGGGAGGAGACGAACATCAGCCGCGCGAGGTCGGCGTTGGACCTCGGCACGTGGTCGCTCAGGATCAGGAGCATGCGGTATTCCGAGACCGAGATCGACTGCCTCGCCGCGATCAGCTCGGTCGCCCGCTGGAGCGCACGCGCCAGTCGCTGAGAGACGTACTCGATCCGCGAGAAGGCCGCCGTGGGAAGCCGCTCCGGACCGACGGGATCCGCCGGACGCGGCGGTGTGGCTGGCTCTTCAGACATGGGGCGAATCACTTTCACACATCGAGGCGAAGGCGG
This sequence comes from Nocardioides albertanoniae, assembly GCF_006716315.1. NCBI lineage: Bacteria > Bacillati > Actinomycetota > Actinomycetes > Propionibacteriales > Nocardioidaceae > Nocardioides > Nocardioides albertanoniae. Next base: position 567,645 of record NZ_VFOV01000001.1, on the reverse strand, counting down.
GTGCACGATCGCGACCAGTCTCTCTCACGGGCCGGGTGCCCCGCCCCGGCAGGGGACGCTCGGCCATCAGGAGACCGCCACCGTGTCCCCACCGTCGGTCCAGGCGAAACTCGTCGCCAGCCCGGCCGTTCGGGAGATGCGCTCGATGTAGGCGACCACCGAGTCGCCCTCGCCCCGCCTCAGCGGCGTCGGCCGCGCCTCCTCGTCGATCCAGCACGGGATGAACGAGGGCCGCACCCGGTTCTCCTCGTCGACGTCGATCACCGCGATCGCGGTGTTGCGGCTCTCCGGGTGGAACGGGTAGGCGGGCATCGCCGGATCCGGCTCGAAGCCGTACAGCTCCCGACGCCGCAGCGCCCAGGCCCGCAGCTCCTCGGAGTCGTTGTCCGCGTCCGGCGTCAGCGCGTCGGTGACGGTGACGAAGTTGCCGAGCCCGTGGAAGATCGGCACGCCGCGGTAGACCTCGACGCCCCGCATGATGTGCGCGTGGTGGCCGACCACCATGTCGGCGCCGGCGTCGACGGCCGCCCTCGCGACCTCGAGCTCGTAGTCGGCGATCGCGGCCGGAGTGTGCCCGATCCCCTTGTGGAAGGCGACCACCACGATGTCGACCCGCTCGGCCAGAGCGGCGACCTGCTCGGTCATCGCCCGGAGAGATGTCTTGTCGCAGAAGGTGTAGATGGTCGGCGGGCTGGCCGGGTTGGCGTCGTCGAGCTCGTAGTGGGTGATCACCTTGACGTAGGCCGCCCCCGCCTTGAGGCTCGTCGCCCACGACTCCCGCGGACCCACGCAGTTGTAGCTCAGCACGCCGACCGTGCGGCCCCCTGCCGACGTCACCACCGGAGTGGCGGCGGCGCTGAGGTTCCTGCCCGTGCCGGTCGTCGCGATCCCGTACGCCTCGGCCGACTCGATCGTGTCGATGACGCCCTTCGTGCCGAGGTCGAACGCATGGTTGCCCGCGGTGGTGGCCACGGTGAACCCGGCCTCTGCCATCCCCCGCAGCGCCTCCGGCTCGGCCGGCGGCGACGGCACGGTGATGCCGGCCGTCTCGGTCGACGTCGTGTGCGGCACCTCGATCTGCCCGATGGCGACGTCTGCCGCACGCAGGACCTCGGAGCTCGGCAGGAAGAGCTTCTCGGTCTCGGGCTGCTGCAGCACGATGTCGCCGACTGCGGCGATGCGTACGGTCATGACGACACCTTCTCGGATGCGACCGGCGAACGACGCTCACCGGAGTAGCGGGACAGGAACGTACGCAGCCGCTCGCTGCTGGGATCGGCGAAGAACCGGTCCGAGGGGCCTTCCTCGACGACCTTGCCGTCGGCCATGAAGACGCAGCGGTCGGCGACGTCGCGGGCGAACTCCATCTCGTGGGTGACCACGACCATGGTCATGCCGGACTCGGCGAGGTCCTTCATCACCTGGAGCACGTCACCGACCAGCTCGGGATCGAGCGCGCTGGTCGGCTCGTCGAACAGCACGACTCGCGGCCTGGCGGCGACAGCCCGGGCGATCGCCACCCGTTGCTGCTGGCCGCCGGAGAGATGACGCGGGTGGGCGTCGGCCTTGTCGGCCAGGCCGACCCGGTCGAGGAGGTCGCGAGCGCGCTCCTCCGCCTGCCGCCGGGACTGGCCGTGGACGGAGATCGCGGGCTCGACGATGTTCTTGAGCACGGTCCAGTGGGGGAACAGGTTGAACTGCTGGAAGACCATGCCCATCCGCCGTCGCTGCACGCACACCCGGCTCTCGCTCAGGGTGCGGTAGCCGCCGCGGTGCGCCTCGTAGCCGAGCAGCTCCCCGTCGAGGAACATGGCTCCACCGTCGATGGTCTCGAGCTGGTGGATGCACCGGACGAGGGTCGACTTTCCCGAGCCGGACGGCCCCAGGACGGCGACGACCTCCTGCTCGTGGACCTCGAGGTCGACGCCGTCGAGCGCCACCTTGTCGCCGTAGTGCTTGCGCAGGTCCTGGACCCGGACGACCGGCTCCGTCGATACCTCTGTCACGGCCTGTCTCATGCGGGATCACCTTCCAGGGAACGGGCCCGCTCCCGGGCGGGCCCCGAACGGTCGTAGCCGCGGCCGAGCCGGCGCTCGATGCGGCGCTGCACGAGGGTCAGCAGGGTCACGACGAGGAGGTACCAGATCACGGCCACGACGAGCAGCGGCACGACCTGGTAGGTGCGGCCGTAGATGATCTGCACCGAGTAGAGGAGGTCGGTCAGGGTGATGACGCTGACCAGGGAGGTGCCCTTGAGCAGCGCGATGAACTGGCTCCCCGACGGTGGCACGATCACCCGCAGCGCCTGCGGGACGACCACCTTCCAGAAGGTCTGGCTGCCCGAGTAGCCCATCGCCCGGGCCGCATCGCGCTGCCCGCTGTCGACCGACATGATCCCCGCCCGGATGATCTCCGCCATGTAGGCGCTCTCGTGCAGGCTGAGGCCGATGATCGCTGCGGTCAGCGGCGTGATGAGGTCGTTGACGGACCACGACGCGAACCCGACCGAGAGCCGCGGCACGAGGTAGGCGAGGTTGAACCAGAAGATCAGCTGCACGAGCGGCGGTACGCCACGCAGCAGCCCGACGTAGAGCTGGCAGGTCCACCGGATCGGCCCGAAGGCGCTCAGCTGACCCGCGGCCGCCGCGGTGCCGATGGCGGTGCCGAGTGCCATGCAGACGACGGTGAGCAACAGGGTCATCCCCAGGCCGGCCAGCACCGACGGGTCGAACATGAGGTCGGCGACCACCGCCCACTCGAACCGCGGGTTGGTCGCCGCCCAGGTCAGGACGAGCACGGCGGCGACCACGAGGACGACGACGGCCGCGAGCCGTGCCGGCCGGAACCTCGGCCGAGCGGTCGCCGCGTCGGGCGCCACCAGCAGTGCGTCGGCCGTCGTCATGACGGCTCACGCTCGGTGGTCGGGTTGATCAACGGCTTCTCGACGGCGACCGGCTCCAGACCCCATTCCTCGAGCACCTTCTGGTAGTCACCGTTGTCGAAGATGTTCTGGAACGCCTCGTAGAGCGGCTTGCCCATCCCGCTGTCCTTGGGCGTCAGCAGGGCCAGCAGGCTCACGCCCGAACCCTGCTCGTCGGTCTGGGTGACGTAGTCGTACGTCTCGTCGGCGGCGGTCACGTCGAGCGCGGCGGTCTCGGTCATCCCGGCGACATCGGCGCGGCCGCTCTTCACCGCGAGGAGCGTGGCGTTGGTGTCGGCGTAGTCGGCCCGCTTGTTGGCCGGCTCACCCTGCTCGGCGCACCACGTGTTGAGCTTCTCGACCTCGCTCTCGGTGATGCTGCCGCCCACGAGCGCGATGGTCTGACCGCACGGGGCCTCCTCGGCGGCGATCCCGTCCGCACCCTCCTTCGAGAAGACGTACGCCGTGCGAGTCTGCAGCCAGGTGATGGCGTCGAAGGAACGCTCGCGCTCCGGGTTCGCCTGCACCGGCCCGTTCCAGGCCTGCCACCGACCGGACTGCATCCCGGTCAGCATGCTGGGCATCGACTGGGACACCTCCATCCGGACGGGGACGCCGAGCTGCTCGCCCAGCACCTTCCACAGGTCGGGGTCGATGCCGGTGACCTCGCCGTCCTTCTCGACGGTGCGATAGGGCGGGTGCGCATCGCCCACGACCACGAGCTCCCCGGCGTCCTTGACGCCCTTCGGGAGCGCGTCGTAGAGCGGGGCACCGGTGTCGACCTTCCCCGACTCCGCGCCCGACTCCTCGGCCGCGCCCTCGGCGCAGCCCGCGAGCAGGACCCCGGCGAGGGCGATCGAGACAAGTGAGGCAGTCGTCCTTACCTGCATGGTGCACTCCAGTTCGGTCGTGATCCGGTCGTGCCGCGGGTCATGTGACGTACAGCACTTCTCATGTGACTTGATATCAACATCAGTCAGAGATCCTGTCAATAGTCGTGGAGAAATTTATCGAAAGACGCACATGAGCGCCTAGTTTTCCCTTGCCGGGATGAGCCTTGTGGACCCACAGGAACCCGTGATATCAAGTTGCTTGATATCGAATCACGAGAAGCCGAGGTGTGACATGAGTTCGGGACCCCTGGCAGGAAAGACCGTCATCGATCTGACGACAGCGCTCGCCGGCCCCTACGCGACACTGCTGCTCGCCGGCCTCGGCGCGCGGGTGATCAAGGTGGAGAACCCCACCCGGGGAGGCGACTCCTCACGCAACAACTCGCCCTACCTCACCGCCGACGGGCTGCAGATGCGCCGCACCTCGCCCGACGACATGTCGGTGTCGATGCTGTCGCGCGGCCGCGGCAAGGAGAGCATCACGCTCAACCTGAAGCAGCCGGAGAGCCGGCAGGTCTTCCTCGACCTGGTCCGCAACGCCGACATCGTCGTCGAGAACTACAGCGCAGGAGTCACCGAGCGGCTCGGCATCGACTATCCGGCCGTCCGCGCGGTCAACGACCGCGTCGTCTACACCTCGATCAGCGGCTTCGGTGCCCAGGGCGTGCCCGGCGACGGCAAAGCCATGGACACGATCATCCAGGCGCTCAGCGGCGTGATGATGACCGCCGGCGACCCCGGCGACCCGCCGGTGCGCTTCGGGCTGCCGATCGGCGACCTGGTCGCACCCCTGTTCGCCGTCATCGGCACCCTCGCGGCGGTGCTCGACGCCGAGCGTACGGGCGAAGGACAGCATGTCGACGTCTCGATGCTGGGCAGCCTGACCTCGCTGGTCGCCTGCGAGCCGTTCGATGCGCTGGAGTCGGTCGGCTTCCCGCTGCGTACGGGCGCGCTGGTCCCCCGGCTCGCCCCCTTCGGCACGTTCCGGGCACAGGACGGCTGGTTCGCCATCTGCGCCCCGACCGATGCCTTCGCGAGCGGCGTCCTCGCCGCGATCGGCCGCAGCGACCTGGTCAACTCGGAGCTCTTCGCCACCCGCGACGCGCGCGTCGCCAACGCCGACCTCCTGCATCGCATGATCGGCGACTGGGCGGTCGAGCGCCCCCTGGAGTCTGCGCTCGCAGCCCTGAGTGCCAGCTCGGTGCCCGTCGCCCCGGTGCGCGACACGGCCGAGGCGGTGCGCGACAAGCTGGTGACCGGCCGTGGCGAGGTCACCCCGCTCGTGCACCCGAAGTTCGGCCACCACGACGGCCTCTACGGCAGCGGGGTGCCGATGGTCTTCTCGCGCAGCAAGGTCGACATCACCGCTCCGGCTCCGGGCCTGGGCGAGCACACCGACAGCGTGCTCGGCGACCTGCTCGGCTACGACGCCGACCGGGTCGAGAAGCTCCGCGAGGCCGGTGTGCTGTGACCAGCCCCGACGCGGGCACCAACGCTGGCATCGGCACCATGCCGCTGATCGGCATCGTCGGCGACGACGTGCCGCGGCAGCTCGTGCTCGCGGCCGGCGCCGTCCCGCGGCGCCTCTTCGGCTCCTGGCACGAGCCGGTCTCGGCGGAGGCGGCAGAGCTGCTCGGCACCGTCGATGCCGCAGCCGGGCGGATCCTCGACGACCTGCTGTCGGGCTGGCACGACGATCTCGCCGGGCTGCTGGTCTGTCATGACTCCCAGGCCGACCTCCGCATCTTCTACGTCCTACGCATCCTCGCCCAGCGCGGCCGGCTGCCCTTCCCGGTGCATCTCGTCGACGCGCCACGCCTGGACAGCCCGGCGGCCCGGCGGTTCGTGGGGAAGCAGTACGCGCGTCTGCTCGAGTTCTGCGAGCAGGTCACCGGCCGGCGTGCCGACGTCGGGTCGCTGCGTCGCGCGGCCGAGCAGGAGCTCGCGCTGGGAAGCGCGCTCGAGACGATGCGCGAGCGCCGCCGGAACGGTGGCTGCACGGGTGCCGAGGCGCTGCGCGCCTACTGCGCCGCCGCCACGATGTCGCCCGAGGAAGCCGTCGCCGAGGTCTCCGGAGCCGGAGCTGCGGTCGCGCCGGGCGCGACGCCTGTGCACGTGACCGGGAGCAACCACCCCGACGCCGGTCTCTACGACGCCCTGGAGCGCACCGGCGACCTCGTCGTCGTCGGTGAGGACCACGACACCGGTGACACCGCCTGGCTCGGCGTCGCCGTCGACGGGACGGAGACCGGCGAGGTGATCGACGCCCTGGCCGCCGCACACCTCGCCCGCCCCGCTGCGGCGACGGGTGGCCTGGCCGCGGCACGCGCGGCGTACACCGCGACGTGCGCCGAACGGACCCATGCGCGCGCGGCGATCGCCCTGGTGCGCGAGCACGACGACGCCCCGACCTGGGACCTGGCTCACCAGCGGCTCGCGCTCGATCGACTCGGCGTGTCGATCGTGACCCGCACCCGCATCCGGCCCGACGAGGACATCGCCGCTCTGGCTCGAGAGAGCGCCGCCGAGGTCGTCGCCGTGCTCGCGTCCCCATCCGTCGGCCCATCCGTCGGCCCAGCAGGAGGCACCGACTCATGAGCCGGCTCGACGCGGCACGGGCCGCGACACAGCACCAGAAGCAGTGGTTCGCCGAGACCGCGCGACGCGCGCGCGACGGCGACCCGATCGCTCTCGTCAACGCCGACGCGCCCCACGAGGTGCTGCGCGCGTTCGACGTGCCGTACGTGGTCAATCAGTGGTGGGCGTCGATCGTCGCCGCCAAGCGGCTCGGACCGGCGAGCATGCGTGCGTTGGCGGAGGCCGGGCTGCCCGACTACAGCCAGCAGTACGACGCCATGCCGCTCGGCGCCCAGGCGCTGCCGATCGAGCAGCAGCCCTGGGGCGGCCTCCCGGACCCGGCGTTCGCGATCGCGGACGGCCACGGCGACGTGACCCACAAGATCTTCGAGCAGTGGGGGCGGCGGCCCGGGACAGAGACGTTCCTGCTCTCGCGTACGGCCGCAGACCCGGTGCCTCCGCGATGGTGGGAGCTGGTGCCCCACGAGTGGGAGACGGCGTTCGGGGCGGATCGTCTCGACCTGCTCCAGGGCGAGATCGATGACCTGATCGGGTGGCTGGAAGAGCGCACAGGCCGCTCCTTCGACGAGGACCGCTTCGAGGAGATCATGCGGCTGGCCAACGAGCAGGCCGGCTGGAACCGGCGCACTCGTGATCTCCTCGCCGAGGCCAGGCCGGCACCGGTCCTGGTCAACGACACGATGCCGGCCGTGATGGTCCCGCAGTGGCACCGTGGCTCGCAGTGGGCCGTCGATGCGGCCCGCCGGCTGCACGACGAGGTGGCCCGACGCATCGACGACGGCGTGGCCGTCTGCCCTGGCGAGCGGCGCCGGCTCATGTGGATCGGCCGCGGACTCTGGACCGACCTCGACCTCTACCAGCGGTTCCACGAGGAGTTCGGCGCGGTGTTCGTGTGGTCGATGTATCTGGCGATCGCGGCGGACGGCTACGTGCGCTACGGACCCGACCCGCGCCGCGCGCTCGCGGCCAGGTTCGTCGGCCTGACCGACCTGCTCTACGTGCCGCCCTGGTCGGCGCAGTGGTATGTCAAGGAGGCACAGACCCACGGCGTCGACGGCGTGGTGCATCTGGTCGCCGACGACACTCCCGGAGGCCGGTTCATCTCCGAGGCGCTGGAGGCCGAGGGCATCCCCGTCCTGGAGATCCGGGCCAACAACGCCGACTCACGCTCGAGCGGCGCGGCCCGCATCCCCGAGCGGATCGCCGACTTCCTGCGTGACCGGGTGCCGGCCCGGGGCTGACCCGATGACGTACGACGGGATCCTGTCGCCGCTGGCCCACCCGGGGTTCCTCCGATACTTCGTCGGGCAGGTGGTGACGAACGTCGGCACCTGGTTCCAGAATCTCGCCCTGTCGCTGGTGGTGCTCGAGGCGACCGGCAGCGCACAGGCGCTGGGCGGGGTGACCTTCGCGCAGTTCCTGCCGATCCTGCTGCTCAGCATCCATGCGGGCCGCATCGTCGACCGGGTCAGCTCGCGCACGGTGCTGCTGGTCGGGGCGGCGCTGTCTGCGGTCGTGGTCCTCCTGCTCGCCGCAGCCGTCGCGACCGACAACGCGAGCCTCGCCGTGGTCTACGGGCTGGTCGCCTGCCTGGGAGCGGTGAACGCCTTCGAACGGGTCGCCGCACAGGCGATCATCCGGTCGCTGGTGAGCGCGGACCGGCTCGGTCGCGCGGTCTCGCTGAGCACGATCGCGGTGGCCGCCGGCCGGTCCATCGGGCCCGGGCTGGCCGGGCTGCTGTTCCAGGCGGCGGGCCCGGTGGTGTGTCTGCTGGCGAACGCGGCCTCCTTCGTGCTCGTGTTCGTGCTGCTGCTCTTCGTGAGGCCCCGGGAGGAGCGCGCCGGCCACCGCCCCGATCCCTTGCGCGGTGGGCTCGGCGGGCTTCTGCGCGACCGGTCGCTGAGGCTCCTCCTGATCGTCAACGCGGCGATCGCGCTGCTGGCGCTCAACCTCAACATCGTGCTCACCTCGATGGTGTCGCTGACCTTCCACGGGTCGGCGACGAGCGTCGGGCTCAACCACGTGCTCAACGCGGTGGGCGCCGTGGTCGGCGGCCTGGTCGCCACGGCGCTGCCCCGGGTGTCGACGGGCACGCTCGCGACGGGCTGCGCGCTGCTGGGGACGACCCTGTTCACCAGCGCCCTGCCCGGCACCCTCCCGCTCTTCCTCCTGCTCGCGCCTGTCCTCGGCCTCGGCTTCGGCTTCTACACGGCGGTCATCAATGCGGCCGCACAGGCAGCGGCGCCGCCGGGCGCGGTCGGTCGGGTGATGGCGCTGATGCTGCTCGGCAACGTCGGGATGGCCCCGTTCGGCGGCCTGATCAGCGGCTGGATCATCGACCGCTCCTCTGCCCATGTGTCCCTGCTGGTGGGCGCCGCGGTCGCGGTGACCTGCGCGATCGCCGTCGTCCTCCGGCCCCCACGACGTGGCGACCGACCGCCGCGATGCACGACCGACCATGAAAGTGAGTTGTGATGAACCTCAGAGCACGACCGAGAGCTGTGATCGCCGCAGCCGCCGCGGCGCTGGTGGCGACGCCGGCACTGATGACGACCAGCAGCCCTGCCATGGGAGCGACGGAGGACACCGTGATCAGCGGACACCTGGCCGACTCGACGCCCTACCGGTTCCTCGTCCCGGACGACTGGAACGGCACCGTCTTCGTCGACATGGACTTCGCCGGCTCGGCCGACGCGTCACCGACGGCCCAGCACCTGGTCGGCGAGGGTGCGGCGTACGGCGGGACCTCTCGCACGGTGACGGGATGGAACATCCCGGCGGCCATCGCCAACCAGGTGGAGGCGCTGGACCGGTTCGAGGCGACCGCCGGCAAGGCCGACCGCAGGATCACGATGGGCAGCTCGATGGGCGGGTTCGTCGCCGCCGGCGTCGCGCAGCACTATCCGGATGCGATCGACGGCGTGGTCTCCCTGTGTGGCGGGCTGTCCGGCACCGTGTCGCAGTGGAACCAGAAGCTCGACACCGTCTTCGTCCTCTCCACGCTGCTCGACCCGGCCGGCACCCTGCCCGTGGTCGGCATCCCCGAGGACGTCAGCGGGTCGGTCGCCGCATGGCAGCAGCACCTCGCCGAGGCCCAGAAGACCCCCGAGGGGCGCGCCCGGATCGCGCTGGCGGCGACGATCGGACAGCTGCCGGCGTGGTCGGAGTCGGCGCCGCGACCGGCTCCGCGGGACATCGATGCCTACCAGCGTGGCTGGTACGGCGCTCTCTCCGCCGACTCGCTCCCCTACATCGGCCAGGCGATGAGCAGCCGCCGGTCGTTCGAGACCATCCTCGGCGGCAACCCCTCCTGGAACACCGGGGTCGACTACGCCGAGCAGCTCTCCACCGCCTCGCCCGCGGCACGGCATGTGGTCGACCAGCTCTACCGCGAGGCCGGGCTGTCGCTCGAGGCCGATGTCGCGGCCGTCGACGGCGCCCCGCGGATCAGCGCCGACCCCGACGCCGTCGAGCAGTTCGAGCTCGGCACGGAGTTCGACGGCCGGATCAGCGTGCCGGTCGTGACGATGAGCAACATCGGCGACCAGATCTCCACCGTCGCCCAGCAGAGCGAGTACCAGGACGAGGTCACCCGAGCGGGCAACTCGCACCTGCTGCGCCAGACGTACGTCGAGGCGCCGACGCACTGCGGCTTCTCCGACGCCGAGCGCGTCGCCGCAGCCCACCTGCTGCTGCACCGCCTCGACACCGGCGACTGGCACGGTCGCGAGACGCCGCCGCGGATGAACCGCGTCGCCGAGTCCCTCGACCTCGGCCCGGCCAGGTTCATCCCGTTCCGGCCCGACGCCTTCAACCGCCCCTACTCCCCCAGCTGGGGCTGAGCCACGACACCCGTCGGCCCCGGCTGGTCGCGATGACCGGCCGGGGCCGTTGGGTGGGGGCGGGTGAGGTTATATGGGCTTGCGGTCAGCGCAGCCCGAGGAGCCCGATCGCGTTCTCCTTGAGGATCCCGGGCAGGACCTCCGGCTTCAGCCCGAGCCCCTCGAAGTCGGAGATCCAACGCTCGGGGGCGATGAGCGGGTAGTCGCTGCCGAAGAGCACCTTGCGCTTGAGCATGCCGCCGGCGGCGCGGACGAGCTCGGCCGGGAAGTACTTGGGCGACCAGCCGGAGAGGTCGATGAAGACGTTGGCCTTGTGGGTGGCCATCGAGATCGCCTCCGCCTGCCACGGCACCGACGGGTGCGCCAGGATGACGGTGAGACCGGGGAAGTCGGCGGCGACGTCGTCGAGCAGCAGCGGCTGGGAGTAGCGCAGCTTGATGCCGCGGCCGCCCGGGAGGCCGGCGCCGATGCCGTTCTGACCGGTGTGGAACAACGCCGGCACGCCGAGCTCCTCCAGGGCCTCCCACAACGGGTAGAAGGCCTGGTCGTCCGGGGAGAACGCCTGCAGGCTGGGGTGGAACTTGAAGCCTCTGACGCCGTGATCCTCGACCAGCTTCCGGGCCTGCGCGACAGCGTCGGCCCCACGGTGAGGATCGACCGACCCGAACGGGATCAGCACGTCGGCGTGCTCGGCGCACTGCTCGGCGATCTCCGCGCTCGACAGCGGCGGATGCCCGGTGGCGGTGCCGGCGTCGACGGTGAACACCACCGCCGCCATCTGCCGGGCCCGGTAGCGCTCGGCCAGGTCGGCCACCGTGGGCGTGCGGTTGTCGGAGGAGCGGAAGTACGCCGCGGAGGCGTCCATCAGGTCCTCGGAGAGCGACAGGCAGCCGTCGCCGTCCTTCTCCACGTGGACGTGCATGTCGAGAGCGGTGATCGCATCGACGTCGATGCGCGGCTCGTAGTGCATTCTCATGATCCTTCCGGGGTGCCGTACAGCTCACGCACCCGGGACTTCGAAAGCTTCCCGGAGGCGTTGTGGGGGATCTCGTCGACGAAGACGACGATCTTGGGGATCTTGTAGCGGGCGAGCCGCCCGTCGAGGTGTTTCAGCAGGTCAGTCTGGGTGAGAGCGGAGTCGGGGCGGCGTACGACGACGGCTCGTCCCACCTCTCCCCAGCGCTCGTCGGGCACCCCGATGACGGCCGCCTCGGCCACGTCGGGGTGGGTGTAGACGGCCTGCTCGACCTCGGCCGGGAAGACGTTCTCGCCGCCGCTGATGAACATGTCCTTCACCCGGTCGACCACGTAGAGGAAGCCGTCGTCGTCGAGCACCGCGACGTCACCCGTACGCAGCCAGGGCCCGTCGAAGGCAGCATCCGTCGCCGCTCCGTCGTGCCAGTAGCCGGGAGTCACGTTGGGGCCGCTGACGTGCACCTCGCCGGCCTGGCCGGGAGCCGTCTCCTCGGCGCCGGTGGCGACGACGCGGACGTCGGTGAAGAAGCAGGGGGTGCCGGCGGAACCGAGCTTGTCGAGGCCGTCCCCGGCGCGCAGCATGGTGGTGCCGGGGGAAGCCTCGGTCAGGCCGTAGCCCTGGATGATGTGCAGCCCGCGGGCCTGCCAGGTCTCGAGGAGGGTGCGCGGGATCGGGGCGCCACCGCTCAGGGCCGAGCGGAGGCTGTCGAGGTCGGCGCTCGCCCAGGTCGGCTCCTGGGCGAGCGCCTGATACATCGAGGTGACCCCGAAGAGCAGGGTGACCCGCTCCCGCTCGATCGTGGCGATCGCCTTCGCCGGGTCGAAGCGGGCGGCGATGAGGGAGGTGCCGCCCTTGAGGAAGGTCGGCAGCAGCACCTGGTTGAGCGCGGCGGTGTGGAACAGCGGGGCGGTGACCAGGGCGATCTCGTCGGAGCGGACGTCGACGTCGACGAGCAGGTTGAACGCGTTCCAGGCGATGTTGCCATGCGTCAGCATCACGCCCTTGGGGCGGCCGCTGGTGCCGGAGGTGTACTGGATCATGAAGACGTCGTCGAGGCCGACCTCGACGTCGATCCGGTCCTCCTCTCCCGCCGGCTCGACGGCCAGGGCGTCCAGCCCGCGGCCGCCGGCCTCGGTGAAGCGGTGGCTCGGCAGGCCCAGCGCCGCGACCGGCTCGGCCGAGACCGCCTCGTCGAAGTCCACCGCATGGATCAGCAGCGCGGGCTCGGCGTCGGTGAGGATCCAGGCCAGCTCGGGCGGCGCGAGCCGGGTGTTGAGCGGCAGGAAGACCGCCCCGAGCCGCGCCGTGGCGAAGAGCGTCACCGCGAGCTCGATGGAGTTCAGGCCGAGGAAGGCGACCCGGTCGCCGGCCGCGACGCCGCGGGCGCGCAGCCCACGGGCGACGGCTTCGACGAGACGGTCGACCTCGGCGTACGTCACCACCGCGTCGTCCTGCACGAACGCCCGGCCGCCGGGGGTCATCCGGGCCCGGCGGGTGGGCCACGATCCGATGCCGCTGTCCAACATGTCGATCCTCGCTCGTCTGGGGCTCAGGGGCTCAGCTGAGCCCGAGGTCGGTCTTGATCTCCAGCAGTCGCCGCAGCGCCTGGTCCCGGCGCGCGACCAGGTCGTCGGCGGAGGTGCCGTCGAGCTCGTCGTCGACCCCGTCGACCAGCTTCTCGACCAGGCCGGCGGTGAGCTCGGGGTGACCCAGGTCGTCCCACCAGTCGACCATGGGCGGGCCGAGATGCTCGAGCACGTGGCTCAGCCCGCCGGGGCCGCCGGAGAGGTGCTGGGTCGCGAACGGACCGAGCAGCGACCAGCGCAGCCCCGGGCCGTCGGCGATCGCGGTGTCGATGTCGGCGACCGAGACGATGCCCTGGTCGACGAGGTGGTAGGCCTCTCGCCACAGCGCCGCCTGGAGCCGGTTGGCCACGTGACCGGGCACCTCCCGGCGGATGTGGATCGGGCGTTTGCCCAGGTGGCGCAGGGTATCCAAGGCTGCCTCGACGGCCTCCGGAGCGGTCGCGGAGCCGCCCACGACCTCGACCAGCGGCACCAGGTGCGGCGGGTTGAACGGGTGGACGACCAGCACCCGCTCGGAATGGTGCGTGCAGGCGTCCTGGAACGTGCTCGGCATCAGGCCCGAGGAGCTGCTGGTCAGCAGCACGTCGGGGGCCGCGGCCGCGTCGAGCGCGGCGAAGATCTCGCGCTTGACGTCGAGACGCTCGGGTCCGCTCTCGAGCACCAGGTCGGCGGCCGCGCCGACCTCGGCGAGGCTGTCGGCGAAACGGAGCGCGCCAGCCGACTGTGTTGGTCTCGACACGCTCGGCCGCAGGCGGCCTTGCGGCTCGACCAGCGGCGACACCTGCGCGCGCAGCCGCTCCTCGGCGCCCGCGGCCGGGTCCCAGGCGACCACGTCGAGCCCGTGCTCGAGCCCGAGGGCCACCCAGCTGACGCCGATCGCGCCGGTGCCGACGACGCCGAGCGTACGGACGCTCTCACCGCTCCTCATGGCCGGCTCCTCGTGGTGGTGCCGTCCGCCGCGCGCGAGTGGGCCAGCGCGACGAACGGGTCCAGGGCTGCCGGGTCGGCGAGCGCGTCCTTGCTGGCGACGTCCTCAGGACGTACGCCCTGCAGGATGCGCTTGGCCGGCAGCTCGAGCTTCTTGCCGGTGAGGTTGCGCGGCACCGTGGGCACCTCGATCACCCGGTCGGGGACATGTCGCGGGGAGAGCGCCGAGCGCAGCGCACCGGTCAGGCGAGACCGGAGCTCGTCGTCGAGGCGGGAGCCGTCGTCGGTGACGACGAAGAGCAGCAGCTCGCCGTTGCCGCCGTCGGGGTCCTCGAGATGGACGACCAGCGAGTCGGCGACACCGTCGACCTCCTCGGCGACGCGGTAGAACTCGGCGGTGCCGAGGCGTACGCCGCCACGGTTGAGGGTCGCGTCGGATCGGCCGGCGACGTGGCAGCTGCCGTTGTCGTGGAAGAGGATCCAGTCGCCGTGGCGCCAGACGCCGGGATAGCGGTCGAAGTAGGCCTCGCGGTAACGGGAGCCGTCCGGGTCGCCCCAGAAGCCGACCGGCATCGAGGGCATCGGCGAGGTGATGACCAGCTCGCCGAGCTCTCCGGTGACCGGGCGGCCGGACTCGTCGTAGGCGTGGGCATCGACGCCGAGGCAGCGGCCGGAGATCTCGCCGGCGTAGACCGGGAGCAGCGGGTTGTTCTGCACGATTCCGGAGCAGACGTCGGTGCCGCCGCTGCCGACGTTGATCTGTGCACCTGGGAGCTGATCGCGCAGCCAGGCGTAGCCCTCCGGCGGGAGCGGCGACCCGGCCGAGCCTAGGACGCGAACCCGCAGGTCACCGAGGTCCTTCAGCTCGACGCCGGCCTTGCGGCAGGCCATCACGAAGCCTGGGCTGGCCCCCATGACCGTCGCCCCGGTCTCGACCGCGAGCCGCCACTGCCAGGTCAGATCGGGGTGCATCGGGTTGCCGTCGACCATGACGATCGAGGAGCGCACCAGGAGCGAGGAGACCAGGGCGTTCCACATCATCCAGGCGGTCGTGGAGAACCAGAGCATCCGGTCCTGCGGCCCCATGTCCCACGAGAGCGCGTGGTTCTTGAGGTGCTCGAGCAGGATGCCGCCGTGGCCGTGGACGATCGCCTTCGGACGGCCGGTCGTGCCCGAGGAGAAGAGCACGACCAGCGGGTGGTCGAAGGGCACCGGCTCGAAGGCGAGCTCGGCCCCGTCCTCGGCGCCGAGCAGCGAGGTCCAGGAGAGCGCGTCGTCGA
Source organism: Nocardioides albertanoniae (assembly GCF_006716315.1). NCBI lineage: Bacteria > Bacillati > Actinomycetota > Actinomycetes > Propionibacteriales > Nocardioidaceae > Nocardioides > Nocardioides albertanoniae. The sequence goes on along the minus strand of NZ_VFOV01000001.1, from coordinate 552,623 downwards.
CGCGGTGCTCGCCGTACTCGACGTCGACCACGTGCCGCACCGACGGCAGCTCGGCCAGGATCTCGGCCACCTGCTCGCGCCGGTCGACGTCCTTGGCTCCGTAGCGGTAGCCACCGGCGACCAGCAGCACGACCGGCTCGATCTGGGCGAAGCGGTCGATCACGCTGCGCGGGCCGAACTCGCTGGCACAGCTCGCCCAGGTCGCGCCCAGGCTCGCGGTGGCGAGGTAGGCGACGAGGGCCTCGGGGATGTTGGGGAGGTAGCCGGCGACGCGGTCGCCGCTGCGTACGCCCAGTCTCTTCAGGGCCGCCCGCGCCCGGGCCACCTGGTCGCGCAGGTCGGCGAAGGTCAGCTCGACGTCGTCACGGGTCTGCGACCGGCCGAGCACCGCGACCCGGTCGAGATCCTCGTCGGTGCCGAGCGCGTGCTCGGCGTAGTTGAGAGTGGCACCCGGGAACCAGCTCGCGCCGGGCATCTCGCGGGAGGCCAGCACGGTGTCGTACGCAGCGTGCGCCCGCACCCCGAAGAACTCCCACAACGCCGACCAGAAGCCCTCGAGGTCGGTCACCGACCAGCGCCACAGCTCCTCGTGGGTCGTCATCTCCATCGAGCGCGCACGCCCGAGCCAGGCCAGGAGCTCACCGACCCGGGAGGTGGAGAGCACGTCGGCGGGAGGCGTCCAGACGATGTCGCCCTGCTCGATCTGCCCCGTCTGCCCCGTCTGCTGCGTGGTGCTCACTGGTCCGTCACCTTCCTGGCGCGCCCGTCGAGGAAGTCCTGCATCCGGCCCTTGGCGTCGTCGGTGCCCTGCGCGATCGCGGCCATCAGCGACTCCATCAGGAAGCCGTCGCGAGGGTTGGCCTCGGCGATCCGCGGCAGCGCCTGGATCACGGCGAAGTTGGTCTGGGGCGCGTTCTGCGCGATCCGCCCGGCGAGCTCGAGCGCGGTCTTGCGGCCGGTGCCGTCGGCCACGACGTACTGGCTGAGGCCGATTCCCAGGCCTTCCTCGGCCGAATAGCGGCGGCCGGTCAGCATCATGTCGGTCATCCGGGAGACCCCGATGAGCCGCGGCACCCGCACCGAGGCGCCACCACCGACGAAGAGTCCGCGCTGCCCCTCCGGCAGGGCATAGAACGTCGACTCCTCCGCGACCCGGACGTGCGCGGCGGAGGCGAGCTCGAGACCGCCACCGACGACAGCACCCTTCAGCGCCGCCACGACCGGCACCGGCCCGAGCTCGATCTTCTCGAAGGCCCGGTGCCACATCCGTGAGTGCGCGACCCCCGCAAGGGTGTCGCGCTCGGTCATCTCGCCGAGGTCGAGGCCGGCGCAGAAGTGGTCGCCGTCCGCGTCGATGACGACGGCGCGTACGTCCGCGGGGAGGGTGTCGAAGAACCGCTCGATCCCGAGCACCGCCTCGTCGCTGAGCGCGTTCCGCTTCGCGGGGCGGGCCAGCGTCAGCACCGCGATGTCGTCGATGCGCTCTGCTCGCAGGGCATCGGGCAGCTCCGACCAGGGGGAGGTTCCGGGCATCATGAACTCCTCGTGATTGACAGGAATCCTGATAATTGCAGAAGTCGAGGCGGGTCGCAAGAGTCGTGGACCACCTCCTGCTTGAATGTCGGCATGACAGATGCCCCCCTGCTCCTCTACGTCGTCAAGCAGCTCGAGCTCGCCACGCGGGCCCGCCTCGACGCCGTGCTGAAGGAGTCAGGGGTCACCGCCCTGCAATACACCGCCCTCTCGGTGCTGGAGCACCGCCCCACAATGAGCGCCGCCGACCTTGCTCGCGCCTCGTTCGTGCGCGCCCAGTCGGCCGCCGACCTCATCGGCGCCCTCGAGCGCCGCGGGCTCATCGAGCGCCGCATCGACCCGGACAGCCGACGCCGCATGCTGATCAGCCTCACCGCCGAGGGCCGCGCCTTCCTCGACACCTACGACCCCCGCGTCGAGGAGCTGGAGGAGCAGATGCTCGCCGACCTCGGCCCGGAGGACCGCGCAACCTTCCGCGCATTCCTAGATACCGCCCGCCGCGCCCTCTCCTAACCCGCCGACCCGGCGCGTCTGTCCCGCGAGAAGTCGCCGAATCTGGGACAGACGCGCCGACTCGGCATTCAGAGCTGGGACAGACGCGCCGACTCGGCGCTGGGCTGGTGCGCTCAGCTCACCGCGATCTCGTTCGGCTGCTCGTCGAGCTCGACGGAGGCGGTGACCTCACCGGAGGTGAGGTCGACGGCGTGCACGGTGTTGGCGGCCGGCTCGGTGACGTAAGCGGTGTCGCCGCTCACCTTGATGGCCGGGTGCGGGTCCTGCCAGTCGGCCGGGCCCTCCCACGGCTTCACGACCGGGAACTCGTCGGTGACCTTGCCCGTGGCCGGGTCCAGGACGTGGATCGAGCCGTCGGTCGCGAGGATGTAGGCGAGATCCTCCGGGCCGCGGGCGACGTCGCGGAAGGTGTACTCGACGCCCTCGGGGAGCGCGACCGGCTTCAGGGTGCTCTTCTCGGTGTCGATGAGCGTGACCGTGTCGAGCAGGTAGCCCTCGGCATCGGGGTCGTTGCTGTAGTCGCCGACGACGATCGGGCTGGTCTCGGAGACGTAGGCGTTGCCCATCCGGCCGTACGCATCGGGGGCCTGCAGCTTCTCGAACGCGCCGTCGCGATAGAGGAGCGCGCCGTCCTCGCAGCCGAAGACCACCGCCTCGCCGGCCGCGGTGCCCTCGCCGTGGATGCCGGGGCAGGCGTCGTTGGCGGCGACCTGCTCGAAGCCGTCGCCCTCGGGCGCGAGGGCGATCGCGCCCGAGCGGATCTCCTCGGTGCCCACGGTGGTGAGCAGGGTGCCGTCCTCGAGCACGATCGAGACGCCGTGGTGGGCCTCCGGGGCCTTCCAGGTCGTCGTCTCGGGCGCCTTCCCCTCGGCCTTCTGCAGCGCGTCGGTCTCGAAGATGGTGGTCTCGCCGCTGCCGTCGGCGAAGAGCACCGTGTGGTCGCCGTGGTGGACGACGTGCCCACCGGTGTCGGCCGGGAAGACGAGATCGGTCAGCTCGGGCTCCCGGGTGTCGAGCACCTGGAAGCCCTTGCTGGTGGTGACGGCGAGGTTGCGGCCGTCGCCGACCGGGTTGAGGCGTACGAACTCCTCGGTCTCGAACTCGTCGACGACCTTCAGCGACTCACCGTCGAGAACGGCGATCCCGCCGGCGTAGGAGACCGCGAGGCGGTTGCCCTGGTCGCCCTTCGAGGTCGCCGACTCCTCGCCTTCGGCGGTGGAGCCGCACGCCGAGAGCGCCAGCGATACGCCGGCCACCGCCGTGACGGCTCGGAGGGCACGGTGCTGTGGGGCCCGGTTGTGTGGGGTGTGCATGGAGGTGCCTTTCAATCGATGGGCCCGGGTGAGAGCCCGCTGGTGATGCGCTCGGTGTTGGCGCGCATCATGGAGAGATAGGTGTCGGCGCCCTGGCCCTGCTCGGTCAGGGACTCGGTGAACAGCTCGCTGACCTCGACGTCGACGCCGGCCTCGTCGGCGAGCACCTGGATGAGGCGGTCGGGCTGGGACGACTCGGCGAAGATCGTCGCCACGCCGGCCCGCTCGATCGCCTCGGTGAGGTCACGCAGGTCCGCCGCGCTCGGCGCGGCCAGGGTCGTGCCACCCGGGATCACGGCGCCGACGACCTGGAAGTCGAACCGGTCGGCCAGGTAGCCGAAGACGTGATGGTTGGTGACCAGGCTGCGCTGCTGCTCCAGGATGCCCGCGAAGGAGTCGGTCATCTCCTGGTCGAGCTCCTCGAGCTCCGTGACGTACGCCGCCGCTGCCTCGTCCACAGCCTGCTCGTCGACGCCGTCGATGTCCTCGGCCGCCTTTTCGAGGCCGTCGACGACGTCGAGCATCCGCGCCGGGTCGGTCCAGAAGTGCGGGTCCGGGGTGCCTGCGGCCTCGCCGTCGGAGTAGTCGAGGGCGTCGATCTGCTCCCCCGCGGCGTACGTCTCGACACCGGCGTCCTCCGCCTGGTCGAGGTGACGCTGGAGCCCCTCCTCGAGCCCGAGCCCGTTGGAGACGATCAGGTCGGCGTCCCGCATCATCGCGGCCTCACGGGCCGAGATCTCGAAGGAGTGCGGGTCGGCGTTCGGTCGCATCAGGGTGGTGACCTGGGCGGCGTCGCCGACCGTGTTCGCCACGACGTCGCCGAGGATGTTGGTGGTCACCACGATGTGGGGGCGGTCGTCGCCGTCGGCTCCGCCGGCGCAGCCGGTGAGGGTCAGCGCGAGCGCTGCCGCGCCGGCGATCCCGGCCAGGCGCCTCATCGGCCCGTCTCCGTGAAGAACACCGGGGCGGTGGGCGTCTCGAGCGTCCGCGCGATCCGTGCGTCGTCGGCGTAGTCGATCTCGTGAACGACCCCTTCGGCCGGATCGTTGAGGTAGGCCCGCTCCTGGTCGACGACCAGGTCGACCCCCGCGGCGGCGTCGCCGACGAGCGGCTCGGTCACGGCGAGCTGCTTGCCGCCTTCGGCGGCGAAGACACGCACCCGGCCGGTGGTGTCGAGGGCGAGCACGTGTCCCTCCTCGTCGTCGACGGCGGCGACCTGACGCAGCGACGCGCCGGCGTCGAGGTGGGTCCAGCGCCGCTCGCGGGTGTCGAGCAGCCAGATCCCGCTCTTCCCGGAGAGCCCCGCGACCGTCGGGCGGTTCTTGCGCCCGTCGAACCGGGTCGCGCGGGGCGCCTGGCTCGGGTAGGGGATCTGCTCGAACGCGATCCGGCCGTCCGTCTCGGTGGCGAGCACCGCACCGTCGGCGCAGCCGACGACCACGCCGACCTTGGTGGTGATGGTGCCGCTCGCCTCCGCGCACGGGATCTGCTCCCCGGACGCATCGCCGTCGGCGTCGTGATAGCGCAGCCCGGTCACCTCACCGCCGGCGACCGTCACCAGGGCACCGTCGCCGACCGGGGCGACCAGGCCGTCGCGCGAGCCGGTCTCGATCCGGAACAGCTCCTTCGGCTTCCCGTCGGCGAGTGCCTCGTTGTCGAGCAGGACCGCGTCGCCGCTGCCCGCGAAGAACACCCCGGTCGCCCCGGCGGTCGACAGCGGCCCGGTCGCGACCTTCGCCTCGCCCTCCCCCGCGACCGTGCCGAGTCGCTTGGGCTCGCCCCGGTAGTAGTGGAAGTGGTCGCCGTGGTCCCAGGTCCACATGCCGCTGTCGACGATCTCGACGCCGTCGGCGGTGGTCGCGAACAGGTAGCGGCCGTCGGAGTCGACCGCGCTCGGCTCCCCGATCCGGCCGATCTCGGCCGAGCTCCCCTCGAGGAGGTCGAGCTGGGCGACGGTGCCGGCCTCGTCGATCGTGGTCAGGTGCAGCTGCGGCTCGGCGACCTCCTGGGCGCCGTCGACGGCGCCGTGGTCCCGGGTCTGGTCCGGGCCGGTGCCCGTGTCGTCAGCAGGGGCGGCGTTGCTGCCGCATCCCGTGGTCGCGGCCAGCGTCAGCCCTGTGACGATGCCGGCGAGTGTGCTGCGGTGCATGGGGTCCTTTCGGAGGTGGGGGACAGACGGCGAAGCAGACCGAGGCCGCTGCGGAGCAGCCCGGAGACGACCGCGGTGAGCACGGCCGCGCAGGCGATCGACGCGCCGGCGGCCGTGCCCGCATACCAGGACGCGGTCAGGCCGATGACGACCGCGACGGCGCCGATGGCGGCGGCGCAGGCCATGGTGGTCGGGATCCGCGTCGTCCAGCGGCCGGCGGCGACCGCCGGCGCGAGGAGCAGCGCGATCACGAGCAGCGAGCCGACCGCCTGGTAGGACGCGACCACGGCGAGGGTCACCAGACCGACGAGCATCACCTGCGCCAGCTGCGGATGCAGGCCCAACGTACGGGCGATGCGGGGGTCGAAGGCGGAGGCGACGAACGCTCGGTGGAAGCCGACGGCGATGGCGAGGGTGACGACCAGGGCGACCGCGAGGACGGTGAGGTCGTCGAGCCCGAGGGCGAGCACGTCACCGAACAGCATCGCGGTCGCGTCCGTCGCGAAGCTGCGCGAGTGGGAGATGATGATGACGCCGAGCGAGAGCATCGCCACGAACAGCAGACCGATGCTGGTGTCGTAAGTCAGCCGGCCGCGACGCTGGAGCGCCCCGATCGTCGCGCTCATCACGATCGCGCTCACCGCGCCGCCGAGCATGACGGGTGCACCGAGCACCGTCGCGAGGGCGACGCCGGGGAGCATCCCGTGCCCGATCGCCTCGCCGAGGAAGGCCATCCCACGGATCACGACCCAGGTGCCGACGACCCCGCAGATGGCCGCCACCAGTACGCCGCCGGCCAGCGCCTGCAGCATGAAGTCGGCCCGGAACGGCTCGGTGATCGATGACACGGGGCGGGACTCTAGCTACTAATGAGAATGATTACCAGTTGCTATAGTGCTGCACGTGCCCCCACTCGCCTCGACCGACTCCTCGCCCCTGTCCGCTCGCGGACTCTGCTTCGGCTACGCCGACGAGGACGTGCTCCACGACGTCAGCGCTGCCTTCCGGGCCGGCGCGGTCACCGCGGTGACCGGGCCGAACGGGTCAGGGAAGTCGACGCTCGTCGAGCTGCTCGCGGGCGTACGGACCCCGCGGCGCGGCGCGGTCGAACGCCACGGACGGATCGCCCTGGTGGTGCAGCGCCCCTCCGTCCCGGACGCGCTCCCGGTGACCGTCCACGACGTCGTCGCGATCGGCACCTGGGCCCGCGGAGCCCGGCGGAGCGATCGGCGGGCGGACCGGCAGGGCGCGATCGCCGAGGCGATCGACCGCGTCGGCCTGAACGGCCTGGAGCGGCGTACGTTCAGCGAGCTCTCCGGCGGACAGCGCCAGCGCGCCCTCCTGGCCCAGGGCGTCGTCCAGCGCACCGAGATCCTGCTGCTGGACGAGCCGGCCGCCGGGCTCGACGCCGCCAGCCGACAGCGCACGCGGGAGATCCTCGCCGAGGAGGCCGCCCGCGGCGCCACCATCGTGTGCGTCACCCACGACGAGGAGAGCATCGCGGCCGCCGACCACGTGATCCGGCTCGAGGCGGGTCGCACGGTCGGCTGAGACCCGTCCGAGGCCCGCATGCTCGCCGTCGCGGTGGCCGACGACGTGGCCGTACGCCGCACCCCACGGTGACGCCGCCGGCTGCCTTCGTCGCCTCAGGGGCGGTCGACGAAGATGTCGTACTCGAGGTCGCCGTGTCCGCCGTAGGAGGACAGGTCGGTGACGCCGGCCTCACGCAGGACGTCGACGTCGATGAAGGTGTTTCCGGTGCACTCTCGCGCAGGTCGAGCGAGGATCTCGACGGCCGCGTCCGCGACGATCTCGGGCGTACGTGACTTCTCGATCGCCTGGTCGCCGCCGAGGAGGTTCTGCACGGCCGCGGTGGCGATGAGGGTCTCGGGCCACAGGCAGTTGGCCGCGACACCCTGCTCGGCGTGCTCCGCACCGAGGCTGAGGGTGAGCAGGCTCATGCCGTACTTCGCGAGCGTGTAGGCGGGGTGCTTGCCGAGCCACTCCTGAGACATGTTCAGCGGCGGCGAGAGCGAGAGGATGTGCGGGTTGTCGCTGCGGACGAGATGGGGCAGCGCCTTGCTGGTCAGCAGGTAGGTGCCGCGCAGCTGGATCTGCTGCATCAGGTCGAAGCGCTTCATCGGCAGGCTCTCCGTCGGGTCGAGAGCGATCGCCGAGGCGTTGTTGACGACGATGTCGATGCCACCGAACCGCTCGACCGCCTGCGCCACGGCGCCCTCGACAGAGGCCTCGTCACGTACGTCGCCGACCACGGCGAGCGCCTGCCCGCCGGCGTCCTCGATCTCGGCCGCCGCAGTGTGCACGGTGCCGGGCAGCCTGGGGTCCGGCACGTCGGTCTTGGCGAGGAGCACGACGTTGGCTCCCTCACGCGCCGCGGCGATGCCGACGGCGAGGCCGATGCCCCGGCTACCGCCGGACATGAGGAGGGTGCGGCCGTCGAGTCGTTTCTGGGTCATGCTGGTCACTCCTGAGCTGCGAGGGTCGGTCGAGGCGGACCGCGAGCATTGCATGTCAATGACAGTCGAATCAATACTGTAATGCCTAGCATGCAGCCGATCGCCACTACGCTGCCGCCATGAGCACCCCGGTCCTGAAGCCCATCTCGGCGCGCTCGGCGTTGCTCAGCGTGCTGCTCGGCGCGGACGAGTCGAGCCTGACGGCCCGTGAGATGGTCGCGGCCGGTTCGCTGCTGGGCATCGCCGAGACGACCGTCCGCGCGGCTCTCTCGCGGATGGCGTCGTCCGGCGATCTGGTGCGCGAAGCGAACGGGTACGCCCTCTCGGCACGCCTCCGGCGGCGTCAGGCCCGCCAGGAGGAGGCCGTCCGCCCGCGCACCCATGAGACCGGCGGCCGCTGGGACATGTTCGTCATCACCCAGAGCGGACGGCATGCGCACGAGCGCGCCGAGCTGCGCACCAGCCTGACCGAGCTGCGCCTGGCCGAGGTCCGCGAGGGCGTCTGGACCCGTCCGGCCAATCTGGACCTGACCTGGCCCGACGCGGTCGCGGGGACGGGTGAGCACTTCGTCTCCACCCCCGCGGGCGACCCGGGTCAGCTGGCTGCGCGACTGTGGGATCTCACGGGCTGGGCGCAGCGGGCCCGCCAGCTCCTCGCGGCCGCCGACACGGACGACCACGTGCAGCGATTCACGGCGTGCGCCAGCTCGGTGCGTCACCTGCTGGCCGACCCGGTCCTGCCGGCCGACCTGCTGCCAGCCGACTGGCCCGGCGACGAGCTGCGGGCGTCCCACCTGCGCTACCGCAGATGGCTCATCGACCTGCGTCGCGAGCTCAGCACAGAGTCGGCCTAGTCTACCCGAACTCTGCCCCGAGCTCTGCCCCGAAGGAGCCGTGACGTCCCGCGCCGTCGGCGAACCGGGTCGCACCCGCGACGGTGTCGGCGGTGACGGAGACGACGCCGTGGCGGTATTCCACCGCCAGAGCGTCGGGTTCGCCGAGGCCCTCCTGCTCCAGCAGGGAGAGCCGGTCGTGGCGCATGCAGGTCTGCGGGAAGCCCGCCAGCTGGCGGGCCAGCTCCTGCGCCGCCGCGAGCGCCTGACCGGTCTGGACGACGCGGTTGGCGAGCCCCATCCGCTGCGCCTCCTCGGCGCCGACCGCACGCCCGGTGAGGATCAGGTCCATGGCGTTGCTCGTGCCGATCAGGCGTGGCAGCCGGACGGTGCCGCCATCGATCAGGGGTACGCCCCAGCGCCGGCAGAACACGCCGAAGACCGCGTCATCCTCCATGACCCGCAGGTCGGCCCAGATCGCCAGCTCCAGTCCGCCGGCGACGGCATGACCGGCGACCGCGGCGATCACGGGCTTGCCGAGCCGCATCCGCGTCGGGCCCATCGGACCGTCGCCGTCGGGCTCGAACCGGTTGGGGTCTCCGCCCGCGACCGCCTTCAGGTCGGCCCCGGCGCAGAAGGTGCCGCCTTCGCCGTGCAGCACCGCCACGGCGGCGTCGGGATCGGCGTCGAACTCCGCGAACGCGGCCACCAGGGCCTCCGCCGTCACCCGATCGACGGCGTTGCGTACGTCGGGACGGTTGATGCCGATCGTGGTGACCGGGCCGTCCTTGATGACCGTGACCGTCATGCCGGGAGCGCCCGCTCGAGGATCGCGTCGAGGTCGCCACGTGGCGAGAGCGTGCCGAACGCGCCGCCCCAGTCACGACCGAGGCGCGAGGAGCAGAAGGCGTCGGCGACGGCGGACGGCGCGTGCCGGAGCAGCTGCGAGCCCTGGAAGACGAGAGCCAGCTGCTCCACGATCCGCCGGGCCCGGAGCTCGATGTCGTCGAAGGAGGTGAACTCCTTCTTCAGCCGGTCGAGCGCGGCGTCGTAGCGGGCGTCGGCGCCGGTGGCGAGCTCGGCCTCCGCCAGGAACGCGTCCAACGTGTGCGGCTCCTTGGCCAGCGCGCGCAGGGCGTCGAGGGCGGCGACATTGCCCGATCCTTCCCAGATCGAGAGGAGCGGCATCTCGCGGTAGATGCGCGCGATGTCGAAATCCTCGATGTAGCCGTTGCCGCCGAGGCACTCCAAGGCCTCGTTGACCATGAACGGCGCCCGCTTGCAGACGTAGTACTTCGTGACCGCGAGGGCTATCCGGCGCAGCGCCGCCTCGCCCTCGTCGCCACGAATGGCCCGGTCGTTGGCGCCCGCGAGCCGCAGCATCGCGGTCGTCGCCGCCTCCGACTCGACCTGCAGGTCGGCCAGCACGTTGCGCATCGCCGGCTGGTCGATCAGCAGCTTGCCGAACGCCGAGCGGTGGCTGGCGTGGTGCGCGGCCATGGTCAGCGCGGTGCGCATGCCGGCCGAGGAGCCGATCACGCAGTCGAGGCGGGTCATGTTGACCATCTCGACGATCGTGCGCACCCCGCGGCCCTCCTCGCCGACGAGCCAGCCGACGGCGGCGTCGTACTCGATCTCCGAAGAGGCGTTGGACTTGTTGCCGAGCTTGTCCTTGAGCCGCATGAAGCGCATCGCGTTGCGCTCGCCGCCGGGCAGGACGCGCGGCACCAGGAAGCAGGAGACACCGGCCTCGGTCTGGGCGAGGGTGAGGAAGAGGTCGCTCATCGGGGCGCTGGTGAACCACTTGTGGCCGCGCAGGACGTAGGTGCCGTCGGGCTGCGCGGTCGCCGTGGTCGTGTTGGCACGTACGTCGGAGCCGCCCTGCTTCTCCGTCATCGACATCCCGGCGATCAGGCCGCGCTTGGTCTCGGGGTCGCGCAGGCCGAAGTCGTACTCCCGGTTGGTCAGCAGCGGCTCGAAGCGCGCCGCGAGCTCGGGGTTCGCGCGGAGCGCGGGGACGACGGCGTACGTCATCGAGATCGGGCAGCCGTGGCCGGCGTCGACCTGCCAGGCGAAGAACTTCCCGGCGCGGGCGACGTGAGCGCCGGGGCGGTCGTCGGCCCAGGGAGCGGCGTGCAGACCGTGCTCGACCGCGACGCCCATCAGCTGGTGGTACGCCGGGACGTACTCGACCTCGTCGACCCGGTGCCCGTAGCGGTCGTGGGTGTGCAGGCGCGGCGGCACCCGCTCGGCGAGCCGGCCCCACTCCTGCGCCTCGGCGCTGCCAGCGAGACGGCCCAGCTCGTCGACCTCCGGGAGGGCCCACGCGGCGCCCTCCCGCTCGATCCCCTCGCGCAGGGCAGGGTCGCCGGCGGTGTTGTGACCCACCAACGGCGGGACCTGGTTGCTGACCTCGTGGGTGGAGTGGATCTCGTGCGTGCTGGTCATGGTGCTTACCCCTTGTTGGTCGAGGATCCGAAGTCGTCGTACGGCGCCGCGTCGCGCTCGCGCACCGCCTGTCTGAAGCCCGTCTCGGCGGCCCGCTGCTGGAACGCGTAGCCCTCGCGGGTGTGGCGGGAGATGCCGTCGAAGACGGTGCTGATCATCTGGCTGTTCTGCACGCCCTGGGCCAGCAGCGCAGAGTTGAGGGCGAGCTTGACCATCATCAGCTGGTTGACCGGCATCGCGGCGATGCGCTGCACGAGGACCTCCGTACGCTCGTCCAGCTCCTCCGGCGCGGCCGCCTCCACGGCGAGCCCCCACTCCGCCGCCTCCCTGCCGGAGAGGCAGTCGCCGGTCAGGAGCAGCCGCTTGGCGCGCTGGTCACCCAGCCGGTGGGCCCACAGGCCGGCGCTCGGCACGCCCCACACCCGCGTCGGCGGATAGCCGATCTTGGCGTCGTCGGCGATGACAATCTGGTCGCAGTGCAGCGCGATGTCGGTGCCGCCGGCCACGCAGAACCCATGGATCTTCGCGACCGTCGGCTTGTTGGCGTGCAACAGGCTCGAGAAGCCGCGGGTGAAACGGCTCATCATCGCGTAGTCGATCATCGGGTCCCAGGTCTGCCCGGGATCATGGTTGGTCATCTGGACGAGCGGGTCGAGCACCGTGCCGGCCTGCGCGGCGGCGCCGGTCGGCCCACCGTCCAGGAGTCGCTCGGCGCTCGCCGCCAGGTCGTAGCCTCCGCAGAATCCCTTGCCCCGTCCGCTGAGCACGATCACGTGGACCCGCGGGTCGAGATCTGCCCGCTCCACCGCGTCGGCGAGCTCGACCGGGGTGTCGGGCGTGATCGAGTTGCCCTGCTCGGGCCGGTTGAAGGTCAGCCGGGCGACCCGGCCGTCGACCTCGTAGGTCAGCGTCCGGTAGTCCCCCGGGTTGCCTTCCGGTGACCGGTCGCGGGTCGGTCCCGTGTCGTCTCGCCAGGGCGCTGCATCCGTCATGACCACCACGTTACATAGTTGGCAACAGTCGTGTCCATGAATGTTGCATGAGAAGATGCCGAGGTGGTTACCGCGCGCGACGAACTGGCTCCGCTCTCTGCCCGCTCTGCCATCCTGAGCCTGATGCTCGGCGCCCACCCGGCTCCGCTGACCCCCGCCGACCTGGCCCGCGCCGGGCAGCTCCTCGGGATCACCCCGGCGACCGTGCGGGTCGCGATCACCCGCGCGGCGGGCGACGGAGACCTCCGCCGCACCGACGGCGGCTACCGGCTCGGCGAACGTCTCGTCCGGCGGCAGGCACACCAGGACGAGGCCGTACGCAGCGCCGACGGACCGTGGGACGGCTCCTGGGAGATGGCCGTCGTCGTGGTCGGCGGTCGCTCCGGACCCGAGCGCGCGGTGCTGCGCGACGCACTGACCGCCCACCGGCTCGCCGAGCTGCGCGAAGGGGTCTGGACCCGGCCGGCCAACCTCCGGCGTAGGCGCTTCTCCGACCCGGTCATCCAGACCTTCACCGCGAGGCCCGACGAGGATCCTGTCGGTCTCGCCGCCTCGCTGTGGGACCTCGCCGGGTGGGCGCGCGACGCCGAGCACCTGCTCGAGCGCCTGGCCTCGACCCCCGAGCCCGCCCTCCGGCTGGCGACCGCCGCCGCCATCGTGCGCCACATCGACGCCGACCCGCTCCTCCCCGCGGAGCTCCGCCCCGCCGACTGGCCGGCAACGGCACTGCGCGAGACCTACCGGGCGTATCAGCGCGAGCTCAGCGAGCTCGCCGCGCTCCCCCGCTGACCGTCTGACCGACAGCGGCCGAATCCGGACCGGACGACGCTAGGCTCTCGCCACATGCTCCCACCTCCCCGTCCTGACGGCGTCGCTGTCGTCACCGGTGCATCGTCGGGAATCGGGGCGGAGATCGCCCGTGAGCTCGCCCGGCGCGGTTATCGTCTGGCCTTGGTGGCCCGGCGCGCGGACCTCCTCCACGAGCTCGCCGAGTCGCTCGACGGCGCGTTGGTGATGCCGGTCGACCTGGCCGAACGTACGCAACGCGCCTCGCTTCCCGATCAGATCGCGGCCCTCGGGCTGGTGCCCGACATCCTGGTCAACAACGCCGGAATGGCGAACCTCGGACCTGTCGCCGCGTCCGACCCGGCGGCCGAGCTCAGGCTGGTCGAGGTCGACGTCAGTGCCGTCGTCGACCTGTGCAGCCGGATCGTTCCCGGCATGGTCGGCCGCGGCCGCGGCGCGGTGCTCAACGTCGCCTCCGTCGGTGCCTTCGGGCCGGTGCCCGGACAGGCCACCTACGGCGCCGCCAAGGCGTTCGTGCTGGCCTATACCGACGCGATGCACGAGGAGCTGCGCGGCACCGGTGTCACCGCTGCCACCCTGTGCCCGGGGCCGGTGCGAACAGGCTTCGGCTCGGCCGCAGGCATACCCGACGATGAGGCCGAGAAGTCGCTGCCGAGGTTCATGTGGCGTCACGCCGACGCGGTCGCCAAGGCGGCCGTCGACGGGCTGGCCAAGGGTCGGCGGGTCATCGTCCCCGGCGCTCCCAACCGCGTCGCCGCGGCGGTGAACCATCACCTTCCGCGGCGGCTGCTGCTGTCGATGGTGGCACGCAACCACCCCGGTCTCGCCGACGGATAGCTACGTTCGTCGGCCCTCGGTCGGCCCACGATCCGGGCTGTCGCCGAGCTCAACGTAGGCAAGTGAGCCGGCTCGCTGCCGGGATCAGCCCTCGGGTTGCAGCTCGGCGAGCGACGACTCGCGGCGTACGCCCCACCAGCCGAAGGCGAGCAGCAGCGCACCGGGCATGATGCCCGCCACGACGTCGATGGGCAGCGCGCCGTAGCCGAGCATGGCCAGCAGGATCCCCACCGCACCGCATGCGGTGATCAATGCGCCCAGCCCGTGGAAGAAGCGCTGCCGGAAGACCACCGCGAGCGCGAAGAAGTGGACGCCGACGACCACCGATACCCAGGCCACCCCGGCCTCGGGCATCTCGAGCGGCCCCGAGAGCAGCCGCGCGCCGCCGATGAGGGCAACGACCTCGATCGCCACCACCAGCCAGTAGCTCTTGCCGAAGACACTGCCCGGCCCAGCGCCCCGGACCGCCGGTCCGCCGCGGACACGTCGCACCGCCAGGAACGCGACCGCGACGAAGACGAACGCGGCGAGCAGGCAGACGGCCCAACGCACCGGCGCGGGCAGGGCGCCGCTGTTCACGAATACGTAGATCAGCCCGAAGGAGGCGCCGATCATCGACCCTACGATCTGTCCCGGCATGCGCTAGCGCACCAGCTCGGGCACAGGGGCGTCAGACATCGCTCGTGGATGGGCGGTCATGGCGATCAGTAGTACCACGGGTAGGGCGACCAGTCGGGCTCGCGCTTCTCGAGGAACTGGTCGCGGCCCTCCTGCGCCTCGTCGGTCATGTAGGCCAGACGGGTGGTCTCGCCGGCGAACATCTGCTGGCCGACCAGGCCGTCGTCGAGAAGGTTGAAGGCGTACTTCAGCATCCGCTGGGCGGTGGGCGACTTGCCGTTGATCTTGCGGCCCCACTCGAGCGCGACGTCCTCGAGCTCGGCGTGCGGGACGGCACGGTTGACGGTGCCCATGCGCATGCCGTCCTCGGCGGAGTACTCCTCGGCGAGGAAGAAGATCTCGCGGGCGAACTTCTGGCCCACCTGGCGGGCGAGATAGGCCGAGCCGTAGCCGCCGTCGAAGGAGCCGACGTCGGCGTCGGTCTGCTTGAAGCGCCCGTGCTCGACGCTCGCCAGCGTCAGGTCGCAGACGACGTGGAGCGAGTGGCCGCCACCGGCGGTCCAACCGGGGACGACGCAGATGACGACCTTCGGCATGAACCGGATCAGCCGCTGGCACTCGAGGATGTGCAGCCGGGCGAGCTTGGCCTTGTCGATCGGGGTGGGCTCCTCCGCGCCGGTCCGGCCGGCGGCGTACGCATCGGTCTCCTCGTACTGGTAGCCGGCCTTGCCGCGGATGCGCTGGTCGCCGCCGGTGCAGAAGGAGTGCTTGCCGTTCTTCTCCGACGGCCCGTTGCCGGTCAGGAGCACGCAGCCGACGTCGGCGCTGGTGCGGGCGTGCTCGAGCACGCGGAGCAGCTCGTCGACGGTGTGCGGGCGGAAGGCGTTGAGCACGTCGGGGCGGTCGAAGGCGATGCGGACGGTGCCGTGCTCCTTGGCCCGGTGATAGGTCAGGTCGGTCAGATCCTCGAACCCGGGCACCTCGTCCCAGCGGCTCGGGTCGAACGTGTCGGAGACTCCCTCGATCGCACTCATGGCCCAGAGGCTATCCGGGCTTGGAATAGTCGCTGTTTTCGGCTGTTGTAGAAGACATGACAGAACTTCAAGGTGAGTACGCCCCGAGCACGGCCGGATGGGTGCGCGAGCAGGTCGAGGCCTTCGAGGCTTCCAACGGCACCGAGGCCAACGTGCTCGAGCGCGACGGCAACCCGATCATCCTGATCACCAACCGCGGCGCCAAGTCGGGCAAGATCCGCAAGACGCCACTGATGCGCGTCGAGCGCGACGGCCGCTACCTCGCGGTGGCGTCGCTGGGCGGGGCCGACAAGGACCCGGCGTGGGTCAACAACTTCCGCGTCAACCCCGAGATGGCGCTCCAGGACGGCGAGACCAAGAAGGCGTACGTCGCCCGCGAGCTCTCCGGTGCCGAGCGCGACGAGTGGTGGGACTACGCGGTCAAGACGTGGTCGACCTACGGCGAGTATCAGCCCAAGACGTCGCGGATCTTCCCGCTCTTCCTGCTCGAGCCGGCCGGCGCATAGCCAACCGATCGACCCCGGCGCGCACTCGCTGAGCATCGGGACGGTGCGGCGCCTGTCGGTTCGCGGCGCTAGGGTCTATGGCCATGCCGTTCCTCCTACGCGTCGAGCTGCCCGATGTCCCGGGTTCACTCGGTCGCCTTGCCTCTGCCATCGGTGAAGCCGGCGGTGACATCGAGGCGATCGAGATCGTCGAGAAGGACAAGCTCACCGGGCGAGCAGTCGACGACGTGCTCCTCGAGACCGCGCCGGGTTCGATGCCCGACTCCGTCGTCTCCGCCTGCAACGAGCTCGAAGACGTGCACGTCGTCTGGATCTCCCGCTACGCCGCCGGCGGCAACCTCTTCCTCGACCTCGAGGCCGTCGAGGACCTCACCGAGAACGCGCCCGAGGCGCTCGACAGACTCGTCGACGTGCTGCCGCTGACCTTCCGCGCCGACTGGGCCATCCGCATCCACCGCGTCAAGGGCATCGGCAAGTGCACCGAGGGCTCGCCCGACAACGTGCCGTTCATCGAGCTCGACCGCCCCGAGCGCCTCGAGGTCGACGGCGAGGACGAGAGCATGTTCATCGGCGCCCGCATCGACGGCAACGAGATCGTCGTCATCGGCCGCCGCGGCGGCCCCGACTTCCTCGACTCCGAGCTCGCCCGCCTCGGCCACCTCGCCTCCCTCGCCAGCTCCATCGCCCGCTCGTGACCTGACCCACCCCAGCCGAAGCGTCACGTCTGCAGGTCGAAGCGTCACGTCTGCAGGTCGAAGCGTCACGTCTGCAGGTCGAAGCGTCACGTCTGCAGGTCGAAGCGTCACGTCTGCAGGTCGAAGCGTCACGTCTGCAGGTCGAAGCGTCACGTCTGCAGGTCGAAGCGTCACGTCTGCAGGTCGAAGCGTCACGTCTGCAGGTCGAAGCGTCACGTCTGCAGGTCGAGTGGGCATCGAGATGCCCACTCGACCTGCAGGACTGACTTCTCGACCTGCACGAGTGACTTCTCGGCGGGCGTCAGGAGAGGCGGGTGCGGAGGCCGGAGGCTCGTTGTGCCTGGTGGGTGACGGCGGCGCGTACGGACTCGGGTGAGCCGATGACACGTACGCATTCCTCGGCGCGGGTGACGGCGGTGTAGAAGAGCTCGCGGGTCAGGAGCGGGGAGTCGTCGGGTGGGAGCAGGACGGTGACGGACCGGGCCTGGCTGCCCTGCGACTTGTGGACGGTCATGGCGTGCAGCGTCTCGACGTCGCCGAGCCGCGAGGGCGTGAAGTCGAGGCCGGCACCGCCCGCGATCCGCACGCGCAGGTCACCCGCCGCGTCTTCGTAGGTGACCCCGGTGTCGCCGTTGAAGAGCCCGAGTCCGTAGTCGTTGGCGGTGATCAGGACCGGACGGCCGGCGTACCACTCGCGGCCCCAGCCGGCGCCGAGCGGAGTGCCGGTGGACTCGGAGAGGCCGCGCTCGATCTGCCGGTTCCAGTGGGCGACGCCCCACGGGCCGTCACGGTGCGCGCAGAGGAGACGCCCCTCGTCGAGCATGCGTACGCTGCCCGCCCGGTCACCCGCGAGCGCGGATGTGCGCAGGGCG
Source organism: Nocardioides albertanoniae (assembly GCF_006716315.1). Taxonomy (NCBI): domain Bacteria; kingdom Bacillati; phylum Actinomycetota; class Actinomycetes; order Propionibacteriales; family Nocardioidaceae; genus Nocardioides; species Nocardioides albertanoniae. The sequence goes on along the minus strand of NZ_VFOV01000001.1, from coordinate 534,996 downwards.
ACGGCGTGAGCGACCAGGTCGCGCTCGACCTCGGCCATCACGGCGTCATCGGACGGGTCGACGAGCTCGACAGCGGGGTCGGCGGAGCCGAGCACGGCGAGCGCGGCGTCGGCGTCGCCGACCCGGAGCGCGGACGCGAGATCACCGATCGCGCCGCCGAAGCGGTGGGTGGTGCGGAGCGCGGCGACCGCGTCGGGCGACCGGGTCGTCAGTCCGGCGACGAGGTCGGAGAGCACGGCGCCTGCTTCGACCGACGCCAGCTGGTCGGGGTCGCCGACGAGGATGAGGCGCGCCTCGGGGCGCACCGCCTCCAGGAGCCGGGCCATCATGGTCAGCGACACCATCGAGGTCTCGTCGACGACGATCACGTCATGGGGCAGCCGGTTGGTGCGGTGATGCTTGAACCGGGTCGATGATCCCGGCCGCCATCCGAGGAGCCGGTGGAGCGTCGACGCGGTCAGGCCGGCCAGCCGGTCACGGTCGTCGGCGGTGAACTGCCCGGCCTGCTGGGCTCCTTCGACCGCCTCCTGCAACCGCGCCGCAGCCTTGCCGGTCGGCGCGGTCAATGCGATCCGCAACGGTGTCTCCGACTGCTCGGTGAGCAGCGCCAGCAACCCGGCCACCGTGGTCGTCTTGCCGGTGCCGGGGCCGCCGGTGAGCACCGTCGTCGACTGCCGGGCGGCGGCGAGCGCCGCAGAGCGCTGCTCGGCGTAGCCCTCCCCCGGAAAGAGCCGGGCGGCGGTCGCCTCGAGCAACGCCTCGTCGGCGACCGGACGGGCCGCGGCGAGCCTGGCGAGCAGGTCGTCGCGGACCTGCCCCTCCTCGCGGTGGTACCTGTCGAGATAGAGCAGGCCGTCCTCGACCTGCACGAGCGACTGCGTCGCCAACGGGCTCTCGGCGACCGCAGCGAGCCATCCGGCCGGATCCGGCCACGGCAGCGTCTCCTCGGCCTCCCGCAAGGCGGCCAGGTCGACGCAGACCGACCCGTGGCGTACGGCACGGACCGCCATCGCGACCGCCAGCCGCACCTCGTCGCGGGCCTCCCCCGCCAGGTCGGAGGCACGCGTCGCCACATGCACGTCGGCCGCGGTCAGCACGCCCTCACGGTTGAACGATGCCAACAGCCCCGTCGCCGACCGCGCCAGGCGCGCGTCGAAGGGGTCCTCGGACTCCCAACGCTCGATCATGTGGTCATGCCTCCGTCCAGCAGGTCGGACAGCGCCACGGCCAGCGACGCGGGCGGGTTCCAGGTGAAGACACCGGTCGGGATGCCGTCGACGACCGGGGTCTCGGGTCCGAGCATGCCGCGCACGTAGAGGTAGAGCACGCCGCCGAGGTGCTCGTCGGGCGAGTAGTCGGGCAGCCGCCACCGTAGGAACCGGTGCACGACCGCGGAGTAGAGCAGCGCCTGCAGCGGATAGTGCGAGTGGAGCATCGCCTCGGCGAGCTTGGGCTGGGTGTAGTCGTAGGCGTCGGTGCCGAGGAAGTTGGTCTTGTAGTCGACCACCACGAACCGGTTGCTCGGCAGCCGCACCACCACGTCGACCGAACCGGTCAGATAGCCGCGCAACGACTGGTCGCCGAGCGGCGGAGCCTCCAGCCTGTCGGCGTAGGTCACCATCGGGTCGTCGGCCGGAAGGTGATTGCGCAGGATCGGGGCGAGGTCGCGCAGGCGCAGGTCGGGCGCCCCCGGCGCGTGGGTGTCTCCGCCGGCCAGCGGGATCTCGAAGTCGAGCTCGCGGAGCCGGTCGCGCAGCGGGATGTCCACCAACCGCAGACCGTCGGCCAACGGCCCGAGCGGGGTCACGTTGAGCGGCAGGATCGCGGTCGCGAGCTCCTCGGCCGCGGCAGGCACCGGCCACCAGCGCAGCTGCTCACGTGTCCTGGCCAGCAGCTCCTCGCCCAGATCGGGCGCCGACGGGTCGGTGTGCTCGAGCACGGCGTGGACCAGCGACCCGAATCCGGCTCCCTTCGGGAGCTCCGCCATCGGTGAGAGATGGTGCTCGGCGGAGGTGGTGTCGACCGGTTCGACCTCGGGCGAGGCGGGCTCGTCGTCGGTGCCCTCGTCCTCCGGCTCCGAGGTCGCCGTGATCGCCTCGTCGACCCGGATCAGCCCCGAATACGACGTACGCCGCCACTCGGCGTCCACCTCTCGGGCGAACTCTCGCGCGGTGAGCGCCCCGACCGGGACCTCACGCACCGACGGCTCGGCGGTGACCGGCACTGCCTCCTCGGCCGCGGGCCCGCCGTGGCGGGCGACGTTGCCGAGCAGGCTCGCCGCGTGCTCGTCGCTCGGCACCGCGACGTTGTCGGGCACCACTGCCTGGCCGGGACCTCGCCCGAACAGGATCCGGTGCAGCCCGCCGTGGGCGGTGTTGGCGGTCGGCGCCCACCAGGCGACGACCTGCGACTGGGCGCGGGTCAGGGCGACGTAGAGGTCACGCAGCTCCTCGCCGAGCTCCTCCGCCGTGTGGCGTTCGACGTGGGCGGCCCACTGCGCGCCGGTGCCGGTGACGTCGATCGTGCGCTGTCCGGCCTCGTCGTGGAACCGTGCCACCTCCGGGTCACGCACGAAGAGGTCGTAGGCGAAGGGCAGATAGACGATCGGATACTGCAGGCCCTTCGAGCCGTGCACGGTGACGATCTGCACGGCGGCCGCGTCGGAGTCGAGCCGCCGCGGCCGCTCGGCGGCCGCGGAGCGACGCCGCTCGTCGCGATACCAGGTCAGCAGCGCGGGCAGCCCGAGCGAGTCGCGCACGGAGATGTCGTGGAGCAGCTGCCCCAGGTGGCGTACGTCGGTGAGCAGCCGCTCCCCGTCGGTCCGCTGCAGCACCCTGCTGGTGAGCCCGCGCTCCTCGGCTGCCTCGATCAGGGCGGCGACGCCTCGGCCACGCAGCAGCAGCGCCCAGCCACGCAGCGTGTCGGCGATGCGCGAGGTCAGCGCCTCGCCTCCGGCGTCGAGCTCGGTCGCGGTGTGGCCGAAGAAGACACTCAGCCCTGCCGCCCGCACCAGCGGGGCACGGTGGGGCGAGTCGAGCGCCTGCAGCAGCGCGAGCCAGTCCTCGCCGGCGGGGGTGAGGAACACGTCGCCGCCCCCGGCCATCACCGCCGGGATGCCGCGCGCCCGGAGCGCGCGCTGCACGAGCAGGCCGTGCTCACGCACGGCGACGATGACCGCGACGTCACCGGCAGCCACCGGGGAGTCGCACCAGGTGGCTCCGGAGCCGAGCAGCTCGGCGACGTCGCCGGCGAGGTCACGGGCGATGTGGCGGCGTGCGTCACCGGCCGGGACCATCTTGCCGCGGGTGAGCCTGAACCCGTCCCTGGCGACCCGACGTAGCCGGAACGGCGCGGGGTGCGGCGCACCGTCGAGGCGAGACCCGGCATGGTGGGCCTCGACGCCACGCACCACGATGTCGGGGTCGCCCAGCGCGGCGCCGCCGAGCACCACCTGCAGCCGCTCGACCAGCGGCCGGTCGCTGCGCCAGTTGGTGCCGAGCGTCGCCTGGGTCTGCGCCGTGCGGGCGGCGGTCAGATAGGTGAAGACGTCGCCGCCGCGGAAGGCGTAGATCGCCTGCTTGGGATCGCCGATCAGCACCAGGGTGGAGTGGCCCTCGAACGCCCGGGAGAGCACCTGCCACTGCACCGGGTCGGTGTCTTGGAACTCGTCGACCAGCACGATCTTCCACCGCTGTCTCATCCGCACCCGAGCGGGCGCCGACGCGTCCTCCAGCGCGACCGCGAGCCGGGAGAGCAGGTCGTCGTAGGACAGGACACCGCGCAGCTGCTTGCGACGCTCGACCTCGGCGCGCACCGACTCGGCGAACTCCACGCGCGCCCCAGCCACCGCATCCTCGGCGGGAGCAGCGGCGAGAGCCGACTGCGGATCCTCGACCGCGGTGCGCGCCAGCCCCAGGGCGTCGTCACGGGTGAACACCGGCCTGTCGCGAGACTCGCCGAACCACTTCAGATAGAGGTCGTCGACGACCTCCACGACCAGCTCGTCGAGCGACTCGACCAGCTCGGCGCCGGCATCGGTGTCACCGGCCACCCCGAGCGAGCGCAGCACGAGCTGACAGAACTGGTGCGTCGTCGCGATCGTCGCCCCGTCGAAGGAGGCGAGCGCGTCGCGCACGCGCTCGTGGCGTACGCCGATCTCGTCCTCGTCGACATCCAGCAGCAGCTCGAGGTGAGCGTCGAGCGGCACCGGACGCTGCCCGGCGACCGTCGCGGCGAACGCCCGTTCGGCCTCGACGAGATGGGCACGCACCCGGTCACGCAGCTCCTGGGAAGCGGCCCGGCCGAAGGTGATCGCCAGGATCTCGTCGAGCGTGGCGACCCCTTCGACGACGTAGCGCGTGACCAGCGCACCGATGGTGAAGGTCTTCCCGGTGCCGGCCGATGCCTCGATGAGGGTGGTGCCGGTCGGGAGAGTGCCGGTGAGATCGAAGGGCTCCATGGTCACCAGCTCCCCTGCTCGGCCTTGAGCAACGGCGACCACACGCGCATCGCGATGGCACCGAAGCGGGTCGTCTCGCCGTCGAACTCCTCGCCGGTCCCGGGCTGGTCGTCGAGCCCGGGGATCCCCGACCGTGCGCCCCACGCCCGCACCTGCTCCACGTCGGACTGCTCGCCGTCGAAGCGGCCGTCCTTCCAGTCCCAGCCGGCCTTGTAGAGCGCGTCGTCGGGACTCGCCTGCGTGCGGCGCTGACGCGCGTAGGCCAGCGAGGTCTTCAGCGGCAGCGGCAACGGCTCGGAGAGACCGCGGTCGCGCAGCCGCACCAGGTCGCGCAGCACGTCGACCGCGGTGTGGTCGAGCGGGCCGAGCTGGGAGAGCCCGAACGGCGTACGCGACCTGAAGTTGTGGGGCCGGCCGAGCGTCCAGGCGCTCCACGCCCGGTCCTCGTCGGAGGCGGCCAGCGCGGTCAGCTGCACCCACGACTCGATCCGCTGCTTGGCGCCCAGCCGGGAGTAGGTCACCGGAGCCAGCCGGTCGCCGTAGACCTGCGGCACCGTGCCGGTCAGGCGCCGGCCGTCGCCGAGATCGACCTCGACGTCGACGGCACGCGTCTGCCCGGTCGAGATGCCCGCGTGCCGCACCCGCAGCGCCTCTTGGGCGATCGGCTTGGCCTTGGTGACCACATCGGTGAGGATGCGCCAGCCGAGCCACTTCGGAGGAAGTACGCCGCGGCGCCACTCCTGCTGGATCGCCTGCTCCTCCGACATCCCGGTGAGCAGGTCGTGGAGCAGGCGGTCGCCCACCGACCACTGCCCCAGCCCGTCTAGCTCGACGGGCAACCCGTCGGAGAGGGGGTCGTCGTCGCGCGGCAGCGCCAGCTCGAGCCGGTCTCGGAAGAAGGCGCGCACCGGCGCCCGGTAGAAGGCCAGCAGCTCCTCGAGGGTGACGTCGCCGCTCGCGGCGAGCGGCAGCGGGCCGGGCAGGAACGCCGGCGGCTCCACGCGGTCGGCGACGGCCGCGCGGGCACCGGCCTCGGCCGCCTTGTCGAAGGAGAAGGAGTGCCCCGCCACCAGCGCCCCGGGCGTCAGGTTGCGCGGGTCGAACGGCTGCAGCGGATGCCTGGTCGTCACGCTCGCCGAGACCGGGCGTCCGTCGGCGGAGACAGCCGTCGCGTCGAGCGCATCGAGCAGCTCGCCCAGGGGAACCGCCGGCGGCCGGGGCTGCCCCGAATACTCGTTGGCGCCCGTGTAGGTCACCACCAGGGTCTCGGTCGCCGCCAGCAGCGCGTCGAGGAACAGCTGCCGGTCCTCGCTGCGCAGGTCGCGCTCACCGGTCTGCGGAGATCGCGCGAGCAGGTCGTCGCCGTCGGTGGCCCCGACCCGCGGGAAGACTCCGTCGTCCATGCCGAGCAGGCACACCACCCGGTGGGGCACCGACCGCATCGGCACCAGCGTGGAGACGGTCAGCGTGCCGGTGCGGAAGTTGGCCCTCGTCGCTCGCCCGGCCAGCCGGGCTGCCAGCAGCGCCCGCACGTCGGGCAGCCGCAGCTCGTCGACCTCGTGGCCCGCGGCTCCTTCGCGCACCCGCGACAGCTCCCGGGTCACCTGACCTGACTGCCAGTCGTCGTTGGCCGAGACCGACGTCAGCGACGCGACGCCCTCCTCGATGACCTTCAGCCAGTGGCCCAGCGGATGCACACCGGCCAGCTCGTCGGTCACCTCCTGCAACCGGTCGACCAGCTCGGCGAACCGTCCCGCCAGCTCGACCGAGCCGCTGCCCACGTCGTCGAGCGGCAGCGTGGTGTCGAGCCAGGTCGCCGAGTCCTCCGACATGGCCACCCCGGTGAGGATCCGGTCGATCCCGAAGCGCCAGGTGTTGGCGACGTACGACTCCAGCCCGAAGGGCGCGCGATGCTCCGCGTCGAAGCCCCATCGGATGCCGGAGTCCTTGGCCCAGTCCTCCAGCTGCTCCAGCGCGTCGTCGCTGAGCCCGAACCGGCGGCGCACGGGGTCGAGATGAGCAAGATCGAGTACGTCGCTCACCCCTGCCCGGCCGCCGGCGAGATCGAGCAGCCGGGTGGCCACGTCGAGCAGCGGGTTCGTACGCGTCAGCGACCGGTCTGCGAGCCTGACCCGCAGTCGGTGCGCGGGGTGCCCGGTCTCCCCGACCATCTCACCGAGCCCGAAGCCGGCCTCGATCAGCGGCGCGAACGACTCGATGTCGGGGCACATCACGAGCACGTCGCGCGGCTCCAGCGTCGGGTCGTCCTCGAGCAGCCCGAGCAGCACCTCGCGGAGCACCTCGACCTGTCGCGCCGCGCCGTGGCAGGCATGCACCTGGACCGAGCGGTCGGTGGCCTCGACCACGCGCTCGGACCTCTCCCCGACCGTGTTGCCCCGGATGTCGTCCTGCAACCACCCGAGCAGCCCTCCGTTGGTCGAGCCGCGAGCGCCGGCGAGCGTGCCGAAACCCACACTGTCGCTCTCGGCAGCGAGACCCGCGAGCCCCCGCTGCAGCTCCCGCGTATCCCGCCCCAGCGTCGCCAGCAGCGGATGCCCGACCGCATCGTGCGACCGGTCGGCCGTACGTCCCACCGACCCGTCGAGCCCGGCGAGCGCCTGCCACAGCGCCTCGGAGGGGTGCGGAAGCCACAGGTGCACCTCCCGGTGCTCGCCCAGCGCCGCGACCAGCTCGACATCGGTCGCCGAGAGCCTGGTGTGCCCGAACAACGACACCCGCTCCGGCAGCGCGAACTCCCCCGGCGACTCCTTCAGCCGCGCCACTGTCGCCGCATGCCGCTCGACCGGCGTGGGGCCGCCGACCCGCTCGGCGACCTCGCGCCACAAAGGCGGCTGCCACGCCAGATCCTCAGCGATCTCCGCACCGAGCCCGTCGGTGTCGCGCCCCGCGGCCCAGTCGGCGATCAGGTTCGGCCGCTGGTCCGCGTACGCAGCGAACAGCCGCGCCAGCCGCCGCGCCAGCGCCAGCCGCCGCCCCCGCCGGCGCACGCCTTCCTCTGTCTCGTCACCATGCCCCAGATGCTGCGCGAGCGCGCCCGCCCACGGCTCGTCCAGCGACGCATCGATCGCCGCCAGCACCGGCCAGCTCAACGACTCCGGCGCCCACGGATCCTCGTCACCCGTGCCCGCACTGTGCCCATCTCTGAGGGCGGCGAACAACGACCACGGCGACCGGAACTCGACCCCCGCACAGATCCCGTCTGCTCTCCCGTCGGCCGCTCCCAGCCGATGCGAGAGCCGCTGCGACAGCCACCGCTCCACCCCTCGCGCCGGCACCACCACGACCTCCGTCGCGAACGGATCCCCCGACGGCACCGCCAGCAGCTCGCCGAGCGAGTCGGCGAGCAGATCGGTCCGCGGCGCGCGGTGGAGATGTACGACCACAGACCGCAACCTATCGGGCACCGCCGACACTCATCAGCACCCCTCGGCGACGCTCGCCGAGGCGTACGTCAGCCGGTGAACTTGAACGTGGGCATGACCTGGTTGATCCACGTGTCGATCTGCTCTGGGTTGGCCAGATCAGGGTTGAAGGACCACGTGATCGTCACTTGGTCATCACCGACCACGGCGCCGTACTGGTCATAGGTCAACGATCCGCCAGTTCCGCGGATATGAAAGAACGGCGTCCGGCCGAACTTCTCGTCTGCAAGGCGCTCGACCTTCTTGTAACCCCCTCCGGCGGACCCTTTGGCCTCCGTGGCTAGGTCGTCCGTGCCCAACGCCAGCGTGGGCGCAACGTCGAGGATCCCTCGGCCAACCGACGCACCGGCACTGTCCTTCGGAGAGCTGAGGACGTACGTCGCCCCATCCATCCTCACGTCCCAGTCGGCCGGTGCCTTCAACTGTGCGCCTTCCATCTCAGCAACCTGCCAATCAGCGGCCGGATCGGTTGAGGGGGCGCCGGACTGGTCAGCCGAACGCGAAGTAGATTCGGTCGGCTCGCTACCGGAGGGACCGTCGTCGCTACCGCACGCCGTCAAACCAGCACCCAGTACTGCACAGATGGCGACGGTCGACTGGAGAAGCTGGGACGTCCGAGATCGACTCATGCTGCAGAGCGTATAGGTACGACGGAACGACTCTCGTCCGGTCGACACCCCACCGCACCTCCTGTTTACTTAGAGCAACATCCGAACACGCTCGGGAGGCCGCCGATGACTGGCTCGCGCTCAACGGGGGCCAACAAGGCCCTCGTCAACAGGATCAAAGAGGTCTTGATCGACGACACCGTCAAGATCGACCAGGTTCACGTCGACAAGCCTGCGACAGGCAGCTTGGGCGGCAGCGCGACCGGACAGGCCCTCGAGCGTCTCATGAACGTCGCGACCGACAGGATCAACTCGACACTGTCAGAGACGTCAAGGGCGTTGGTCAATTTCGTCGACGGGCTTGACGACGCCGTACGCGCCGTCGAAGGCGCTGATGAAAAGGCCGCATCTGATGCAGAGCGCCTCATGAACCAAGGCGTCGGCACTATTAGTCAACCGTTCTTCGATAACTTGATGAAGGACGCTCGTTTGAACCTCCCGGACATCGACGCACCGTTCCTCCCGAATTTCGGCGCAGTCGAGGAAGCTGTGACGCGAGGGAAGTTCGGCCAGAACAACGAGACTGAGGGGTGAGCGCGGTGGGACCCAGGGGCCAGATGGTGATCTTGCTCGGGCAGTACGTCGCGAAAGCCAGCCCTCAGGACGTCGAGGATCGGTTGACCGACTGGGCGCAAACACAAGAGGCGTTCACTGACCTCGCCACCGACCTGGACCTCGCCGCGAAGCGGGTCACGGAGGCCTTCCCCGAAACCTCCGCCACAGCTCAAGCTGCGCAGCATGCGTTCCGAACGGCAGCGGAGAAACTGACAAACAAAGCTGAACAGCTCGACGCTGCCATCGTTGCCCTGCGCGAGGCGCGCTCCGAGACCACGCGAGCGCAGGAAACCCACAAGAGGATTGAGCAAAGTCTCTCGTTCACTGCACTCTCGGCTCCCGACCCGTCATCTGACAAGTACGCCGCATCCGGTGTTGGAGTCGACGCTGCTCAAGGTGTCGAGAATCAGAAGGCGCTCAAGGCCGATCGGGCGGCATACAACGCTCAGCAGGCTTCCATCGCCGAAGCAGAGGCCGCTGCCGCCAAACAGATCCAGCAGGTCGACGAGCAGAACTACACCTCGCAGCCTCCAGTACGCGCACTCACCGACGAGCCCGGCTCCCCCAACGATCCTGCCCCGCAACCTCCCTCATCCCCGGGCTCCTACAGCGACGTCCAAGCAGCCCGAGCCCGGATGGCGGGCTACAACTCCGGCACGCTCTACCCCGGCGGCGTGGGCCACGAGCTGATCGCGCAGGAGAAGGCGAACATCGAGGCGTACGAGGCGGAGAACAAGCCTGAGTGGAACGGCAACCAGTGGGTCAACGCCGATGGGTCGGCGGCGCCGGCTACGTCGTACGCGATGGTCGAGACGGCTGATGGTCTGGCGCCGCTCGCGGGTGGCACCGGAGGAATGACGGCGCTCGCGGTCGGTGGCGGCGGGGCCCTCCTCGGCGCCGGTGTCGCGAAGGCGCTCGCCAGCAAGTTCGCTGCCGGTGGAACCGCCAAGGCTGCCACGGCCGGCGGTGCCCAGAGGTCAGCGGCTGCGAGGTCGGCGAGTGCCAAGGCCGGAGCCGCTGGCGCCCGAGCGAGCGGCGCTGCGAGCCGCGCTGCAGGTGCTGGCGCCAGGGGCGCCGGGGCGGGCGCTCGCGGAACCGGCGCACGTGGCGCAGGAGCAGGCAGTCGCGGCGCGACCGGCGCCGGCAGCCGTGCCGGACGCGGTGGCGCCGGAGCCGGCGCGGGCCGCGGCGGACGGAAGAAGGACAGCCGGCAGAACGGCCAGGACCAGGACTGGCAGGCCGACTACACCGACGACTGGACCGAGACCGCCAGCGACGTCTTGGACCCCAACGCGTCCCGAGGATGGGTCCCGGACCCGCCGCAAGGGGACGGTTCCGGCGACGGCAAGAGCCAGACCCGCGGCTCGTAGACCGACCCTCAGGCGACCTTGTTCATCTCACCCGTGTGCTGGATGTCTTCGTCGAGCTGGTGGCGGGCGGCGGGGTGGCCGTGGAAGTGCTTGTAGGAGTAGCCCAGGACGGCGAGGGCGATGACACAGGAGCCGATGAGGGTGATGCCGGTCCATTCGCCGCCGAGGAGCCAGAAGGAGGCTTCGAGGGGCCACCAGTGGGGCGCGGGCGGGTTGATCAGGAAGACGATGCCGACGGCGCCGATGGAGAGCGAGCCGAGGGTGGACAGGACGATCCGCGGCCAGGTCTCGACGCCCTCTGCTGCCCCGCGGAGGGCACGAAGGCGGACCGGCTCGACGAAGCGACGGGCCCAGGCGTACTGCCGCGACAGGACCGCGAGGCCGGCGAAGAGCATCAGCAGACCAGGGCCCGGAAGGACCATGGCTGCGATCCCGGCGACCACGAGGAGCCAGCCGAGCGTCTCGTAGGCGAGCCGCTTCATGGCAGCTCCTGCGAGGGACTTCATAGGAACAGCCTGCCATTCGGGGACAACCCCGAGAACAACTTGGGGAATCTTGCGGCGAATCATGCGGCCAGGTCGTACTTGACGCCCTCGGGGCTGGGGAACGTCAACCACAGCACGGCGAGCACGATGTCACCGATCACCGGTACGACCAGGACGAGCTGCCACCACCCGGAGCGGTTGCAGTCGTGGAGGCGCCGCGCGCCGACCGCGATGGACGGCACGAACACCACCAGCGCGTAGAGACCGACCACGATGCTGACGACCTCGTTGCGCGCCAGCACGGCGACGATGAGCATCAGCAGGTTCACGAGCATCGGCCAGAGCAGCTCGGTGCGGCTGGCGCGACCCGAGAATGTCGCGTACTTCTTCCAGAACCGCGAGTACGCCTCGGTGATCGAGGCCGCACGGAGCGGCTGGCTGAGGGGGATCGTCACGGGCAGGAACCTTAGGTGGGGACGTCGGGCTGCGTAAATGTCCGACCGGGCATCTGGTCCGGATGTCGGCAAAGTTCATCTTCCCGTTGCAAACAGACGCAGACAGAAACAGAAGAAGGCGGCGTACGGAAATCCTCCGTACGCCGCCCCCTTGATGTGAAGCCTCAGCCCTGGGCAGCCTCGTCGATGGCAGCCGCGACGCGCTTGTGCGCCTCCCAGATCTCCTCGGGCAGGTTGAACTGGTTGAGGTGCTCCTCGCGGAAGCCCATCTCCTGCTTCCAACGCTCGACATCGATGTTGAGGATGCGGTCGAGGTCTTCCTGCGGCAGGTCGAGACCGCGCAGGTCGAGCTCCTCCTGGGTCGGGATCACGCCGACAGCGGTCTCCCGGCCCTTGACCTCACCCTTCTGGAACGCCTTCAGCCACAGCAGCGCCCGCACGTTCTCGCGGAATCCGGGCCACAGGAAGTGACCGTCCTCCGGGTCGCGCTGGAACCAGTTGACGTGAGCGAAGGCCGGCTTGTCGGTGGCCTCACCGATGATCTTCAGCCAGTGGCGGGCGTAGTCGCCCTCCTCGTAGGCCAGGAACGGACGCATCGACATCGGGTCGTAACGGAGCTGACCCTCGACGCCCTCGGCGGCGAAGGTCGCCTCCGCGCCCAGCGTCAGGCCGTCGTAGACGCCCTCGGCGACGTCGCCGATCGCGCGGATCAGCGGCTCGCGGTCACGGGTGCGCCCGCCGAAGATGATCGCGTCGACCGGCACGCCCGCCGGCTCGTTGTAGTCGGCAGCAGCGTTGGGCACGCGCGAGATCGGGATCGTGAAGCGGGAGTTGGGGTGCGCCCACGGGTCGCCCAGCTCGTCGGCGATCCGGTTGGCGATCTTCTCGCCCTTCCAGTCGATCCAGCCGTCGAGGTCGTCGGGGTGGTGCTTGGTCTTACCCTCCCACCAGACTTCCTGGGTCTTCTCGTTGTAGGCGACGTTGGTGAAGATCGCGCCGGAGCCCTCTTCGATGCCCTTGATGGCGCCGGGGTTGGAGCCCTCGTTGGTGTCCTTGGCGACACCGAAGACACCGTTCTCCGGGTTGAAGGCGTAGAGCTTGCCGTCCTCGCCCACCCAGATCCAGGCGATGTCGTCACCGTAGAAGCTGACCTCGTACCGGTCGCCGAGCGCGTCCGGGGTGAAGGTCATCGAGAGGTTGGTCTTGCCGGAGGCGGAAGGGAAGCCACCGACGACGTGGAAGTCCTCGCCGGTCTCCTTGTCCTTGATGTTCAGGAGCAGGAACTGCTCGGCGAGGAACTTGCCGGAGGCGCGGCCGTCGTAGCAGGCCTGGCGCAGGCCGTGGGCGATCTTGCCCAGCAGCGCGTTGCCGCCGTAGGAGGAGCCGAAGTGAAGGATCGTACGCTGGTCGGCGACCGTCGCGAAGAGACGCTGGTCCTTGTCGGTGCCCTGGCCGAGGTTGGGCAGGTCGCCGGTCACGTGCACCGCACGGACGAAGGAGCTCGGGTCTGCGAGGTTGTTGATGTAGTCGATGCCGACGCGCGCCATCCGGATCATCTGCTGCACGACAGGGCGGCTGTCGGTGAGCTCGACGCCCGCGGCGTAGGTCTCCAGGGGCGAGCCGACCGGAGCCATCAGGTAGGGGATGACGTACATCGTCTTGCCCTTCGAGGCGCCGGTCATGCGCTCGGTGAGCGTCTTGACGGTCTCCTCGGCGGGCTTCCAGTTGTTGTAGACGCCCTTGTCCTCCGGGTTGGAGGTGGCGACCACGGTGCGCTCCTCGGAGCGCGCGGTGTCCTTGCTGTAGGAACGGCTGTAGTAGCGACCACCCGTGACGGGGAGAAGCTCACCGGCCTCCAGCGACTCCTTGAGCAGCCGCTCGTCGTCGGTCGCGCTGACAACCTCGACGCGCTCGGCTCCGGTCACCCCTGCCCAGTACGCGACATAGTCACGCACATGGGGATTCGTCAGCCCCGCCTCATCGAGGACCTTCTCAACGTCAACCATTCCGACACCCTTCAAAAGTTTCGCCGATTGCAGGCACGTTACCCGACTTGAAGAACCCTTCAACTGGGGTACCGTGCACCAGACTGATTCATTGATCACCGGCCTGGACAATTGATCGATCCAAGCGCCCGCGATGTTCCGATTGGGGGTCCGATGCCCGGCAGTATGCCGCTCTATGAGGCTAAGGCCGAGCTGTTCCGTACGCTCGGTCACCCCACCCGGATCCGGGTTCTCGAGCTTCTTCAGGACGGCCCGATGCCCGTGCGTGACCTGCTCAACGAGCTCGACCTGGAAGCCTCCAACCTTTCCCAGCAGCTCGCGGTGCTGCGCCGTTCCGGCCTGGTCACGTCCGCCCGTGAAGGCTCGATGGTCTTCTACTCGCTGAGCACGCCGGCCGTGGCCGATCTGCTCGCCGACGGCCGCTCGATCCTGGCCGCAAAGCTGCACACCTCCGAGGAGCTGCTCGCCGAGCTCCGCTCCGGGGTTTAGTGATATTCGACTCATTTCTCACGACGTTCCGCCATCTGGATGCCACGCCTGGATCTCGGCCCATCTCGCGTCGTGACCCGTATTACATCTAGGATTTCGCGGGTGATCCCCCAACACACCCCCATTGCGCCCATTTCAGACCGAGTGATCGGCTGATGGACCTCATTCTCGGGACGTTCGCCGCCTCCTTCACCGGAGGCCTCTTTCCGGTCATCAACTTCGAGACCTATCTCGCGGTGGCCGCCTCCAACCTGACCTTCTCCGCCCTGGTGCTCGCTCTGGTGGCCGGCGTCGGGCAGACCACCTCCAAGGTGGTCTGGTACTACGCGGGCCACGGCACCACCGCCCTCCCCTTCGTGCGCAAGAAGATGGACTGCGAGAAGTGGAAGCTGCGGATGGAGAAGTGGGAGCGGCGTACGCAGGGCCGACCCGCCTACGCCGGCGGACTGCTCGCGGTCGCCGCCCTCAGCGGCCTGCCTCCGCTCGCGATCCTCGCGGTGGTCTACGGCACCCTCAAGGCCAACCTGATGCTCTTCGTCGCGATCACCTTCGTCGGGCGGGTGCTTCGCTCGTGGATGATCCTCGAGGCTGCCGCGTTCGCGTGGTTGCGGGCGTAGCCGGCCCCAGGGATACCCGGTCGACCGGGTATCCCTGGACATGACGGGCACTGAAACACCCACCAAGTCCATGAAGTGCCCGTCCAGTGACGCGCGCCGTCTCGCCATGTAGACCGTCGAGCGTGCGAGACGACGTCGGTCCGAGCGCCCGACCCGCATAGAATCCGGCTATGTCTCAGCCCGCTGGATTCGTCGGAGTCACCGCCAACCTCGGCCTCAAGGAGGGTGCTGACGACTTCGCCGTCGTCGCTGCCCCCTCGGGAGCCGTGACGAGCGCAGCGGTCTTCACCCGATCCCGATTCGCCGGTGCGTCGGTGCTGGTCAGCCGGGCCGAGGACGTCTCCGCGTTCCGGGGCATGGTCACCATCTCCAAGAACGCCAACGTCGCCACCGGCGAGGCAGGGCACGCCAACGCCCTCGAGGTGCGCCGCCTGGCGGCGGAGGTCGTCGGGGTGCGCCCCGAGGAGCTGCTGGTCGCGTCGACGGGCGTGATCGGCGTGCAGTATCCGATGGATGTGCTCACGCCCGCGCTCGAGAAGCTCGGCGGTAGCGCCGGCGCGGCCGACTTCGACGCCATCGCGGCCGCGATCATGACGACCGACACGGTCGCCAAGATCGAGACCCGCACGGTCGGCGGGGCCACGATCACCGGTGTCGCCAAGGGCGTCGGGATGCTCGAGCCCGACATGGCCACGATGCTGACCTACTTCTTCACCGACGCCGCGGTGCCCGCCGCCGACCTCGACGCGCTCTTCCGCCGGGTCGTCGACCGCACCTACAACGCGGTCTCGATCGACACCGACACCTCGACGTCCGACACCGCGGCGATCTTCGCCTCCGGGACCGCGGGGTCGGTCGACCTCGGCCAGCTCGAGGAGGCGCTCTACGACGCCGCGCTGGCACTGGTGAAGAAGATCGCCTCCGACGGCGAGGGCGCCTCCAAGCTGATCACGGTCTCGGTCGCCGGAGCCCGCGACGACGCCCAGGCCAAGCGGGTCGGCAAGGCCATCGTCAACTCGCCACTGGTCAAGACCGCCGTCCACGGCGCCGACCCCAACTGGGGCCGGGTCGCGATGGCCCTCGGCAAGCTCCACGACGAGACCGACGTCTCCCCCGAGCACGTACGCATCGCCTTCGGCGGCACCGAGACCTACCCCGTGCAGGTCTCCCCCGAGCTGCTGGCCGATTTGTCGACTTATCTCTCTGGTGACGAGGTCTCGATCGAGGTGGACCTCGGGATCTCCTCGGGCGAGTTCACGGTCTACGGCTGCGACCTCACCGACGGCTACATCCGCATCAACGCCGACTACACGACCTGACAGCCCTCGCTGGTCAGCGGGAGACGACTCTCAACCAGCCTGTGCGGGGCGCGGCTCGCCCCGAAGCTCCGAGGCACGGCGTACGACCAGGTCGACGACGTCAGGGTGAGGGCCGATGACGTCGGCGACGACCTCGGCCCCAGCGGCTTCGGAGCGAGAGTGGACGAGGTCGGAGAAGAAGCCGGGAGCGAGCAGGTAGGGGGAGACGGCGTCACCGGGGCGTACGACCTCGTCGACGGCCGGAGCGCCGGAGCCCGAGACCGTGGCGACGCGGACCTCGCCGCCCCACGCCTCGGCCAGCATCGCTCCGGCGGTCTCGATGTCGGCGCGGGCGGCCGGGTCGTTGGAACCGGCAGCGACCAGCACCACCGGCTGACCGGGCGCGACGCCGGTGGCGACCAGCCGGGAGACCTGGGCGGAGGCGAGCAGCGGGTCCGGTCCGAGCGCTCGGCCGAGGGCCGCCGGGTGGCCATCGGCGGCCCGCGGCAGGTCGACCCTGACGTGATAGCCGGTCGAGAGCAGCAGCGGCACCACCAGCGACGGCTGGGCCTCGGCCAGGACATCCCTCACGAGCGGCTCGCAGAGCTCGACGTACGCGGCCCTCGACTCCATCCCCAGCACCCGGCCGGCGCGCTTGGCGATGATCGAGGCGACCGCGTTGCCGAGCAGCTGGCGGGTGCCGTGGGCGACGACGACCAGCCGCATCAGCCGACCGCCAGCCGGTAGCCGCGCTTGACGACCGTCTGGACGGCCTTGGTGCCGAGCACCGCTCGGAGCCGGGCGACGGCCATCTCGACGGCGTGCTCCGAGCCGGCGGTGCCGGAGGGCAGCATGGCGAGCAGCGCCTGCCGGGAGACGACGTTGCCGGGGTTGGCGACGAGGGCTCCGAGCACGGCGGCGGGAGCCGGGGAGAGCTTCACCTCGGCACCGTCGAGGATCGCCGCGTCGTCGTGCAGCAGCAGCTGGTGACCACCGGCGAGCTCGATGAGGAGGCCCTCGCGCCGCAGCGGCAGCTCGGCCTCGAGCATCTTGACCATGGCCGCGGTGCGCGAGCGGTCGGGGATCATCGTCGGCACGCCCCACATCTCGAAGGCGGCTGCGGTCACCGGCCCGACGCAGGCTGCGATGACGTCGGCCTGGAAGGCCGCGACGACCTCGTCGCGCAGCCCCACGGAGCCGGCAGCCTGCATGAACGCGGCCACGGCCGGCGCGGAGGTGAAGGTGACCGCGTCGAGCTCACCGTCGGCCAGCGTCTCGACCAGGCGGAACACCGGCTCGGGGTCGGCGGCCGAGTCGACCCGGTAGACGACCACGTTGATGACCTCTGCGCCCTGTCTGGTCAGCGCGTGCGCGACCATCGACAGCGACTGGCCGTGCTCCTGAACGACGATGCGCTTCCCGGTCAGGTCGCGACCGCGCAGGTGCTCGAGCACGTCGTCGAACTCCTCCGACTCGGGCGCCCACAGCTCACGCAGCCCTCGTCGCCGCAGCGCGCCGACCGACTTCGGTCCGCGGGCCAGGATCTCGGCCCCGCCCAGGGTCTCGAGGAGCCGGTCGAGCAGGCCCCACTCCTCGGCCGCGTCGAACCAGGCGCGCATCCCGACGCCGGTCGTGGCCAGGAACATGTCGATCTTCTCGCCGATGATCTCCTCGGTGACCGTACGCAGCGCGCCGGCGTCGACGCGGTTGGGGTCGACGGAGAGCGCGGGCGCCCACACCACCTGGGCGCCGCGCCGCTCGAGCAGGTTGATCTGCTCCTCGGCCTTGCGCGCCGCGGTCACCCCGACGCGGAACCCTTTCAGCGCACCACTGTCCACATCCGCATCGTAGGTCGCCTGCGTCGTCTGCACTGCCATGGTGTCACCCTGCGGCAGCCGCATTTCGGCGTACGCGGGCCGGCCGGTCGGGGGCGCTAACTTTCCCTCACGGCCTCACAGCGCCACCGCCACACCTACCCGGATCTCCCCCTCGACCACATCGACCTCATAGGTCGCGACGGCGACCGAAGGATCATCGAGGCACCGGCCGGTCTCGAGCGAGAACGCCTGCTTGAGCAGGGGCGATGCGACGAACGGGACGTCGCCGCGAGTCCCGACGATGCCGCGGGCGAGCACCGATGCATGGCCGTACGGGTCGTAGTTGGACAGCGCGAAGACCCGGTCGTCGTGGGTGCGGAAGACGGCCACCACCTCGCCCCTGACCAAGGCGGTGACACCGGTCTCCGGGTCGATGTCGTCGAGGCGACAGACGGAGATGTACGTGGCGGTCCTGGCTGCGTTCATCGGGCGTGCTCCATCGTGTGCTCGTCGGTGGCCGGCGGGCCGACCGGGATCGAGGAGCCGAGCGCGACCGGACCCGACGCCGGCTGCTCGCCGACCGCCGGCGCGATCTGGCCGCGCACGGCTCCGAAGGAGATGTTGGGGTCGGGGAGCTCGGGGGCGTTGACGAAGGAGACGAACCTGCGCAGCATCGCCGGGTCCTCGAGGGTCGCCTTCCACTCGTCGAAGTAGCCGTCGACATGCTGCGCCATCGCGTCCTCGAGCTCCGTGCCGAGCCCGAGGACGTCGTCGACCACGACCTCGCGCACCCGGTCGAGACCGCCCTCGAGGGAGTCGATCCAGGTCGAGGTGCGCTGGAGACGGTCGGCGGTGCGTACGTAATACATCAGGAAGCGGTCGAGGCAGCTGACCAGCTCGTCGGTGGTCAGGTCACCGGCGAGCAGCTGCGCGTGGGCCGGGACGGCGCCACCGTTGCCCCCGACGTACAGGTTCCAGCCCTTCTCGGTGGCGATGACGCCGAAGTCCTTGCCGCGGGCCTCCGCGCACTCACGGGCGCAGCCGGAGACGCCGCCCTTGAGCTTGTGCGGCGAGCGCAGCCCGCGGTAGCGGGTCTCGAGCATGATCGCGAGGCCGACGGAGTCCTGCACGCCGTAGCGGCACCAGGTGGAGCCGACGCACGACTTCACGGTGCGCAGCGACTTCCCGTACGCGTGGCCCGACTCGAACCCGGCGTCGACCAGGCGCTTCCAGATCGCGGGCAGGTCCTCCATCCGGGCGCCGAACATGTCGATGCGTTGGCCGCCGGTGATCTTGGTGTAGAGGCCGAACTCGCGGGCGACCTCGCCGATCACGATCAGGCCCTCGGGGGTGACCTCGCCGCCAGGGATGCGCGGCACGACCGAGTAGGAGCCGTTCTTCTGGATGTTGGCGAGGAACGCGTCGTTGGTGTCCTGGAGCTTGCGGTTCTCCGCGGCGAGGACGTGGCCGTTGAGCTGACTGGCCAGGATGGAGGCGATCGCCGGCTTGCACACGTCGCAGCCGCGGCCGGTGCCGTGGGCCTCGATGATCTGGTCGAAGGTCGTGTAGCCGTGGATCAGCACCACGTCGAAGAGCTCGGCGCGGGTCATCGGGCTGCGGCCGTGCTCGTCGCCGGCGAAGTGCTCGCACAGGGAGGTGTCGACCGTCTTGCCCTGGGCGGTGAAGTAGTCCTCGACGATCTTCTTGACCTGCACCTTGCAGGAGCCGCAGGTGCTGCCCGCCTTCGTCTCCTTGGTGACCTCCGCGGCGCTCCCACAGCCGGCATCGACGGCCGCCTCGATGTCGCCGCGGGTCACGTCGTTGCACGAGCAGACCTGCGCCTCCGGCGGGAGCTGGACCCCGCCACCCCCGCCGCTGGATGCAGGCAGGATGAGCTCCTCGGGGTTGTCCGGGAGCGGGATGCCGGAGGCGACCATGGGCCGGAGCAGGCCGTACGCCGAGGCGTCGCCGACCAGCACACCGCCGAGCAGCCGGGTGCCGTCCTCGCTGATCACCAGCTTCTTGTAGACACCGGCGACCGCGTCGGAGTAGGTGAGCTCGAGGCAGTCGTCGGTGGTGCCGTGGGCGTCGCCGAAGCTCGCGACGTCGACACCGAGCAGCTTGAGCTTCGTCGACAGATCGGCACCGGTGAAGGTGCCCTGGCCGCCGAGGAGTGCATCGGCGACCACCTCGGCCATGTCGTAGCCGGGGGCCACCAGGCCGTACATCTTCCCGCCCGGCGCCGCGCACTCGCCGACCGCCCACACGTGCGGGTCGGAGGAGCGGCACTGCTCGTCGACGAGCACGCCGCCGCGTTCGGCCAGGTCGAGGCCGGCGGCTCGGGCGAGCGCGTCGCGGGGCCGGATGCCGGCCGAGAAGACGATCATGTCGACCGGCAGCGGCTCCTCGACGTCCTTGAACTTCAGGGCGCTGACCTGGCCGTCCACCTCGCCGGTGGCATCGACGTCGACGATCGCCGGGAGAGCCGCCTCCGTCATCACGCCGGTGTGCACGGTGAGCCCGAGGTCGGTGATGTGCCGGCCGAGCATGCGACCGCCCGCCTCGTCGACCTGCACCGACATCAGCCGCGGGTTCATCTCGACCACGTGGGTCTCGACGCCGAGCTGGTGCAGTGCGTTGGCGGCCTCCAGCCCGAGGAGACCACCGCCGATCACGGCGCCGGCCTTGGCGGTCTTCGCGGCCTCGCGGATCGCCTCGAGGTCCTCGATGGTGCGGTAGACGAAGACGTTCCCGAGCTCGGCGCCCGGCACCGGCGGCACGAAGGGTGCGGCTCCGGTGGCAAGCACCAGCTCGTCGTACGCCATCTCCTCGCCGTCGCCGAGCATCACGGTCTGCGCGGCGGGGTCGATCTCGATGACGCTGGTGCCGGTGCGCAGCGTGACCCGCGGGTCGTCGTAGGCACCGCCTGGGAGGAACGAGAGCGCCTCGGCGCCGACCTCGAAGAAGCTGGTGAGGGCCACACGGTCGTACGCCGGGCGCGGCTCCTCGCCGATCACCACGATGTCGTGGGTCTCGGTGAGGCCGCGCTCGATCGCGGCGGTCACGAAGCGGTGGCCGACCATGCCGTGACCGACGACGACGACCTTGCGGAGGTGAGGGCTCATAACGGGGTTCCTTCCATGCTGAGCTCGGGTTCTCGGGTGGCGAGGAGCTGTCGGACGGCCGGCGCGCAGCCGCCGCAGCCGGTGGTGGCGCGGGTGGTCTCGCGTACGTCCTCGAGGGACCGGCACGCTCGGATCCGTCCGGCGTCGACCCCCGCGCAGGAGCAGACCTCGGCGTCGTCGGGGAGCCTCGGACGCGCGGCGCCTGCCGGCATCGGCTCGGGCAGCAGCAACCTGCCGGCCTCGTGGTCGCCGAGGACGGTCTGCCGGTCGAAGGCCTGGGTGATCACGCCGACCCGGCTCAGGTCGCCGACGAGGGCGCCGGCGACGATGCGGCCCTCGCGCACGACGAGTCTGCGGTGGGTGCCGGTGACCGGGTTGGCGATCTCGACGACCTCGCCGACCTCGTTGCGCGGGTCGCCGAGCACGCAGACGTCGAGGTCGGTGGCGCGCAGCCGGGCGACGACGCGGTGTCCCTCATAGGTGGCCTCGTTGCCGGCGAGGACGTCGGCGAGCACCCCGGCCTGCTCCCAGGCCGGGGAGACGAAGCCGGTCACGTTGCCGTCGTGCTCGGCGCAGTCGCCGATCGCGTGGACGTGGGGATCGTCGATGCTGCGCAGCCGGTCGTCGACGATGACGCCGCGGTTGACGGTGAGCCCGGCTCTTCTGGCGAGGTTTGCGCGCGGGCGGCCGCCGGCGGTGAGCACCACCAGGTCGGTCTCGAGCGTGTAGCCGTTGTCGAGCCTGAGGCCCTCCTCGGTCAGCCGGGTCGCGCGGGCGCCGAGATAGACCTGGGTGCCCAGCCTGGCCATCGACCGCTTCAGCACCTTGCCGGCGGACGCGTCGACCTGGCTGCTGAGCAGGTGGTCGCGCCCTTCGACGATCTCGGTCTCGATGCCGCGCACCGCCAGCGCGCGGGCGACCTGGAGGCCGAGCAGGCCGCCGCCGACGATCACCGCGCGCCGCGGGCGGTCGTGGAGGGTCTGTCGGTCGACGAGGGCGAGCAGTCGCACGCAGTCGTCGAGGCTGCGGAACGCCTGCACCCTCGGGTCGAGCGAGCCGTCGGCCCGCACCGTGCCCCGGATCGGGGGCAGGCTCGGGATGGCCCCGGTGGCGAGCACGAGCCGGTCATAGGGGACGGTCGTGCGGTCGGCGAGCTCGACCGTCCTGGTGTCCCGGTGGATGTCGGCGACGAGGCAGCCCAGCCGGAGATCCACTCCGCGTGCGGCGTACCACTGCTTCTCGCGCAGCGTCAGCGCCTCGGGGCGATGAGTGCCCTCGAGCACGGCGGAGAGCAGGATCCGGTTGTACGGCGCGTGCTGCTCCTCCGCGAGCACCGTGGTCTGCGGGCCGAGGCCGCGCGCGACCAGCCCCTCGACCAGGCGGGCGGCCGCCATGCCGCCGCCGACGATGACGATCCTGTCGCCGCGTACGGGCTGCTGTAACACGTCGTTCGCAGGACTACTCGCCCTATCTGAACGACCGGATAGTCCGTCGAACGACGTGTTACAGCTGACGGCGGCGGCACTCATGCGCTCACCGCCGCGGCACAGACCTTGAACTCCGGCATCCGGCTGGAGGGGTCGAGAGCGTCGTTGGTCAGCTTGTTGGCGCCGACCCAGTGGAACGGCACGAAGATCGTGTCGGGGCGGATCGTGGTCACGACCCGGGCCGGCGCCTTCATCTCGCCGCGCGGGGTGCGCACGACCACCGGGTCGCCGTCGTGTGCCCCGACCCGGTCGGCCAGCAGCGGATGCATCTCGACGAAGGCGCCGTCGTCGGGGAGGTCCTTGATCCGGCGGGTCTGGGCGCCGGACTGATACTGGGCGAGGATCCGCCCGGTGGTCAGGTGGAGCGGATAGTCGTCGTTCGGCTCCTCTGCGGCGCCACGGTGGTCGACGTCGATGAAGCGGGCCAGGCCGTCGGGGTGGAAGAACGAGTCGGCGAACAGGCGCGGGGCGCCGCCGCTGCCGTCGGGGCACGGCCAGAAGACCCCGTCCTCGGCGCGGATCCGGTCGTAGGAGATCCCGCTGTAGTCGGCCCTGCCGCCCCGCGAGGCCGCGCGGAGCTCCTCGAAGATCTCCTCGGGGTCGGTCGGCCAGCGGGGCCCGCCGAGCCGGGCGGCCAGGCCCGCGATCACCTCCAGGTCGGAACGTACGCCGGCCGGCGGGTCCACCGCCTGGGTGCGCAGGATGACCCGCCCCTCGAGGTTGGTCATGGTGCCGGTCTCCTCGGCCCACTGGGTCACCGGGAGCACGACGTCGGCGAGCGCGGCGGTCTCGCTCATCACCATGTCGGCGACCACGAGCAGGTCGAGGCCGGCGAGCCTGGAGGCGACGTGACCGGCGTTGGGCGCGGAGACGACGACGTTGGAGCCGAAGACGAGCAGGCTCTTCGGGCCCTCGGGGGTGCCGAGCGCGTCCAGCAGCTCAGACGCGGAGCGCCCCTTGCCGGGGATCGCGTCCGGGTCGATGCCCCAGACGGCAGCCACATGGGCGCGGGCCTCGGGGTCATCGATCGACCGGTAGCCCGGGAGCTGGTCGGCCTTCTGGCCGTGCTCGCGGCCGCCCTGGCCGTTGCCCTGCCCGGTGAGGCAGCCGTAGCCGGCGTACGGCCGTCCGGGCATGCCGAGCGCCAGCGCGACGTTGATCCAGGCGAGCACGGTGGCGGTGCCCTGGGCGTGCTGCTCGGCGCCGCGCGCGGTCAGGATCATCACCTTCTCGGCGCTCGCGAGCAGGCCCGCGAGCTCGCGGAGCCGGCCGGCCTCGACGCCGCTGACGCGCTCGACCATCTCCGGCCACCAGGCGGCCACGGAGCGGCGTACGTCATCGAAGCCGGTGGTGCGCTCGGCGACGTAGTGCTCGTCGACGGCTCCGGCGGCGTCGAGCAGGTGCAGGATTCCGAGGGCGAGGGGCAGGTCCGTGCCGGGCACCGGCTGCAGGAAGAGGTCGGCGCGCTCGCCGGTCGGCGTCAGCCGCGGATCGATGACGACGACCTTGCCGCCGTTCTCACGCAGCCGGTCGAGGTGACGGGCGGCCGGCGGCATCGTCTCGGCGAGGTTGGAGCCGACGAGCACACAGACGTCGGTCTGCTCGATGTCGGCCAGCGGGAAGGGCAGCCCGCGGTCGACGCCGAACGCCTGGTTGCCGGCCGACGCCGCGGAGCTCATGCACCAGCGGCCGTTGTAGTCGATCTGCGAGGTGCCGAGCGCGACCCGGGCGAGCTTGCCGAGCTGGTAGGCCTTCTCGTTGGTCAGCCCGCCACCTCCGAAGACGGCGTTGGCGTCGGCGCCGTGGGTCGCACGCAGCTCGGCGAGCCTCGCGGCGACCATGTCGAGCGCCTGGTCCCACTCGACCGCGCTCCACTCCCCCGTCGCCCGGTCACGCACCATCGGCGACGTCAGCCGCTCACGACTCCCGCGCAGCCCGGCCGCCGCCCACCCCTTACGGCACAGGGCCCCCTCGTTCGCCGGGCTGTGCTTGTTCCTCTGGGATCGCGCACCGACCTCCAGCCGGGTTCCCCTGCGACTCAGGGTCATCCCGCACTGCAGGCTGCAGTATGGACAGTGGGTGTCGGTCACACCGGCAACACTCGCGAGCCGACGTTTCGCCCCGCCCCACCCTCCGTACCCCTTCCGTCAACTTCCCCTCACCACCTCACGCCGTTCTCGAGCGGAGTGCCGAGGAGTCACCTCTGCGGGTCGAAGAGTCAGGTCTGCAGGTCGAAGAGTCAGGTCTGCAGGTCGAAGAGTCAGGTCTGCAGGTCGAGAGGTCACCTAGGTGACGTCTCGACCTGCAGGAGCGACGTCTCGACCTGCAGGGGTGACGTCTCGACCTGCACGAGCGACTCTTCGACCTGCAGGGGTGACGTCTCGGCAGCGATCAGGGGGTACGTCGCCGCAAGGTCGCCGAGCCGAGGGCGAGCCCGGCCACGACGAACGCGGCGACGACGGCCAGGTCGATCCAGACGTCGCCGGTGTCGGTGGAGCTGACCAGGTGGGTCATCGCGTCGACGGCGTAGGAGAGCGGGAGCACGTCGGAGATGGCCCGCAGCACCGACGGCAACGAGTCGCGCGGCACCAGCAGACCGCAGAGCAGGATCTGCGGAACCACGACCGCCGGCATGAACTGCACGGCCTGGAACTCGGTCGCGGCGAAGGCGGAGACCAACAACCCCAGAGCGGTGCCGAGGAGGGCGTCGACGATCGCGACGACGACGAGCATGACCACCGATCCGGAGATCTCCAGCCCGAGGAGGCCGACGCTGATCCCGACCGCGACGCCCGACTGCACGGCGGCGAGCACCCCGAACGCCAGCGCGTAGCCGAGCAGGAAGTCGCCCTTGCCCAGCGGCATCGCGAGCAGCCGCTCCAGCGTGCCCGAGGAGCGCTCGCGCAGCGTCGTCACCGAGGTGACCAGGAACATCACGATGAACGGGAAGATCGCGAGCAGCGCCGGCCCGATCTGGTCGAAGATCGGTGCCGGCGAGTCCTCGTACATCCACCACAGCAGCGTCATCAGCAGCGTCGGCAGCGCGACGAGCATCACCAGGGTGCGGGGGTCGCGGCGGATCTGGGCGAGCACGCGTCCGGTCACCGCGAGCGTACGTCGGATGCTCATCGTGTCTCCCTCACCAGCGCCAGGAACGCCTGCTCGATGTCGTCGACGTCGGCCTTCTGCTTGATCTCCGTCGGGCTGCCGTCGGCGAGGATCGCACCCTCACGCATCAGCAGCAGCCGGTCGCAGCGTTCGGCCTCGTCCATCACATGGCTGGAGACGATGACCGCCGCGCCCGCGGCGGCCAGATCCCGGAAGGTGCCCCACAGCTGCTCGCGCAGCACCGGGTCGAGCCCGACCGTCGGCTCGTCGAGCACCAGCAGGTCGGGCGACGCCAGCAGCGCGGCCGCCAGGGAGACCCGGGAGCGCTGGCCACCGGAGAGGTCGCGCACGACCTGGTCGCGATGAGAGACCAGGTCGACCGTCTCGACGGCCTCCGAGACCGATGCCGCGGGGGCACCGAGCACGCGCGCGAAGAAGCGCAGGTTCTCGGTGACCGTCAGGTCGTCGTAGACGCTGGCCGCCTGGGTGACATAGCCGATCCGTGGTCGCAGCGACGCCGATCCGGCGGGGCTGCCGAGCACGGTGAGCGACCCGGTGACCTTGGCCTGCACCCCGACCAGCGCCCGCATCAGGGTCGTCTTGCCACATCCCGAAGGCCCGAGCAGCCCGGTCACCTCACCTGCGCGCACGGAGAAGTCGAGGTCGTGGAGCACCTCGCGCTTCCCGCGTACGACTCGGAGGCCGGATGCCTCCACCACGTTATTCATCACATGATGAAATGTGGCACGGCAGGCGCCGCCGCGCAAGAGGGCGCGGCTCGGTCAGGGCAGCGGCCCGGTCAGATAGCCCTGGATCACCGGCGCGTACGTCGCCACCAGCGTCTCCGGCGGCGCCGAGGCGAGCGGCTCGAGCCGGGCCACATAGCGCAGCACGATGATGCCGACGAGCTGCGAGCCCACCAGGCCCATCCGGCGCTCCGGCTCGTCGAGCTCGAGCGCCTCCCCGACCGGACCCAGCACCAGCTCGCCGAACGCCTCCGGAGCGAGGCTCATCCCCTCCGGCTCGAAGACGCTGCGCACCAGAGCCATCAGCGGCAGCCGCGCCTCCTCGTCGTCCCAGACGCTGAGCAGGAGGCGTACGAGCCGCTCGCCTGCGTGCTCCTTCCCCTCGACGATGATCGTCGGCGCGATCACCCGCGGGTCGACCCGCAGCTCCAGCGAAGCCACGAAGAGATCCTGCTTGGTGCCGAAGTAGTGGTGCACCAGCGAGGAGTCGACCCCGGCGGCCGCCGCGATCCCGCGCACGGACGTCGCGGCGTACCCCTGCTGCGCGAACGACTGCCTCGCCGCCGTCAGGATCGCCGCTCGCGTGTCCGGCGATCCCGGCCTGCGCCCGCGCCGCGGCGCCTCGGTGCTCATAGGAGCACGCTAACGCGATGCCACCGGCCCCGGCCGGGCCTCCGTCCGCCGCAACCACATCGACGGACGTCCGACGAGCCACTCGAGCGGCCCGGGGCGGCCCCAGGCGGTCACGAGAGCCCCGATGCCGAGCACGACGAGCACGTGGACGACGTACGTCCCCGGCGTCTGCGCCGGCCAGACGGCGTCGGTCATCATCACCACGTGCAGGCTGTAGAGGCTCAGCGTCATCGTGCCGGCACCGAACAGCACCGCGAGCCCCACGCGCCAGCGGCCCCGCAACCGCAGCGAGATCATCTGGCAGGCGCCGATGGCGAACATCGAGCTGCCGATGGTCTGGGCGAGGTCGAACGGGGTGGAGGAGTGCGGCGCGACGACCAGCAGCCACTGCCAGCCACCGTCGACCGGGGTCTGGCCGTAGAGCCCCAGGCTGATCTTGGTGAGCACGCCGTCGAGGTCGAGCTCGGGATAAGTGCGCACCAGCACCTCGGCGACCGACGGCAGCCGGGTCAGCCGGCCCGAGATCCAGGTCGCGGAGATCGAGAGGATGATGCCGCTGGTCCAGACCATGTCGACCACGAGCCGGTTGCGCAGGTCGATGCGGCCGATGGCCATCCCGATCAGCAGGTAGGCCAGCCACGGCACTGCCGGGTAGTAGCCCGTGAAGAGCAGCTCGGCGAGCAGCCGGCCGGGCTCCAGCAGATGTGACGGCTCCGGGCTGGCGAACTGTCGCTCCGGCAGCATCGGGCGGATGCCCATCGAGATCAGCGGGCCCACCACGATCCAGGCCACGCCGAGCAGCCACAGCCACCGCGCCCGCAGCCCCAGGAACGGCAGCCCGAGCACGAACAGCACGCCGTAGTAGGTCAGGATGATCGCCACATCCGCGTCGAGCGCGCCGAGCACCAGCCCGATCGCGGCGATGAGCAGGGCGCGTACGGCCAGACCCAGGGCCCGCGACCGCAGCACCTGCCCGCGCACCGGCGTATGCCGCCCGGTCATCAGCGCCAGGCTCACCCCGGCCAGCACCGCGAAGAGCGCCGCCGAGCGTCCGCCGGCCAGCGACTGCACCCTCGTCAGCTCACCCGATGCGCCGATGGGGTCGAGGAGGTGCGTCGCCATCATCCCCAGCAACGCCAGGCACCGTGCGACGTCGACCCCGACGAGACGGGTCGAGACACGATCGGTGAGCGCGGACATCGCTCCAGAGTAGAGATATCTCACGCGTGCTCAGTCTTCACCCACCCACAACGCCTGCTTTACCGTGAGAACGATGTCCGTAGACGCCTCCCCGACCCGCGCATGGGAGGGACACGACGCCGGCAGCAGCGGCTACCGGCGGATCCTGGTCGGCCTCTTCGCCGCCGGGATCGCGGCGTTCGGCCAGATGTACTCCACCCAGGGCATCCTCCCCACCGTCGCGCAGGCGCTCGAGGTCGACGAGGCCTCCGCCGCGCTCACCGTCTCCACCGCCACCCTCGGCCTGGCCGCCAGTGTCCTCGGCTGGTCGTGGATCGCCGACCGCATCGGCCGGGCGCCGGCGATGAAGATCGCACTCTCGATCTCCCTGGTCCTCGGCCTCCTCACTCCGCTCGCGCCCGGCTTCACCACCCTCCTCGTGCTGCGCGGCCTCGAAGGTCTCGCCCTCGGCGGCGTGCCTGCCCTCGCGGTCGCCTATCTCGCCGAGGAGATCCACGTACGCCACGTCAGCGTCGCCGCGGCCATCTACATCTCCGGCACCACCGTCGGCGGCCTCCTCGGCCGGGTCGTCACCGGCCCCTTCGCCGACCTCGGCGGCTGGCGGCTGGGCGTCACCGCCGGTGGCGTCCTGTCGGCGATCGCCGCGATCATCGCCATCACCCTGATCCCCCGCGCCCAGGGCTGGTCCCGACCGGCCGGCAAGCCGGCCACGTCCGTACGCCAGGGGGTGCTCGCCAACCTCCGCGACCCGGGCATGCTCGTGCTCTACGGGCAGGCGGCTCTGCTGATGGGCGGGTTCGTCGCGACGTACAACTATCTGGGTTTCCGCCTCGAGCGCGAG
This sequence comes from Nocardioides albertanoniae, assembly GCF_006716315.1. Classification (NCBI taxonomy): domain Bacteria; kingdom Bacillati; phylum Actinomycetota; class Actinomycetes; order Propionibacteriales; family Nocardioidaceae; genus Nocardioides; species Nocardioides albertanoniae. The sequence continues at coordinate 506,194 of NZ_VFOV01000001.1, read as the reverse complement.
CCCTTCGGGCTGCCGGTGGCGATCTCGAGCCAGATGTTCTTCGCCTACCTCGGCGGCACGGTCTCCTCGTCGGTCGCCGGCCGGCTGGCGGCGGAGCACGGGCGACGAAAGGTGATGCTGACCTGCGTGATCGTCATGATCGCCGGGGTCACGATGACGCTGCCCGACAACCTCGTGATGGTGCTCACCGGCCTCCTCGTGCTCACCACCGGCTTCTTCGGTGCCCACGGCGTCGCCTCCGGCTGGGTCGGCGCCCGCGCGAAGGTCGGCAAGGCCCAGGCCAGCGCCCTCTACAACCTCTTCTACTACGGCGGCTCGAGCCTGTTCGGCTGGCTCCTCGGCTATGCGTACGTCGTCGGCTGGTGGGGCATCGCCACCGCCGTCCTCGTGCTGGCCCTGACCTCGCTCACCTGGTCCTGGCTCGCCGCCCGCGACTGAACCCGCTCGCCCGCTGGCCGAGCCGGATTCGTGAGGAACGAACGAATCCGTGTCGAGACCAACACGGTCCCCTCGGCGCTCGATTGGACTGTGTTGGTCTCGACACGCCTCCGCCTAGCGGCTCCGGCGGCTCGACCAGCAGTGAGCTCAGGCCCGGAAGTGCTCGCGCGCGAAGTCGAGCGACTCGCGCAGGTCGGCGAGGCGTCCCTCGCGCGAGCCGGACTTGCGGGTGTTGATCTCGAGCACGATCTCACCGTCGAACCCCGAAGCGGCCAGGTGACGCAGGAACCGGTCGGCGCCCATGTGACCGCGGCCGGGCACGAGGTGCTCGTCCTTGGCCGAGCCGGTGCCGTCGGTGAGATGGATGTGGCGCAGCCGTGAGCCGAGCCGGCGCGCCATCTCGATGACGTCGTCGCCGGCGATCGCGGCGTGAGAGAGGTCGACGGTGGTGTTGGCGTAGTGCTCGGTCGACGGGTCCCAGTGAGGCAGATACATCTGCGTCGCGCGCTTCGCGGCCCGCCACGGATACATGTTCTCCACCGCGAACCGCAGCCCGGTCGAGCGCTCGAGCGTGGCGATCCCGTCCACGAAACCGGCTGCATAGTCGCGCTGCCAGCGGAACGGCGGATGCACGACGACCACCTCCGCCCCCACCTCGAGCGCCATCTCGGCGGAGCGCTCGAGCTTGCCCCAGGGCTCGAAGCCCCAGACCTGCTGGGTGAACAGCAGCGTCGGCGCGTGGATGGCGACGACCGGCAGACCGTGGTGCTCGGAGAGCTGCTTGACCGCGTGGGTCTGCTGCGAGAGCGCATCGATGCCGACCATCACCTCGACCCCGTCGTAGCCGACCTCGGCCGCATAGGCGAAGCCGTGGGCCGTGGACTCGGGATAGGTCGAGGATGTCGACAGCGAGATCATCGAGACGACCTAGACCTCGTGGCCGATGAACGAGAGATGGTCGAGGCGGTCGAGGATCAACCCCTCGCGCAGCGCCCACGGGCAGATCTCGAAGGCCGGCAGGTCGAAGATGTCGAGGCACGCCTCGGCGACCAGCGCGCCGGGCACGATCTGATGGGCGCGCGACGCGCTCACCCCAGGCAGGTCGGAGAGCTCCTCGAGGGTCATCTCCAGCAGCTTCGGGATCCAGCGGCGCAGGTCGTCGAGCTGCAGCTGACGGCGCACCCGCAGGCCGTCGCCGCTCGGCGCGGCACCGCAGATGCGCGCCAGCGAACGGAACGTCTTCGAGGTCGCCACCGCCATGTCGGGGTGCCCACCGCGCAGGATCTTGCCCGCGTCCTCGGCGATCGAGGTGCGGATCGTGCGGCGCAGCTCGGGCAGCTCGTCGTCCAACGGCCGGTGCCCGGCATAGCTGCGCGCGAGCCGGCCGGCACCGAGCGGCAGCGACCAGGCGACGTACGGCTGCTCGTCGAGGCCGGCAGCGATCTCCAGGGAGCCGCCGCCGATGTCGAAGACGGCCAGCCGGCCGGCGGACCACCCGAACCAGCGGCGTACGGCCAGGAAGGTCAGCCGCGCCTCGTCGTCGCCGGGGAGCACCTCGATCTCGACCCCGGTCTCGGCATGCACCCGGTCGAGCACCTGCTGCGAGTTGCCGGCGTCGCGCACCGCCGAGGTCGCGAACGCGAGCATCTCCGCGACGCCCTTCTCCTCGGCCACCTCGACCGACTCGCGGGTGAACGCGGTCAGCGCGTTGATGCCGTCCTCGGTCACGTCGCCGGCCTCGTCGAGGTGCTCGGCAAGCCGCAGGGGCTGCTTGAACGAGTACGCCGGAAGCGGGGCCGCCCCGCCGTGGGCGTCGACCACGAGCAGGTGTCCCGTGTTCGATCCGATGTCGAGTACGCCCAGACGCATAGGTCTACGTTAGACGGTGCGACGTCTCGCGACCCAGGTCCGGGTCACCCCGCGCTCTCGTCGGTCGCGAACGTCTCCAGGTGGTCGATCGCTGCCCGCAAGGCGTCGTCGAGCGGGCCGATCTCCTGCGCGACCTGAGCGAGCATCATCCCTCCCTGGAACGCGGCGAGGAGCAGGTTGGCCAGCTGTGTCGGATCCGCGTCGGCACTCATCCGGCCGCGCCGCTGCATCTCGGTGATCCCGTCGCGGAAGATCTCGCGCCACTGCCCGAACGCGCTCGCGAGCTCGTCGCGCACGTTGAGATCGGTCTTGATGATCTCGCTCGCGAGCGATCCGAGCGTGCAGCCTTCGCGGTAGGCACGCTCGTAGCCGACGTAGAAGGCCGCCCATCTCCGAAACGCGTCGATGCTGTCGAAGCTGTCGAACTGCTCGCCCCGATGCACCGCGAGCACCCGCTCGGCCTGCCACTCGATCACGGCCAGCACGAGCTTCTCCTTCGTGGAGAAGTAGTGGTTGAGCTGCGACCCACTGATGCCGGTCGCCCGGCGGATCTGCTCGTTGTTGGTCGCGTGCACGCCGTTGGCGTAGATGAGCTCGGCGGCCTGCTCGAGGATCCGGGCGCGCGTGGCCTGCCCCTTCCCGGTGAGCCTGCGGTGCTCGGCGGGCTTCGTCGACACGTTCATACGTCACACGATACCCGTTTTGGGCTTGACAGCCCACTTTTTCAGGAGTTCAATCGAAAATGGGTTACGCAGCCCAATCTTGATCACCGACTCGTCCCAGGAAGAAGGCACCACCATGAGAGCAATCGTCGTCACCGACCCGGCCGCGGGCACGTCAGGAATGACGCTGACCGAGCGGCCCGAACCGTCGCCCGCGATCAACGACGTCGTCGTCCGGGTGCACGCATCAGGCTTCGTACGCGACGAGCTGGAGTGGCCCTCGACCTGGGTCGACCGCGCCGGCCGAGACAAGGTCCCGTCCATCCCGGGGCACGAGGTGGCCGGCGTGGTCACGGCCCTCGGCTACGGCACGACGGGGCTCTCGGTGGGTCAGCGCGTGTTCGGTCTCGCCGACTGGCACCGTGACGGCGGGCTCGCGGAGTATGTCGCCGTCGAGGCGCGCAACCTCGCTCCCCTGCCCGACGACGTCGACTTCACCGTGGCGGCATCCCTGCCGATCTCGGGTCTGACCGCGTGGCAGGGCCTGTTCCAGCACGGCCACCTCGGCTCCGGGCAGCGTGTGCTGGTCCACGGCGCGGCGGGAGCGCTCGGAGCGCTGGTGACCCAGCTCGCCCGCGAGGCCGGGGCCCAGGTCATCGGCACCGGACGCGCCGCGGACCGGGAGAAGGCCCTCGACCTCGGGGCGCACGAGTTCGTCGACCTCGACCACGACGCCCTCACCGACGTCGGCGCCGTCGACCTGGTCTTCGACACCATCGGCGGCGACGTCCAGACCGCCTCCGCCGCTCTCGTCAAGCCCGGCGGCACCCTGGTCTCCGTCGTCGGCCCGGTCGAGGCCCGTCTCGATGACGCCACTGCCGTCGACTTCGTGGTCGAGGCCGACCGCGCCCAGCTCGGCGAGATCGTGCAGCGGGTGCGGGACGGCCGGCTGCGTACGAACATCGGCACGATCGCCACCCTCGACGACGCCGTCGCCGCCCTCAGCTCGACCGAGCGACGCAAGGGCAAGACGATCATCGCCGTGGCCCCCACGGAAACGGCCTGATGCTGCGTACGCCAGCAGCCGGAGCGCGCGAGGATGGCCCCATGAAGGAGCTCGACCGCATCCGGGACGACATCGTGGCCGACCCGAGCAACGCATGGGCCACCGCGGCCGGATACGACCCCCTCTACGTCGCCCACCCGGACGCCCGGTGCCTGATCATCGGCCAGGCGCCGGGCGTCAAGGCACAGCAGAGCGGCATCCCCTGGAACGACGCGAGCGGCCAACGCCTCATCGAGTGGCTCGGCGTCGACGAGGCCACCTTCCGCGACCCCACGGCCTTCGCGATCCTGCCGATGGACTTCTACTACCCTGGCAAGGCCTCGACCGGCGACCTGCCGCCCCGCGCCGACTTCGCCTCCACCTGGCACCCTCGCCTGATCCACGAGATGCCGCACATCAGCCTGACCCTGGTCATCGGCTCCTACGCCCAGCAGCACTACCTCGGCGGAAAGGACTCACTGACCGAGCGCGTACGCAGCTTCCGCGACCAACTGCCGGACCGGTTCCCCCTCGTCCACCCCTCACCGCTCAACTTCCGCTGGCAGGCTCGCAACCCCTGGTTCGTCACCGACGTCCTCCCCGAGCTGCGACGTCACGTCGCCGACGCGATCGGCGGCGGGTCCGGGCTGTGACTGAGGGTGTCGGCCCTCAGTGGTCGGCGGTGACCGCGGCCGCCTCGGGGCTCTGGACGGCGACGACGGGCGGGACACCCAGGCGCGCGTTGACGACACCGGCGACGACGATGACCAGCGCGGCGCCGACGGGCATGAGCAGGGCGGCGTCGGTGCCCCAGCGTTCGGCGACCTCGCCGGTGATCGCGGAAGCCATCGACTGGCCGAGGATGATGGCGGAGCCGAGCATGGTCATGACCGTTGCGGAGCGGCCGATCGGGCTCCGGCGGGCGCCGAGGCCGAACTGCGTGACCAGGGTCGGTCCGATCCCGATGCCGATCACGAGCAGCGCGACCACCATCCCCGTCACCGAGCCCGCAGACGACACCGCCGGCAGCGTGAGGGCGCCGAGGAGGATCACCGCACCGAAGACCAGCCACCGTGCGGCCGATCCGAAGCCGGCTGGGAAGAGCGCGACGCCGAGCGCCAGCGCCGCCGAGCCGACGCCCATCGCGGCGTAGACCAGGCCGGCCTGCTCCGGGCGTCCGTGGTCGGCCATGAACGCGGTCAGCGAGGTGAGCATCGACCCGAAGAAGAGGCCCACCCCGAGGATACCGACGACCACCACGACCAACCTCGGGCGCGCGAGCTCGCGGGCGGGTGCCGCAGGCGTACGTCCGGTCGTGTCTCGTGCGACCACGGCGCTCGGGTGGAGCGCGAAGACGGCCACGAAGACCAGGGTGAGCGCGGCCGCGGCGACGACCGGCGCCCACGGGTCGATCGCGACGGCGAGAAGCCCCGCGACGACGGGGCCGACGATGAAGACGGTCTCGTCGGCGGCCGACTCGTAGGCCATCGTCGAGTTGAAGACCCGCTCGCGCCGCTCCGGGACGATGCGCGCCGAGATGATCGTGACCAGCCGTGTGCGTGACATCGGGGCGATCTGCGGTGCGGTCGCTCCCACCAGGAACGCCACCACGAGCACCGCCGCGTCGGGCAGCGGGCTGTAGACCACCCACGCCATCACGCCGAGCGCCGCGCTGCTGAGACCGCTGATCACCAGCAGCACCAGCCGCTGGCCGAAGCGGTCGACGGCCGCACCCAGAACAGGCCCGCCCAGCGCCGCCCCGACGCCGACCAGCGCCGAGTTCAGGCCACCGAGCGCCAACGAGCCGCGGGCGGTGACGACCAAGGTCAGCACGCCGACGACCATCATCGCGTACGGCATCCGCGCGACCAGCGCCAGCGGAAAGTAGGAGCCTCCGACGGCGCGCACCAGACTCTGCTTGCCCTGCTCTGACATGTCCTTCACCTCTCGCTACGAACCGTGGCCCTGTGCCGCCTTGGTCCGCCGGCAGAGCCGGCGCGAGGTGTTACACGTCGAACACGGAGCGGTCGCTCCGTACGACAAGTTTACGCCGCCCGACCCGGTCTCCCGGAATCGTCGGAACGGTCGACCGCGTAGGCTTGTGCGGTGGCTGAGACGAACAGAGTGAGGTCGAGCGGCGAGCTTGCTCGTCCGCTCGCGCCGAACGAGGGAGTACCCGCGCGAAGCGCGGAGGTATCCCTGGATTTCCCACGTGCGTGGGTTGAGTTCGTCAATCCTGACGACCCGGACGAGCGGATGCGCTGCGACCTGACCTGGCTCACGTCGGCCTACACCTGCATCTTCGGCAACGGCTGCCCCGGCATGTTCGCGAGCTCGCCCGACGTGGGTTGCTGCACGCTCGGGGCCCACTTCGCCGACGAGGACGACGAGACGCGCACCGCCCAGTTCGTCGAGCGGCTGACCCCGGAGCTGTGGCAGCAGCACCCCGGTCGCACGGTGCAGACCGACGACTGGGTCGAGCTCGACGACGACGGCGAGCGCAAGACCCGGGTGAGCGAGTTCCAGGGCCAGGAGTCGTGCGTGCTCAGCAACCGCCCCGGCTTCGCCGGTGGCTCCGGCTGCGCCCTCCACATCCTCGCCGCGGCCGAGGGCCGCGACCACTTCGAGACGAAGCCCGACGTGTGCTGGCAGCTGCCGATCCGGCGTACGTTCCGCGACGTCGAGCTCACCGACGGCACCACCTACACCGAGGTCACGATCACCGAGTACGACCGGCGCGGCTGGGGCCCGGGCGGCCACGACCTCGACTGGTACTGCTCCGGCAACCCCGACGCGCACGTCGCCGTCGAGCCCGTCTACCTCACCAACGGCCCCGAGCTCATCGAGCTGATGGGCGAGGCGGCCTACGCCGAGCTCGTCCGTCACTGCGAGTCGCACGTCCGATCCAGGTCGGCGCTGGCCCTGCATCCGGCAAGTCCGCGCTGAACTGCGCCGACGCACCGCCCCTGTATCTCGACATCAAGAGATAGCGACCCTGGATTCGTCTCTCTCTCAGGCAGAGTTCAGAATCGTTACATGCGACTGGACCATGTTTCGTACGCCGCAGGACCCGATGGCCTGGTACAGACCGCCAAGCAGCTCGGCGACCTGCTCGGCCAGGAGTTCGTCGACGGCGGCGTCCACCCCCGCTTCGGCACCCGCAACTACATCCTCCCGATGCGCGGTGGCCTCTACCTCGAGGTCGTCGAGGCGCTCGAGCACCCGGCCAGCGACAAGGCCCCGTTCGGGCAGGCCGTCAAGGGTCGCTCCGCGCTCGGCGGCGGCTGGGTCGGCTTCGTCGTCGGCGTCGACGACATGACTCCGATCGAGGAGCGGCTCGGCCGCAAGGCGGTTCCCGGCAACCGCCACCTGCCCGACGGCCGTGAGCTCCAGTGGGAGCAGATCGGCATCAACGGCCTCATCGCCGACCCGCAGCTGCCCTACTTCATCAAGTGGGACACCCTCGAGCTCCACCCCGGCAACGCCGGCTCCGACATCACCCTCACCGACCTGGAGATCTCCGGCGACCCCGACCGGGTCAAGGACTACCTCGGTGACGAGCTGCGCGAGCGGGTCGACCCCTGGACCGGCAAGCCGGCCGAGAACGTCAACATCGAATGGGTCGCCGAGCACGGCACCCCCGGCCTCCTCGCCGCCAAGTTCGTCACCCCGGGTGGCGAGGTCCGGATCTGACCAGGCTCGACCTACCGGGGGCGACGGGCGCGATCCCGTCCCCCAACATCTGGCACCACACCTCGACGTACGAGGTCGAGAACCGCGCCCTCGACCCGCACGGACGGCTGTGGGCGGCCATGGCCGAGACGACGCCATGGTCGGGTCGCGACGTGCTCGACCTGGGCTGCGGCACCGGGTTCTACCTGCCGAGGTTCGCCGAGACGGCACGCAGCGTCACCGGCATCGAGCCGCATCCCGACCTCGTGGCACTGGCCCGGCGGCGTACGAAGCGGCTCGAGAACGTCGCCGTCCACAACGGCATCGCCCAGCGGCTGCCGATCCCGCCGGCGTCGGTCGACGTGATGCACGCCCGCTGGGCCTACTTCTTCGGCCCCGGCTCCGAGCCCGGCCTGCGCGAGCTCGACCGGGTGATGCGCCGCGGCGGCGTAGCGATGGTGATCGACAACGACGGATCGCGCTCCACCTTCGGATCCTGGTTCCGCCGCGGCTACCCGAAGGTGCCGCCGCCCGAGGAGCAGGAGCGGTTCTGGTCGCTGCACGGCTGGACCAGGGTGCCGGTCGACATGGACTGGTCCTTCGCCTCCCGTGACGACCTGGAGGCGGTCGTACGCATCGAGTTCGACCCCGCCACGGCGGCCGCGATCCTCGCCGAGCACGCCGGGACGTACGTCGACTATGCGGTCAACCTGTGGTGGAAGCGCTTCTGACCAGCAGAAGCTAGAGACCCGTGGCCGTCTGCACGAGTCGGGCCAGGTCGAGCGAGCGGCTGTGCCGCGGCCAGGCGATGACCGTGGTGACCTCGGGCGCATCGAGCAACGGCACCGTGGAGACACCGTGATGCTGCTCGGCACGCGCCGACTCCGGCAGGATCGCGTACGCCCGACCGAGCCCGATCAGCTGATACAGCTGCGCCGAGTCGCGCATCTCCGGGCCGGGGCCGTCGGGAAAGGTGTCGCCGTCCGGCCAGCGCATCGGCGGCACCTCGGGGATGTCGTCGACGTCGGCCAGCCGCAGGTGCGGACGGGTCGCCCACGGGTGACCGGAGGGCAGCACGACGACCTGGCCCTCGGTGAGCAGGTCCTCATGGTCGAGGCCGTCGGTCGAGTCGAACGGCCGGTGCAGCAGCGCGACGTCGGCCCGGCCGTCGCGCAGCCGGGACTCCTGCTCACCGATGCCGCACAGCACCACCTCGACCTTCACGGCACCGGGCTCGGCGGCGTAGGCGTCCAGCAGCTTGGTGAGCAGCTCGCTCGCGGCCCCGGCCTTGGAGACGAGCACCAGCCCAGGCTCCTCCCCCGCGCCGGCTGCCCGGCGGGTGCGGCGTTCGGCGGCATCGACCGCGTCGAGCGCCGCCCGAGCCTCGGCCAGGAGCACGCGGCCGGCGTCGGTCAGCGAGACGCCGCGGCTGTTGCGCTCCAGCAGCGCTCCGCCGAGACGTCGTTCGAGCTGGCTGATCGCGCGGGACAGCGGCGGCTGCGCGATGCCGAGGCGGGCGGCGGCCCGGCTGAAGTGCAGCTCCTCGGCGACCGCGACGAAGTAGCGAAGCTCCCGGGTCTCCATGACCTCGAGGCTACTGCGACCAGGCAACATACCCGAGCGGTATCGGTGGCGACCGAGACGATATTGGAGTGATCTCCGGCCCGGGGACACGCTTGAAGACATGAGTGAGACAACGATCGCGCTGGTCACCGGCGCCAACAAGGGAATCGGCTACGAGATCGCCGCGGGCCTCGGCGCGCGCGGCTGGAAGGTCGGCGTCGGCGCTCGCGACGACGCCCGGCGTGAGGCCGCGGTGGAGAAGCTGCGCGCGGACGGCGTGGACGCCTTCGGGGTGCCGCTTGACGTGACCGACGACGCCAGCGTCGCCGCCGCTGCCCAGCTGCTCGAGGAGCAGGGCGGGTTGGACGTGCTCGTCAACAACGCCGGGATCACCGGCGGGATGCCTCAGGAGCCCACCGCCGTCGCGATCGAGACGATGCGGGAGGCGGTCGAGGTCAACGTCTTCGGGGTCGTGCGGGTCATCAACGCGATGCTGCCGCTGCTCCGCCAGTCTGCCTCACCGCGGATCGTCAACATGTCCAGCAGCGTCGGCTCCCTCGCCCGGCAGTCGTCGACGGACGACGCGCTCACCGTCGGCCCGGTCGCTGCTGCGTACAGCCCGTCGAAGACCTACCTCAACGCCGTCACGGTCCAGTACGCCAGGGAGCTGCAGGACACGAACATCCTGATCAACCTCGGCTGCCCCGGGTTCGTGGCCACCGACCTGAACGGTTTCCGCGGCGTACGCACGCCCGAGGAGGGCGCCCGGATCGCGATCAGCCTCGCGACGCTGCCCGACGACGGCCCCACCGGTGGTTACTTCGAGGAGGCCGGCGCGATCCCCTGGTGACCTGAGAGGTTCATCGGAAACGCGCGTGGGCGCAGGCGTTTCCCGCCATCCTGAGGAGCGACTCGGGTCCTCTCGGACCTCTCGGAAGGTTAGGAGCTCCACAGATGCGTCTCACCCCACGTCCCGGGCGCCGGCTCGGAACCGTCATCGGCACTCTCCTCGTCACGCTGGCGACCAGCCTGGTCGCCATCACCTCCACGGCCGCCCCAGCGCAGGCCGACGCCTGCTACACCTGGGACGGCACGCTGCGCCAGGGATCCACCGGCGCCGGCGTCACCCAGCTGCAGATCCGTGTCGCCGGCTGGGCGGCCTCGGGCACGGTCTTCACGATCGACGGGTCCTACGGCCCGGCCACCACGACCGCGGTGCGCAACTTCCAGGCCGCCTACGGGCTGGGTGCCGACGGCGTCGCCGGACCCAACACGTTCTCCAAGATCTACGCGCTCCAGGATGACGACTGCACCCCGGTCCACTTCGCCTGGAACGAGGTCGACGACGTCTGCTACGGAGGTTGGCCGGCCCCGATCTCCGGCACGGTCGCCCAGGTCAAGGCCAACCTGATGCAGGCGATGTGGCGCGCCGAGGCGATCCGGCACCGGCTCGGTGACCACCCGCTGAGGGTCACCTCGGCCTACCGGTCGAAGGCCTGCAACGACCAGGTCGGCGGTGCCACCAACAGCAACCACCTCTACGGTCGCGCGATGGATCTCGTGCCCGGCGACGGGGCCACGTCGCTGTGCAGCATCGGCCGTGCCTCGCGGCAGTCGTTCCCGCAGGTGCTCGGGCCGGGCTACCCCGGCCACAACGACCACATCCACGCCGGCATCCAGTCGAGCGTCTACCACAACGCGCCGAGCTGCTTCTGACCCGTCGAGTCGGCTCGTTCTGACGTGAAACAACGTCGAGTCGGCTCGTTATAACGAGCCGACTCGGCGGGGATCTCGGTCAGGACGAGCCGACTCGGCTCAGGGGGTATCGGTGAGCTGGTCGGGGTCGGCGTCGGTGCCGACCAGCTCGCGGAGCTTGTCGTTGACGTCCCAGATGCCGACGTTCATGCCGGCGGTGACGGTGCGGCCGCGCTGCCAGTAGGCGATGAACTCGTCGCCGTCGACGTTGCCGCGGAGCACCGCCTCGTCCTCGGGGGTGGAGCGGCCGACGTACTCCATCGAGAACTCGAACTGGTCGGTGAAGAAGTAGGGCTGCCAGTCGTAGACGCCGTCCTTGCCGAGCATCGAGCGCGCCGCCAGTCGGCCCTGCTTGAGCGCGTTGTCCCAGTGCTCGACGCGCAGCGGGCCGAGCGTGGTGTGCTTCGCGAGCGCGACGTCGCCCGCGGCGAAAACACGAGGATCAGACGTACGCAGCCGCTCGTCGACCACGATGCCGTCGCCGACCTCGAGGCCGGCCGCCTCGGCCAGGTCGACGGCCGGTGCCGCTCCGACGGCGACGAGCACGATGTCGGCGGGGATCTCGCCGGCGCTGGTGCGTACGACTCCGGGCTCGATCGCTTCCACGGTCGTCTCGGTGTGGACCTCGACGCCGTGACGAGCGTGCAGGTCGGCGACGTGCTTGCCGAGCACCGGACCGAGCGCACCCAGGAGCGGCTGGGCCGCGGCCTCCACCACGACCGCTTGGGCGCCGAGCGCCGTCACGGAGGCGGCGACCTCGAGACCGATCCAGCCGCCGCCGATCGTGACGACCCGGGTGCCGGACGAGACCGCGTCCTTGAGCCGGCGGGCGTCGTCGACGGTGCGGAGCGTCATCGCGGTCTCGACGCCGGGGATCGGCGGGGTCTTCGGCGCCGCGCCGGTGGCCAGCAGCAGCTGGCCGAACGGCACCGTCTCCCCCGTGTCGAGCGCGACCGAGCCGTTGTCCAGGTCGATCGCGGTCGCCGTGGTGCCGGTCAGCACGGTGACGTCCTTCTCGGCGTACCACGCCTCGTCGTGGGAGGGCTCGAACTCCTTGTCACCGGCGAGGAACTCCTTGGAGAGCTGCGGTCGCTCGTACGGAAGCTCGGGCTCCTTGCCCACCAGGGTCAGGCGGCCGGCGTACCCCTCGTCACGAAGGGCCTCGATGGCACTGGCAGCCGCGAGACCAGCACCGATGACGACGATGGATTCAGTTCCCATGAAGCCATCGTCGCGCGGAACCCGTGAACTATGAAGACCCTCGGACGGTCAGAACGGGTTTGAGCATCACACCGGGCGCGGCGTAGGACGGGGTGGCGAGCAGCTCCTCGAGCGCCTTGACCAGCTCGCGGGCGGCCTCCTCGAGCGGCGGGCGTACGGACGTGATGCCCGGCGGCACCGTCTGCGCGACCTGGGAGTCGTCGAAGCCGACCACGGCGATGTCCTCGCCGAGGCGGAGTCTTCTTTCGAAGAGCGAATGGAGCACGCCCATCGCGAGCGTGTCGGAGGCGCAGACGAGCGCGGTGGGCTTGGTCTCGTCGAGGATCGCGTCGGCGGCGGCCTTGCCGGAGCTGATCGAGTCCTCCGTACGCGAGGCCAGGCCGGTGGTCGAGAGGCCGTGGGTGTGCATCGCGTGGATCCAGCCGCTGCGCCGCTCCTCGCCCAGGAGCGAGTCCTTGTGCCAGCCGATCCAGGCGATCTTGGAGTGGCCGCGCTCGATGAGGTGCTCGGTGGCGATCTCGGCGCCGTAGGCGAGGTCGACGTCGACCCAGGGATGCTTGGCGTCGGGCTGGGTCCAGGGTCGCCCGAAGGAGACGAAGCGAGCACGGCGCGACTGCAGCCAGGTGGTCTGCTGACCGCCGAGGTGGGTGTCGGTCACGACGAAGGCGTCGACCGCGGTCGAGCGGAGCAGCTCGTCGTAGCCGTCGAGGGGGTCTTCGGGGTCACCGTAGAAGAGGAGCACGTGATAGCCGGTCTCGGCCGCTGCCTCGACGAAGGTGTGGACGAAACGGTCCATCATCGCGTTGGCGGTGCCCTCCTGGAGGGCAGGCATCCGCAGGCCGATCAGGTGACTCGCTCGGGTGCGCAGGCTGCGGGCGGCGCGGTTGGGCTGGTAGCCGAGCTTGTCGATCGCCTCCTGCACCCTGGCCAGGGTGTCGGCGCGCAGCAGATCGGGGTTGTTGACGGCGTTGGAGACCGTCTGCCTCGAGACTCCGGCGAGCTCGGCGACGTCGGCGAGGGTCGGCGGGGCGGCCGAGATATGACCACCCGAACGCGGCATCACCACGCTCTGCCTCCCTAGGTGCCGTGTGAGAACTCTGGATCGTTCCAAGACATCGTAACGAAGGGTGAACCCGGGCAGCGCTCACGGTCCAGAAGTGGTGGCGTGGGTCTCGGTCGGATCCGATGTCGGTGCTGTGCTCTAGGTTGCTGGTCATGGCTTCCGCACGCTCGTCCAAACGCGCCACCTACCGCTGCTCGGAGTGCGGCTGGGAGACGATGAAGTGGGTCGGCCGCTGCGGCGAGTGCCAGGCCTGGGGATCGGTCGCCGAGGCGGCGGCCCCGGTCGGACGTACGCCGACGGCCCCCGTCTCCTCCGCCGCGGTGCCGATCGGCACCGTCTCGGTCTCCGAGTCCGAGCGACGCACCAGCGGGGTGCCCGAGCTCGACCGGGTGCTCGGCGGCGGGCTGGTGCCGGGCGCGGCCATCCTGCTCGCCGGCGAGCCGGGCGTGGGGAAGTCGACGCTCCTCCTCGAGGTGGCGGCGCAGACGGCTCGTTACGGGCGTCGGGCGCTCTATGTGACCGGCGAGGAGTCGGCCTCCCAGGTGCGGCTGCGCGCCGACCGCACCAGCGCGATCCAGGACGAGCTCTATCTCGCTGCCGAGACCGACCTCGGTGCGGTGCTCACCCACATCGAGGAGAGCCGGCCCGAGCTGATCGTGGTCGACTCCGTGCAGACCATCGGGGCCTCCGGCATCGAGGGCATCCCGGGCGGGGTGACCCAGGTGCGCGAGGTCGCGGCCGCGCTGATCCGGGTGGCCAAGACCCGCAACATCACCGTCGTCGTGGTCGGCCACGTGACCAAGGACGGAGCGATCGCCGGGCCGCGGGTGCTGGAGCACCTGGTCGACGTCGTCCTCCACTTCGAGGGCGCGCGCGACTCCCGGTTCCGGATGGTGCGGGCGATGAAGAACCGCTTCGGCCCGGTCGACGAGGTGGGCTGCTTCGACCTGTCCTCCGAGGGCATCGTGGCGGTCACCGACCCGTCCGGGCTCTTCGTGGAGACCCACCATGTCTCGGTGCCCGGCACCTGCGTGACCGTGACGATGGAGGGCCGCCGCCCCCTGCTCGCGGAGATCCAGGCGCTGACCGTGCTGGGCGCGGAGGAGCGGGCGAAGCGTACGACCTCGGGGTTGGACGGCTCCCGGCTGGCGATGATCCTGGCCGTGCTGCAGCGCCACGCGAAGGTCACGCTCTCGGGCCGCGACGTGTTCGCCTCGACCGTCGGCGGGGCACGGATCAGCGACCCCGCCGCCGACCTGGCCACGGCGCTGTCGGTCGCATCGAGCCACACCGGCACACCCACGCCGCGGGGCGTGGTGGCGCTCGGCGAGATCGGCCTGGCCGGAGAGCTGCGCCGGGTGCGCGACCTCGACCAGCGGCTCTCCGAGGCTGCGCGGCTGGGATTCACGGTTGCGGTCGTCCCGGCCGATCCGGGCACGCCGGTGCCTCCGCGCCCCAACGAGCGCAATGTCGACGGTATGCGTGTCTTTGAGGTGCACAGCATCACTTCGGCGTTGGAATTCCTCCGCTTGGTGTGATCGACTTGGTGACTCGTGGTCGCTCATTCTCGGCGTTACGGTTGGGTTCACGGTTAGAATCAGCACATCCCACCCCGAAAGGAATCTCGTGGCCGCCGACCGCACCGCGGACTCCATCCGACTGCGCGAAGTGCTCGCACTGATCGCGCCCGGGACACCGCTGCGCGACGGACTCGAGCGCATTCTTCGTGGCCGCACCGGCGCGCTGATCGTGCTCGGTTTCGACCCGATGGTCGATGCGATATCGACCGGCGGGTTCACCCTCGACGTGCCCTTCACCTCCACCGGCCTGCGTGAGCTCGCCAAGATGGACGGGGCGATCATCGTCGACGACTCCCTCAGCCGCATCGTGCAGGCCGCCGTCCACCTGATGCCCGACCACACGATCCCCTCGACCGAGACCGGCACCCGGCACCGCACCGCCGACCGGGTCGCCAAGCAGACCGGCCAGCCGGTGATCTCGGTGTCCCAGTCGATGCAGATCATCGCGGCGTACGTCGGTCAGACCCGCCACGTCCTCGAAGACTCCGGGCAGATCCTCTCTCGCGCCAACCAGGCGCTGGCGACGCTGGAGCGCTACAAGCTGCGCCTCGACGAGGTCGCCTCGACCCTCTCGGCGCTCGAGATCGAAGACCTGGTGACCGTGCGCGACGTCGCCGTCGTGGCGCAACGCCTCGAGATGGTGACCCGCATCGCCCGCGAGATAGAGGACTACGTCCTCGAGCTCGGCACCGACGGCCGGTTGCTCTCCCTCCAACTGGAGGAGCTCATCACCGGCGTCGACGCGGAGCGCGAGATGGTCATCCGCGACTACCTCCCCCGCGGCCGCCGCGCGCGGTCGCCCGAGGAGCTGCTCGCCGAGCTCGAGGCGCTCAACTCCGCCGAGCTCGTCGACCCCGCCGCCACCGCCCGCGTGCTGGGCCTGACCACCTCCGAGGCTCTCGACGGCGCCGTCGCCCCGCGCGGCTACCGCCTCCTCGCCAAGGTGCCGCGGCTGCCACCCGCCGTCGTCGACCGCCTCGTCGACCACTTCGGCACCCTCCAGAAGCTCCTCTCCGCCAGCGTCGACGACCTCCAGGCCGTCGAAGGCGTCGGCGAGCTCCGCGCCCGCTCCGTACGCGAAGGCCTCTCCCGCCTCGCCGAATCCACCATCCTCGAACGCTACGTCTGACCCTCCGCCGAGAAGTCACTCCTGCAGGGTGAGAGGTCACTCCCGCACGCCGAAGAGTCACTCCTGCAGGGCGAGAGGTCACTCCCGCACGCCGAAGAGTCACTCCTGCAGGGCGAGAGGTCGTTTCTGCAGGTCGAGTGGGCATCTACGTGCCCACTCGACCTGCAGAAGTGACGCTTCGACCTGCACACGTGACCTCTCGGCCTGCAGGGGTGACTTCTCGGCAGGGAGGGTGTGTCAGTTGGCGGGGGTGTCGGGCTCGGTACGCGGCAGGGTGCTGCCGGGCTTGTAGAGGCCGAAGGTGGCGGAGGAGGGTTCGCCGCCGAGGGCGGAGGCGACGATCACGAAGAAGTTGGGCTTCACCCACGGGCCGTGGCCGGTGCACTCGTCGGCGACGATGCGGCGGCCGCTCCAGGTCAGGGGAAGCGTGGTGACGGTGTCGCGGCGGAGGACGATGTCCTTGGTCGGCACCGCCTTGGGGCAGGCGACCGTCGACCAGACCAGGTCACCGCCCTTCTGCGAGATCCGCACCTGCAGGGCGTCGTCGGACACCTTCCAGATGCAGGCGGCGGCCTTCGCCGTGCGCACCTCGAGCGGGATGGTGACGTTGTCCTCCGCATAGCCGTTGGTGACAGCGGGCTTGAGGATCACGTCGGAGGGCGAGCACTCGCCGGTGGGCTCGGGCGGCGCCGAGCTCGTGGACTTCTCGGGCTTTCCGGGCTTCTCGGGCTTGCCACCCGTGGCGTCGCCGGCCTGCTTCGACGGGTCGGCATCCGGCGTCGGAGTGACCGTCACGGTCGCCGCGGGCTTGTCGGCAACCTGCGACGCGGTGTCGTCGGGCTCGTCGGACCCACCGACGAAGAGCCGCGAGATCCCGACGATGAGAAGCAGGACGATCGCGAGCACAGCCACCCGCCGGCGCCAATACACCGAGGCCCGTTGCCGTCCTCGGGTCCGTGTCGTGCGCGCCATGGGTGACACGGTAATGACCAGATCTTCGGGATGCGGGGTGCCACTCCGGGGCCATACCTGTCGCACGGCACAATCGGTGTGTGATGGATCTCCACGACGCCGTCCTCGACTGGTACGACGCCAACGCACGCGACCTCCCGTGGCGCTCGACGAGCGCAACCCCGTGGTCGGTGATGGTCAGCGAGTTCATGCTTCAGCAGACTCCGGTCAGCCGGGTCCTCCCCGTCCACGAGGCGTGGCTCGACCGCTGGCCCACCCCCGCCGACCTGGCCGCCGAGCCGACCGGCGAGTCCGTACGCGCCTGGGGCCGCCTCGGCTATCCGCGGCGCGCCCTGCGGCTGCACGCGGCCGCCACCGCGATCCTCGAGCGTCACGCGGGCGAGGTGCCCGCGGCGTACGACGACCTGATCGCGCTCCCCGGCGTCGGCGACTACACCGCGGCCGCGATCGCCACCTTCGCCTACGGCAGGCGACACGTCGTCCTCGACACCAACGTACGCCGCGTGCTCGCCAGGACGCTGAGCGGAGTCGAGTTCCCCGCGCAATCGGTCAACAAGGCCGAGCGCGAGCTGGCCGCGAGCGTGCTGCCCGACGACGAGCCGACCGCCGCGACCTGGTCGGTCGCCGTCATGGAGCTCGGCGCGCTCGTGTGCACGGCGAGCAACCCTGCGTGCGGCCGCTGTCCGGTGGCCGATCTCTGTGCCTGGCGCACGGCCGGTCACCCCGCCTATGACGGCCCGCCTCGAAAGGTGCAGACCTGGGCCGGCACCGACCGGCAGTGCCGCGGTCGGTTGATGGCCGTGCTCCGCGACGCCGACTCCCCCGTGCACCGCAGCCGGCTCGACACGGTCTGGTCGGACAACACCCAACGCGAGCGCGCCCTGAACGGCCTCTTGAAAGACAACTTGGCCACAGAAGTCGAGCCCGACTTCTTCGCTCTTCCCTAATCTCCCGAGAAGTCGAATTCCGACCCCAAGAAGTCGGCTTCCGAATCAGACCAGGAAATAGACCACGCCGGGTGACCAGTCACTGGTCACCCGGCGTGGATAAGGCACTTCTGGGTCAGTCGGATTCCGGCTTGGGCTTCTCGATGTTCACCGGCTCGTCCTGGTCGGGAAGCTCGGCGTCAGAGACGCTCGCGCCTTCCAGCGGGGGGACGTCGGGAATCGCCGAGCGCTTCTGGCCCTCGAAGGTGAAGGTCGCCTCTGGACCCTCGCCGTCGACACCGACGAGCACGATCTCGCCGGGGCCGATGTCGCCGTAGAGCATCTTCTCGGCGAGCATGTCCTCGATCTCGCGCTGCACCGTGCGGCGCAGCGGACGAGCACCCAGCACCGGGTCGAAGCCGCGCTTGGCGAGCAGCTCCTTCGCGGGCGTGGTGAGCTCGATGCCCATGTCGCGGTCCTTGAGCCGAACCTCGACGGCCGAGATCATGTTGTCCACCATCGACATGATCTGGTCCTGCGAGAGCGGCGGGAACACGATCACTTCGTCGACACGGTTGAGGAACTCAGGCCGGAAGTGCTGCTTGAGCTCGTCGGTGACCTTGGCCTTCATCTTCTCGTAGGAGCCCGCGGCGTCGTTGGCCTGGGAGAAGCCCAGGTTGACCGACTTCGCGATGTCCCTCGTGCCGAGGTTGGTGGTCATGATGATGACGGTGTTCTTGAAGTCGACCACCCGGCCCTGCGAGTCGGTCAGGCGACCTTCCTCCAGGATCTGCAGCAGCGAGTTGAAGATGTCCGGGTGGGCCTTCTCGACCTCGTCGAAGAGCACCACGGAGAACGGCTTGCGGCGCACCTTCTCGGTGAGCTGGCCACCCTCTTCGTAGCCGACGTAGCCCGGAGGCGAACCGAAGAGCCGCGAGACGGTGTGCTTCTCGCCGAACTCCGACATGTCGAGCTGGATCAGCGCCTCTTCGTCACCGAAGAGGAACTCGGCGAGCGTCTTGGACAGCCACGTCTTTCCGACACCGGACGGACCGGCGAAGATGAACGAACCACCGGGGCGCTTGGGGTCCTTCAGACCCGCACGCGTGCGGCGGATCGCCCGGGAGAGCGCCTTGACGGCCTCGTCCTGACCGATGACGCGCTTGTGGAGCTCGTCCTCCATGCGCAGCAGACGCTGGGACTCTTCCTCGTTGACCTGCACCATCGGGATGCCGGTCGCCACGGCGAGCACCTCGGCGATCAGCTCCTCGTCGACCTCGGCGACCTCGTCCATGTCGCCGTCGCGCCAGGCCTTCTCACGCTCGGCCTTCTTGGCGATGAGCTGCTTCTCCTCATCCCGCAGACGGGCGGCAGCCTCGAAGTCCTGGCCGTCGATCGCCGCCTCCTTGCGCTGGCGTACGTCGGCGATCTTGTCGTCGTACTCGCGCAGGTCGGCGGGGGCGGTCATCCGGCGGATGCGCAGCCGCGAGCCGGCCTCGTCGATCAAATCGATGGCCTTGTCGGGCAGGAACCGGTCGGAGATGTAACGGTCGGCCAGCGTCACCGCGGAGACGAGCGCCTCGTCGGTGATCGTCACCCGGTGGTGGGCCTCGTAACGGTCACGGATGCCCTTGAGCATCTCGATCGCGACCGAGATGGCCGGCTCCGGCACCTGGATCGGCTGGAAACGGCGCTCGAGAGCGGCGTCCTTCTCCAGGTACTTCCGGTATTCGTCGAGCGTGGTCGCGCCGATCGTCTGCAGCTCACCGCGAGCCAGCATCGGCTTGAGGATCGAGGCCGCGTCGATGGCGCCCTCGGCCGCACCCGCACCGACGAGGGTGTGGATCTCGTCGATGAACAGCACGATGTCGCCGCGGGTCTTGATCTCCTTGAGCACCTTCTTGAGGCGCTCCTCGAAGTCACCGCGGTAGCGCGAGCCGGCGACGAGCGCACCCAGGTCGAGCGTGTAGATCTGCTTGTCCTTGAGCGTCTCGGGCACGGTGCCCTTGACGATGTCCTGCGCGAGCCCCTCGACGATCGACGTCTTGCCGACGCCGGGCTCACCGATGAGGACCGGGTTGTTCTTCGTACGCCGCGAGAGCACCTGCATCACACGCTCGATCTGGCTCTCGCGCCCGATGATCGGGTCGAGCTTGCCGTCGCGGGCGTCCTGGGTGAGGTTGCGGCCGAACTGGTCGAGCACGAGGCTCGAAGAAGGCGCCTCGGCCGAGGTGGTGCCGGCGGTGGCGGTCGCACCGGAGGCGCCACCCTGGCCCTCCTTGCCCTGGAAGCCCGAGAGCAGCTGGATGACCTGCTGGCGCACCCGGTTGAGGTCGGCGCCGAGCTTCTGCAGCACCTGGGCGGCGACGCCCTCGCCCTCACGGATCAGGCCGAGCAGGATGTGCTCGGTGCCGATGTAGGAGTGGCCGAGCTGCAGCGCCTCGCGCAGGGACAGCTCGAGCACCTTCTTGGCGCGCGGGGTGAACGGGATGTGCCCGGACGGCGCCTGCTGACCCTGGCCGATGATCTCCTCGACCTGGTTGCGCACCGCCTCGAGCGAGATGTCGAGGGACTCCAGGGCCTTGGCCGCGACGCCCTCGCCCTCGTGGATGAGGCCGAGCAGGATGTGCTCGGTCCCGATGTAGTTGTGGGAGAGCATGCGGGCCTCTTCCTGGGCCAGCACGACCACCCGGCGGGCTCGGTCAGTGAACCGCTCGAACATGTACGCATCTCTCCTAAAGAATTCTGGGGCGAAGGCGCCCACCGGACGGGTCCGATGTGGGCGGTCTCAACGGGAAACAACCCCACAGACAGCCTACGCGTTCCCGACAACACAATGCGATCCGTGCGCTGAGAGCGAACAAGCCCCTCCCGGTGTCAGTACGCCGCTCGGACCCTCACTCAAATACGGCTGCCGCGCCCCACGGGGCGCGGCAGCCGGTCGCGTAGGACGCGGACGAGCTCAGTGGGCCGCCTCGAAGGCGGTGCGGACCTCGGCGGGAATGCGACCGCGGTCAGGGACGGTGTAGCCGTTGGCCTTGCCCCACTCACGCATGACCTTCGGGGTGGTGCCACCAGCGGCGGCCGCCTTCTTGGCGCCGCGACGGCCGCTCACCTTCTGCGCGTGGCCGACGAAGAGCGCGAGGGAGTCACGCAGCTTGGCCGCATTGGCGTCGTTGAGATCGATCTCGTAGGTGGTGCCGTCCAGGGCAAACGACACCGTCTCGGTGGCCTCCGAGCCGTCGATGTCGTCCTCGAGGATGATCTGGACCTTCTTAGCCATGTTCCTACCTTCACTGCTCTTCTTCACCCTGGAACGGGTCGAATATAGCCGTCGCGGTTGCGCGAGATGCACATAGCATTACATATCAACCTGATAATTCAACAGGTTGGCATACCGAAATCGCTAACGAATGACATTTCGCTGGAATATGAGCTCGAGGCCTTGGAAGGTCAACCACGGAGAATGCACTGAGAAGCACTTACTCTCATCAAGAACGAACTCCGCCAGATATCCGGTCGCAATCACCGTCACTTCATCGGCTGCGACATCCATCTCGCCGATGATCCGAGATACCAGACCCTCCACCTGTGCCGCGACTCCGAAGACCATCCCCGACTGCAGCGCCTCGACGGTGTTCTTCGCGATCACCGACCGCGGACGCGCGAGCTCGACCCGACGCAGCTGGGCACCGCGGCGCCCCAGAGCCTCCAGGGAGAGCTCGATGCCGGGCAGGATCGCGCCGCCGACGTACTGCCCGGCCGCGTTGACGACGTCGAAGGTGGTCGCCGTCCCACCGAAGTCGACCACGATCGCGGGCCCACCGTGGTGGGCCACGGCAGCGACCGCGTTCGCGATCCGGTCGGTGCCGACCTCGCGCGGGTTGTCCATCAGGATCGGGATGCCGGAGCGTACGCCCGGCTCCACCACCACCGCGGCGACCGAGCTCAGGTGGCGCGAGATCATCTCGCGCCACTCGTGCAGCACCGACGGCACGGTCGCACACACCACGACGCCGTCGATGCCATCGACCCGCTCGTCTCCGACGGTGCCCCGCAGCAGCGCCCACCACTCGTCGGCGGTGCGGTGCTCGAGCGTGGAGACCCGCCAGTCGGCGGACACGGCACCATCGGCGATCAGCCCCAGGATCGTGTGGCTGTTGCCGATGTTGACAGCGAGAAGGGTCACGGTCGGGTTCAGCCCTCCGAGAGGTCGAAGCCGATGTCGAAGACCTTCACCGAGTGGGTCAGCGCACCGACGGAGAGATAGTCGACGCCGGTCTCGGCGACCTCGCGCGCGCGGTCGAGGGTGAGCCCGCCCGACGCCTCCAGCACCGCGCGGCCGCCGGTGATCTCGACGGCTTCCTTCATGGTCGCGGTCGACATGTTGTCGAGCATGATCCGCCCGCAGCCGGCGTCGAGAAGCGACTTGAGCTCCTCGAGCGTCGTCACCTCGACCTCGATCGGCACGTCAGGATAAGCGAACTTCACGGCCTCATAAGCCTGCACCGCGCCACCGGCGGCGACGATGTGGTTGTCCTTGACCAGTGCCATGTCGGAGAGCGCCATCCGGTGGTTGGCGCCGCCGCCGCAGCGCACGGCGTACTTCTCGAGCGTGCGGAAACCGGGCAGGGTCTTGCGGGTGTCGAGCACCTGAGCCCCGGTGCCCTCCAGCGCCTCGGTCCAGGCCGCGACACCGGTGGCGACGCCGGAGAGGTGGGAGGCGTAGTTGAGAGCCGTACGCTCCGCCGTCAGCAGCCCGCGCGTCGAACCGGTCAGGCGCATGATGATGTCGCCCGCCTTCACCTTCGAGCCGTCCCTGACCCGGTCGGTGATCGTGACGGAGTCACCCATGACGTACGCGAAGACGAGCGCGGCCACGCCGAGGCCGGCGACCACGCCGTCCTCACGAGCGGCGAAGACGCCGACGCCGGTCGAGTCGGGCGCGATGGTGGCCACCGAGGTGACGTCCTCGCTGGGCATCTCGCCGGGCGCGACCATGGGCAGGTCTTCGTCGAGAGCGAGCTCGACGGCGTCGTAGACCACACCTGCGTCCAGCCCTGCAGCGGTCAGCTCCTCCCGGAGCGACTCCGGGATCTCGTCGAAGGGCACGCGTCGAATGCTCATCAGGCTCCTGCCGGTGTTGACGGGGTTGACGGGGTGGTGCGATTCGCCGGCTCGGCTCGAGACGGGTCTGTCGCCGGCGCCGGGGTGAACGTGGCGATGGTCTCACCATCGAGGAGTCGCACGTCGAAGTGGCCCGCGAACCCGGCGTCGTCACGCTGCCCGAAGTCTTCGCGCCAGTGGGATCCGCGGGTCTCCTCGCGCAGCAGCGCCGATCTCGCGAGCGCGAGCGAGACGGTGAGCAGGTTGGTCGCCTCCCACGCCTCCGGGTCGATCGTGGTCGCGGGCGTGCGGCCGAGCTTCTCGAGCTCGTCGACGGCCTCGGCGACACCGGTCGCGTTGCGGAGCACACCGACCTTGGTCGTCATCGTCTCCTGCAGCTGCTTGAGCGCCGTGCCGGGCACGAGCACGCGGTCGACGTGGGTCGTGGTGTCGGTCTCGGGGTCTTCCAGCTGGCGCAGCTCACCGGGCAGCACCTCCGCGATCCGCCGGGAGAAGACCAACCCCTCGAGCAGCGAGTTGGAGGCGAGCCGGTTGGCGCCGTGGACGCCGCTGCAGGCGACCTCGCCGGTGGCGTAGAGGCCGGGCACCGAGGATCGGCCCCACAGGTCGGTGCGGACGCCGCCGGAGGCGTAGTGGCACGCCGGCGCGACCGGGATCAGGTCGACGGCGGGGTCGACGCCGTGCTGCTTGCAGGAGGCGAGGATGTTGGGGAACCGCTTCTCCCAGAACGCGCGACCCAGGTGACGCGCATCGAGCCACATGTTGGGGTGGCCGGTCTCGAGCATCCGCTTCATGATCGCCTTGGAGACGATGTCGCGAGGCGCCAGGTCGCGCATCTCGTGGACACCCTCCATCAGCCGGGCGCCGTCCCAGTCGACGAGGAACGCGCCCTCGCCGCGTACGGCCTCGGAGATCAGCGGCTGCTGGCCGCGGGAGTCCTCGCCGAGATACATCACCGTGGGGTGGAACTGCACGAACTCGAGGTCGCGCAGCGTCGCACCGGCCCGCAGCGCGATCGCCATCCCGTCGGCGGTGGCGACGGCGGGGTTGGTGGTCTGCGAGAAGACCTGGCCGAGTCCGCCGGAGGCGAGCACGACCGCACGCGTACGCACCATGCCCACGCCGTCGGCGTCGCCCTCGCCCATCACGTGGATGGTCAGACCGGCCACGCCGCCGTCGTCGGCGGTGAGCAGGTCGACGACCATGGCGTGCTCGAAGACCATGATCGGGCTTGCGTCGCTTCGCTCCTCGCCTGCTGGCGCATCGGGAGCGCGCCGCACCGCCTCGATCAGCGCGCGCTGGATCTCGGCGCCGGTCGCGTCGCCGTCGGCGTGCGCGATCCGGTCGCGGTGGTGGCCGCCCTCACGGGTCAACGACAGGTTGCCGTCGGGGTCCTTGTCGAAGTCGGCGCCCCACTCGATGAGCTCGCGAACGGCCTCGGCGCCCTCACCGACCAGCACACGTACGGCCTCCAGGTCGCACGCCCCCGCACCTGCGACGAGCGTGTCGACCTCGTGCTGCTCGGGGGTGTCACCCTCACCGAGCGCGGCCGCGATGCCGCCCTGGGCCCACTGCGTGGAGCCTGCCTGGAGCACGTCCTTGGTCACCACGGCGACCCGCTCGACCTGGTCGCGGAGCCGGAGGGCCGCGGTCAGCCCGGCGATCCCGGAGCCCACCACGATCACGTCGGCCCACTCGGTCCAGCCCGGGTCACGGGCGGAGAGCAGCTCAACTGTCGTCCGCTGGCGCTCGCTCATGGCCGCACGTTACTGCGTGAGGACGAGGTCGCCCCGCAGCTGGTCGCTCCCCGGCACCGGCTCGGCAGCGTCCGAACCCAGCGCGATGATGTGGTTGGCGTCGTCGACGTGCACGACGTGCGGCTCGAGAGCCTTCGCCTCGGCCGTGGTCATCTGCGCGTAGGCGATCAGGATGACGAGGTCGCCGGGGTGCACCAGGTGGGCGGCGGCGCCGTTGATGCCGAGCACGCCGCTGCCGCGCTCGCCGGCGATCGTGTAGGTCTCCAGGCGGGCGCCGTTGGTGATGTCGACGATGGAGACCAGCTCGCCGGGCAGGATGTCCGCGGCGTCGAGGAGGTCGGCGTCGACGGTGACCGAGCCGACGTAGTGAAGGTCTGCCTGGGTGACCGTGGCACGGTGGATCTTGCCGGTCATCATGGTGCGCAGACGGGTCATCGGGGTGCTCCGATCGTAGGGTGTGGCGTTGAGCAAGTTGGGCCGTTCAGCGTCGTCAGGGCGCGTGCTGGGCAAGGCGGAGGAGGGAGCCGTGGCGGAGCCACGGCGACTGACGACAACGCCGCCCGGTGCGTGCCATGGCGGCGCTGGCGGTCCAAGGTGTTCATCGCCCCACCCTTAGGCTCATGTTGTCGATGAGTCGGGTGGTTCCAAGTTTGGCGGCGACGAGGATCCGGGCCTCGCTGCCGGGGGCCGGTGTCTCCGGCAGGGGCGCGAGCGCGGGGTCGGTGATCTCGACGTAGTCGAGCTCGACGCCCGTCACCCGGTTCAGCTCGGCGTGAGCAGCAGCGAGCGCGGCATCGACGCCGTGCACGGCCTCGCGCTGCGCTGCACGGAGGGCCCGCGACAACGTCGTCGCGACCTCCCGTTGCTCGGGCGAGAGATAACGGTTGCGCGAGGAGAGGGCCAGGCCGTCGGGCTCGCGCTGCGTCGGCGCACCGACGACGTCGACGCCGAGGCACAGGTCGGCCGACATCCGGCGGATCAGCGCGAGCTGCTGGTAGTCCTTCTCGCCGAAGACG
The DNA here is from genome assembly GCF_006716315.1 of Nocardioides albertanoniae. Lineage (NCBI taxonomy): Bacteria > Bacillati > Actinomycetota > Actinomycetes > Propionibacteriales > Nocardioidaceae > Nocardioides > Nocardioides albertanoniae. The sequence goes on along the minus strand of NZ_VFOV01000001.1, from coordinate 480,399 downwards.
GCGACGTCGGGCTTCACGAGCCCGAACAGCTTCGCGACGACGGTGAGCACGCCGCCGAAGTGGCCCGGACGGGTCGCGCCCTCGAGCACGTCGGCCAGCGGGCCGGGGGCCACGGTCACCTGCGGGTCGCCACCGGGATAGACCTCGTCGACCGACGGCGCGAAGACGACGTCGACGCCCTCGCGCTCGCAGACCTCGAGGTCGGCCTCGAGGGTGCGTGGGTAGCGGTCGAGATCCTCGCCCGCGCCGAACTGCAGCGGGTTGACGAAGATCGAGACGACGACCGGGCCGTCACCGACCCGCTCACGGGCGACACGCATCAGCGACGCGTGGCCGTCGTGCAGGGCGCCCATCGTCGGCACGAACCCGACCGAGGCGCCGTCACGGCGGGCAGGGTCGAGCAGCTTCGCGAGGTCGTCGCGAGTGGAGGCGATCGCGGTCATGCCTGGTTCCAGGTAGAGGTCTCGACGGTGTCGACCGCACCATCGCTCTGCGCGGGCGCTGCCCCTGCGACGGCATCGTCGAGCAGGTGCGAGATCTTGCGCGCCCGGATCGGCAGCAGCCGCCCGTCGGAGACGGCCCGGTCGAGCGTGGCCCGTGCCATGGCGACGTACGACGCCAGGGTCTGCGGCGCGTTGGTCCGGATGTCGTCGAGGTGGGCCGCGACCGTGCCGGCGTCACCGCGCACGATCGGGCCGGTCAGCGCCGCGTCGCCGTGGTCGAGGGCGTTGTCGAGGGCGGCGGTGAGCAGCGGCCGCAGCGTGCCGGCGGGGTCGTTCGCGCCGGCGGCGGAGAGGATCTCCATCGCCTCGGTGACGAGGGTGACCAGGTGGTTGGCGCCGTGGGCGAGACCTGCGTGGTAGAGCGTACGCATCTCCTCGGGCACCCACATCGGCCTGCCGCCGAAGTCGTGCACCAGCGCCTCGGCGAAGGCGCGGTCGGCAGGCGTCGCGGCGGTCAGCCCGAAGACGCCGCCGGAGAGCCGGGTCAGGTCACGGGCGGTGCCGGAGAAGGTCATCGCCGGGTGCACGGCCATCACGTGGGCGCCGATCGCGGCGGCCGGCTCGAGGATCGCGAGGCCGTGGCGACCGGAGGTGTGCGCGACGTACTGTCCGGGCCGGATCGCGCCGGCATCGACCATCGTGCGGACGACGTTGCCGAGCATGTCGTCGGGCACGGTGAGAAGAAGGAGGTCGCACGCTCGCGCGACGGCGGTCGGCTTCTCGACCGGCACGCCGGGGAGGAGCTCGGCGGCCCGCGCGCGGGAGGCATCGGACTCTCCGGCGACAGCGACGACCGTATAGCCACCTGCCGAGGCGGAGCCCGAGGTGACGGGTGCGGTCTGCAGCGCCGCGGCGAGGACGGCACCGACGCGACCGGCGCCGACGACACCCACCCTGAGTGGTGCGTTCATGAGGTAGACCTTTCGTTCCAGTCCCTCCGACCACTCCCTCAGGTGAGGAAGCCGGGGTGGGTACCAGACGTTGTGCCTGCGTGCTCGACCACCGTGACCGAGCCATCACAAACGGTACGCCGCACGACACTCTTCCGAAACATTCCGTCCATGTGGCACCCGTCACGCAACGCCGCTGGCCGCCATACCGGCCGCGGCATCGCGCCGGAATCTCCACGGATCCGACGACTCGGCGACTGCCCCCTCTGATTCCGGTGAACGAGAGTTGAACGCCTAGACTCGACAGCCGACTTCTTTTGTGTCCCCCTCCGGAAGGTCCGCCCCTTTGTCAGCCATGAGCCCACGCCGCCGTGCGGCGCATCGCGTCGCCGACGCGATCGACCGCACGATGAACGTCGACTCCCGGCGCGTGGCTCGGGCGGCCCGCCGTGAAGCACGCCGTGCGAGATATGTCGTCGGGCTCGGCCCGAAGCCGATCCTCAGCGTGGTCATGCCGATCTACAACGTCGAGCAGTGGGTCGGGGCGGCGCTCGACAGCATCCTGACCCAGTCGCTGCACGCACTCGAGGTCATCGTCGTCGACGACGGCTCTCCCGACGGCTCCGCCGACGTCGTACGCCAGATCGCGAGGCGCGACCCGCGGGTCAGGATCGTCACCAAGGAGAACGGCGGCCTGGGCGCGGCCCGCAACACCGGCCTGGAGCACATCCGCGGTGAGTACGTCGCGTTCGCCGACTCCGACGACATCATCCTTCCGGGCTCCTACGAGGCCATGGTCGGTCTGCTCGAGCGGACCGGCTCCGACTTCGTCACCGCCGCCTTCGAGCGCGGCGAGCAGGGCCGGGCGGCCCGCCCCAACTGGGTCAAGAAGCTGACCCGGGTGACCCGCACCCGCCTGCGGATCGAGGACGAGCCGCTGGCGCTGCTCGACATCACCTCGTGGAACAAGGTCTTCCGCACCAGCTTCGTCGACGAGCACGGGCTGCTCTTCAGCGAGGGCGTGCGCTACGAGGACCAGGTGCCGATCACCCGCGCCTACCTCGACGCCACCTTCGACATCCTCGACCAGTGCGTCTACCTGTGGCGTACGCGTGACGACGGCACGTCCATCACCCAGCAGAAGGCGACCCTGCAGGACCTCGCCGACCGCATCCTGAGCCAGGACCGCTGCGCCGAGCTCGTGCAGGACGCCCCGACCGAGGTGCGCAACACCTGGTTCGTGAAGCTGCTCGACTACGACTTCCCCAACTACGTCGAGGCGGCGATCGGTGCCGGCAGCGCTGAGTACGCCACCGCCGTACGCGAGCGGCTGGCGGTGCTCCGTGACGAGATCCCCAGCGAGATCTGGTCGCGTCTCCAGTTCCGCAACCGGGTCGTCTCCTGGGCGCTGAGCCACGACGACTTCGACCTGGTCAACGACCTGCGCGGCTGGTTCCAGCGGTTCCAGTCGGGCCGCCCGATCGGGGTCGTCGACGGTCGCCCCGTCTTCGTGCTCCCCGAGGGTCTCGACCCGCGCGGCACCCTCCCGCCCGACACGCTGCGGGTGGAGGAGGTCGACCTGCTCCCCCGCGTGCAGCTGACCTCGGCCGCCTGGCACGACACCGAGCTGGTGCTGCGTGGCTCGGCCTTCCTGCAGAACCTCACCGACGACTACGCCCCCCACGAGCTGCGTCTGCACGTGCGCGGCGACGGCGTCGACCTGGAGGTGCCGGTCACCCGGTTCACCGACCCGTGGCTCGACGAGATCGCCAACCGCGCCTACGAAGACCGCGCGAACGCCGGCTTCGAGGCCCGCATCGACGCCCTGAAGCTCGCCGAGGTGACCCCGGCGGGCCAGCACGACCTCGTGCTCGACTTCGAGCACACCCAGGGTGACTTCACCCGCGTCTCGGGCATCACCGGCCAGGTGCCGTCCGGCCCTGCCGGCTTCCGGGAGGCCCACATGCTGGCCGACCGTCTGGTCCGGCTCGGCGGCAACGGTGCCAACGGCTTCCGGGTGCACGTCCAGGACGACTGGGCCCGCACCGCCGGCCACAGCGTCGCAGCCGACGGCACCGTCGAGCTCACCGTCGTCGGGCCCGAGCGCAACCCGATCCTCAACCCCGACTTCGGCAAGGTGGTCCGCCGCGGCACCGACGGCGCCGTGACCGTGCTGCTCAACCCACGCCGCTCGCGCGAGCTCGAGGTCAAGCTGACCTCCGGCAGCTATGTGCCGGTCCGCTGGTCGGAGGAGCCCAACGTGCTCGGTGCGGACGCCGGCACCGACGCCGGCCGTGCCTACGTCGTACGCAGCGGCGGCAACACCGTGCGGGTGACCAACCGGCAGCCGTCGGTGCACATCAGCGCGATCGACGCCACCGAGGAGCGGCTGGTGCTGCGCGGGGTCAGCCTCGGCGCGGCCGGCCACCGTCTGCAGCTCTCCTCCGAGCGTGCCGACGCCGTCGCGAGCGACGTGCTCCCGGCCGGCGAGTTCGAGATCGAGGTGCCGGTCGCTCGCGACGCCTGGCAGCTCGGCCGCACCGCGCTGCCCACCGGCCGCTACGAGCTGCGCCTCATCGACGAGCTCGGCGAGGTGCGCCCGTTCGCCCACGTGAAGGTCTCCACCTCGCTGCGTGCGCACGGCCCGATCGACATCGACATCGACGGCGCCTCGGTGCGCATCGGCGTCAGCAACTCGTGGAGCCTCATCGTCATCTCGCACGCGCTGCCCGTCGACGTACGCCCCGGGCGCACCCAGCAGCTGCTGCGCGAGCGCTACCTCGAGCAGCGCCACGAGCCGCGCCTGCCGGTCGCTCTGCTGGAGACGTTCAAGGGCAAGATGGCCGGTGACTCCCCCGCGGCGATGGCCCGCGAGCTGCTCGCCCGCCACCGCGCCGGTGAGGGGCCGGAGCCGGTCTTCAGCATCAACGACCGCTCCGTGCTGGTGCCCGACGGGATCCGCTCGGTCGTCCGCTTCTCGCCGGAGTGGTACGAGCTGCTGGCCCGGGCGGCCTATCTGGTCACCAACGACAACTGGCCGTTCTTCTTCGAGAAGGCCGAGGGCCAGGCGTACGTCCAGACCTGGCACGGCACCCCGCTCAAGCGCATCGCCAAGGACATCACCGACCCCCAGGGCGGGCTCTCGGTGCTCTACATGAAGACGATGGACGCCGAGGCGAAGGCATGGGACCGGCTGATCAGCCCGAGCCCCTACTGCTCCGAGATCCTGCCGCGTGCCTTCGGGTTCGAGGGCGAGGTGCTGGAGTCGGGCTACCCGCGCAACGACGTGCTCGCCGCCGGCGACCGCGACCAGGTGAGGGCGGCCATCCGCAAGCGCCTCGATATCCCCGACGACCAGCGGGTCGTGCTCTACACCCCGACCTGGCGCGACAGCTTCTCCAAGGTGCTCTACCTCGACCCGGAGAAGGTCGTCGCGGCGCTGCCCGACGTCACCGTGCTCGTGCGCGGCCACGTGAACACCTCCACCGGCGCCTCGGTCGCCCCCGAGCTCGCCGGCCGGATCCGCGACGTCACGCTCTACCCCGACATCAACGACCTGTTCCTGGCCGCAGACGTGCTGGTGACCGACTACTCCTCGGTGATGTTCGACTTCGCGATCCTCGACCGGCCTCAGCTGTTCCTGGTGCCCGACCTGGAGGAATACGAGGCCTCCCGCGGCTTCTACTTCGACTTCGTCGACACCGCTCCGGGCCCGCTGTTCGACGACAACGAGACCCTCATCGCCCACCTCGCGGGCGGCCCGGAGGCCGATGCGGCCTACGCCGATGCCCGCGCGGCCTTCCGGGAGAAGTTCGCCCCGTGGGACGACGGGTCGGCCTCGGTCCGCGCCGTCGACGCGCTCCTGTCCGCAGCACCCTCGCCGGCCGCGGTCCCCGCGGCTCCGTCTCCCGCCGCGGGCACCGCGGCTCCGTCTCCCGCCGCGGGCACCGCGGCAGAGGCATGCGACTGAGGCGCAGCCGGCCGATGCTGGGTGTGATCGTCCCCGCCTACAACATCGCGCCGCTGCTACCCGCCGCGCTCGACAGCATCCTCGGGCAGACCTACAAGAATCTGCACGTGGTCATCGTCGACGACGGCTCGACCGACATGACCGGCGTGATCGCCGAGGAGTACGCCGACCGCGACCCGCGCGTGAGCGTGCGACGCACCGCCAACCACGGCCTCGGCGCGGCCCGCAACACCGGCCTGCACCACCTGGTCGGCGCCGACTACATCACCTTCGCCGACTCCGACGACATCGTGCCGCGCACCGCCTACGCCACCATGGTCCGCACCTTGGAGAAGACCGGCTCCGACTTCGTGACCGGTTCGGTGCTGCGGTGGGAGGACGGCGAGCTCAACGAGCCCGTCTGGATGCGCAACTTCCACAACCCGGCTCGCCTGGGCGCCACCGCCGACGACGACGCCCGCATCCTGGGCGACGTCTTCGCGTGGAACAAGGTCTATCGGCGTACGTTCTGGGACTCTGCGGGGCTCTCCTGGCCCGAGGGCCTCCGCTACGAGGACCAGCCGACGCTCACGCAGGCATATCTCGCCGCGGAGGCGTTCGACGTCATCCCCGACATCGTCTACCACTGGCGCATCCGCACCGACGGCACCTCGATCACCCAGCAGCGCTCCACCGTCGCCGACCTGCGCGACCGCCACCTGACCAAGAGGATGTCGCTGGAGACCGTGCGGAAGTACGTCGCCGACGGCGGCAACCCCGAGGTGCTCGAGATCTTCCTCGACAAGACCCTCCCCGGCGACATGCGCCGCTACTTCGCCGCGATCCCCGAGGGCGACGCCGAGTGGTGGGACCTGCTCGTGGAGATGGTCCGCGACATCTGGTCCGAGCGCACCCTCGCCGACACCAGCCTCCCCCCGGGCCAGCGGCTCATCGGGTGGCTCGTCGAGCACGACCTCCACGACCAGGCCGCCCACGTCGCCACCTGGATCGCCGAGCACGGGCCGGTGCCCCGCAACGCCGACGGCACCGCCCTCGACGTGCCCGGTCTCGACCTCACCGGCATCGACGCGTACGCCCTCCGGGCCTGACCCCACCAGCGCTCACGGGTCAGCGGCGACGTTGCCCTGATTCCGCGCGACCGCTGCTACGATCCCGCCCAGACTTACCCCCCACGGCTTGTTTCTCCCGAGGGGTTTCTCCGTCAGCGAATGGCTCGCCGCACGGCTCGGGAATGATCAGAGAGTTGGTAGTGGTGGCTTCTGTAGGTTCGACGCGTCGCAGCTGGTTGCGCTCTCGCAAAGGTGCGCGCTCGACGAACACCGGTCTGATGACCTCCGACGTGCTCGACGGCTACCGGGTGGCCGACGACGTGCTCGAGGTCGAGGGTCGCGTGCCCGTCCACTACTTCACCTACACCCCCAACTTCGGCGACCTGCTCTCGCCGTGGATCGTCGCCAAGCTGACCGGCCGCGAGGTCACCCTCGCCGACCGCTCGCAGCCGCACTACACGGTGATCGGCTCGATCCTCAACGAGTGCACCGACACCTCGATCGCCTGGGGCACCGGCACCTACGGCTCCGAGGGCGTGCGCGACCTGAGCCGCAAGATGCGGATCACCGCGGTGCGCGGCCCGCTCACCCGCTCCAAGCTCTCCGCCGACCACGGCTTCGGTCTCGCGGTGCCCGAGGTCTACGGCGACGCCGCGCTGCTCGCCCCGCTGGTCTACCGCCCGGAGGTCGAGCAGACCCACGAGTACGGCTTCGTCGTGCGCTGGAGCGAGCGCCGTTGGGCGCGCGCGACGTACGGACCCGACATCAAGCTGATCGACTTCGCGCGCACCGACATCGAGGGCGTGATCCGCGACCTGCTCTCCTGCCGCAAGATCATCACCTCCTCGCTGCACGGCCTGATCGTCGCCGACGCCTACGGCATCCCCAACGCCTGGCTCGCCTCCGGCACCCCGCGCGGAGGCGAGTACAAGTTCTACGACTACTTCGCCTCGGTCAAGAAGTTCCGTACGCCGCAGCAGTTCGACGCCTCGGCGGCCCCGCAGGTGACCGGCGAGCTGCTCGAGTCGACCTTCGAATTCGACGGCCGCCCGATCGACTACGACCCGCTCCCCCTGCTCGACGCCTGCCCGTTCCTGCAGCGCGCCACCGCCCCGGCCGACCCTGCCCACGACGCGGCCGCCAAGATCGCCGAGTCGCGCAAGCTGCGCGAGCCCAACAGGCTGCGCCGCACGGTGCCGGGCGTCTCGACGCTGCTGCCGTCCCTGGGCTTCTTCGGCGGCACCGCAGCTGATCACCTCTCGGTGCGGGTCAGCGAGCCGGTGCAGGAGATCCGGCTCTTCCTGCCCGCCAAGCAGGCGGGCCAGCTCGACCTGCGTGGGATCCAGCTGGCCAAGGCCGCCCGCCCGATCCACATCGACGCCCCGAAGGTGCGTATCGAGCAGAGCTCCTACGCCGGTTCGGCCGAGAGCGCGTCGATCAACAGCCGGATCCGTACGACCCGCGAGCAGGGCGCCTGGGCGATCGCCCGCTTCGACGCACCCGTCCGGGTCGACGAGGTCAGGGTGCTCAACCAGCTCGACCACCGCGGCGTACGGGCCCAGCGGCTCAACGTCGCGGTCATCGGCGGCGACGGCGCCGAGATCGCGCGCTGCAGCCTCGACTCCGACAAGGCCGTCACCACCACGCTGCGGCTGGTCGAGGAGCTGACCGGCATCGCGATCGAGCCGGCCGACCTGAGCTCGGCCGAGGCGGGTGCCGACCTGCGCGACAAGGTCGTCGCCGCGCTGGTCGCCAACATCCGCGACGGCGCCCGCGGCCGCACCTCGCGCGAGCACCAGCTGCTCTTCGCCCTGTTGCCCACCCGGCCCTCCGGCCCCGAGCTCACCGACAACGACCTGCAGCTGCTCGGCTACCTGCTGGCCACCGAACGCCGCCGTGTCTCCGGCGCGGCGACGTCGGTGCGCTCCTTCGGCGGCGTGCTCACCACGCGCAAGCTCCTCGACCGGGTCGAGGAGGCCACCAACGAGGCGACCGCGCTCCTCGGCATCGACCCGGTGACCCTGACCCGCAAGGGCTTCCGGGCCGGCGAGGTGCTCAAGCGCCGCCGCGCGGCTCACCTGCAGCTGCTCGACCGCACGCTGGTGACCCTCCGCGGTCTCGGGTTCACCCCGATGCTCGGCTTCGGCACCCTCCTCGGCGCGGTGCGCAACGGCGAGTTCCTGCCCTTCGACGACGACATCGACGTGCTGGTGCCCTGCGCCGACGACAGCGAGTGGGCTCCCCTGGCCGACCGGGTGCGCGAGATGGGCTGGGAGGTGCGCACGCACAAGAGCGGCTTCCACATCATCGATCCCGAGTCACGGCTGCAGATCGACGTACATCCGGCGACGGAGCTCGAGAATCTCCTCCCCGCGACGACGGTCACCCTCGAGGGCAACGACTACCCGGCACCCGCGCAGCCCGAGATGCTCCTCGAGGAGCGCTACGGCCCGGAGTGGATGTCACCCGACCGCTATCACGGCTGGCCGCGGGCGCTCGACCAGGTGTAGCTCCCAGCGGCGTCATCGCCGGGCGATCACGAACCGACGCCGCTTCGGCTGCTCCGGCGCGGACATCAGGTGCCGCTCGTAGTCGCCCCTCACCAGCGCACCGGCGACGGTGGCCGGGGTGATCTCGTGCGGCTTGAGCTTGTAGGTCAGCTTGTGCACGAACGACCCGTCGATCGCGGCGAGGTCGGCGCCGGTGCCCGCCGGGCGGCGTAGCTGCCCCTGCAGCTTGTGGGCACCTCTCGTGTCTCGATGTTGTCCCTTGGTCTCCCAGATCTCACCGAAGCGGTCGTCGAGCTGCGCCAGGGCCTCGAAGATGTCGTGGAAGAAGAAGTAGTGGGTCGCCTTGTCGTGCGACCGGTGGTAGATCTCCAGCGCCGCATGCATCATGTGCACGATGTAGGAGTTGTTGCGAGCAGCGAGGAACCAGCTCGAGATCCGCGCGTCGTTGTATCTGAACGCGAAGAAGCGGCGGTCGCCCACAAGCTCGTCGACGACCGACGGGTCGCCGGTCACGTAGCAGGTCGCGTCGACCCAGATGCCGCCGTACTCCTTCAGCAGCGCGATCCGCAGCCAGTCGGCGAACGCGGCCTTGTCGGTCGGGACCCGATGCCTGATGTGCCCCGGCACATCGACCCAGTAGGGCACCGACGCCTCGGTGAGGAGCCGCAGGTCGATGCCAGGCACCCGTCGGAGTCGCTCATAGCAGGCTCTGACGATCGGCGGCGCCGCCTCCATCCCCTGCGCCCAGTAGACGAAGACGTACGGCATCTCGCCGGTCTTGCCCGCGCGGCCGGCGTGCGCCATCCGTCGGATCTGATCGAGGTGCGCGCCGACGAACGCTCTGATCGCCACCCGCTCCGAGGTGTAGTTGGTGGTCGCCGCCATCAGCTCGGTGGCTCCGGCGGCGTCGATCCTCGGGTCCTTCGCCGTGGCCGCACCGACGACGTCGTACGTCTCGCCGGCGCGGTGCAGCAGCCGGTAGGCGCGCGCGAGGGCATAGCAGGCGGTTGCGTCGACGGCAGGGTCGTCGAAGATCGGGGCCAGTGCCGCGACGACCTGCTCGTGGTTCTTCAACCGTACGGCCGCGGCCGCCGTCAGCAGCCTTGGCGCCAGCGCCTTCGGGTCCTCCTCGGTGGCGATCTCACCGGCCTCGAGCACCTTCGGCCAGGAGCCGTTCGACGCGTGGCCCAGAGCCGTGGTCAGGTCAGAACCGGGCACGACGAGACCCGCCGTACGCGCCGCGACCTCGAAGGCTTCCAGCTGCAGCCACACCGCGAGCCGCTCGTCGAGCAGGCCCGGAGAGAGGGTGTCGCGGTCGACGTACAGCTCGGACGCCGAGCGATCGGGGTCTCCGCGCCAGCGGGCGGTCAGGCCGTCGGGCGGTGCAGCTGCGGCGTCGAGGAAGGCACGGCCGTTGGCTCCCTCGGAGAGCTGGAAGCGGGACCACCGCACAGCGCCCTTGCGGGCGCCGCCGAAGAGGCGCACCCAGGCCTCGTCCGCATCGACCGGCACCGTGAAGGTCACCGCCAGCCGGGTGCGGCCGGGCACGTTCTGCGCCGCAGCCGACCGGGCTCCGTTCCACGTCGGCTCTCCCTGTGTCGACCAGCCCGCGACGATACGGAGCGCGTTCACGTGCAGCACGCCGCGCAGCGGCGCCTCCAGCTCGACGTCGGCGGCGAACGTGTAGGTGCGCCCGGGCAACATCCCCAGTCGCAGCCCACCGTCACGCCCGCCCGGGCTGATGTGGGTGTCGTTGCTGTCGGTGCGACCCTCGATACGCACCGCCTGACCGTCACCGTCGTCGACCAGGGTCGCCCGCGCGTGCTTGTGCACGTAGACCCAGTCGCCGGGATCGAGCTCGAGATGGTCCTGCGGGGCCCGGTCGGCGCTGAGCAGCGGCGGTCTTCGTAGCCTCGGGTTCAGGAACAGGTTGGTGAGGGCGAGGTCGTCCCTCACCGTCGACGGATCACTCGCAGTCCGCTCGTGCATGACAAAGCCGCCTTCATCTTCATGGCCATGCCCCCGAGCGGCCGTGCCTGGTTACCCAGTGCTCCCACCAGTGGTGGGTCGCGGCAGACACCCGGCCGCGAAAGTAAAGAATACCTGTGGCCGCTGTCGATTCTCTGTCCGTTCGCGAGAGTTTGCGTCAGGCTGTCTGGATCAGCCCGAGATCGCCCAGCTCGCGTCCGGCGGCGAATCTCTGCGTAGACGATGACGACGTGGTGGTCGTCGATGTCCGCGCTACCGATAGACTCCTCGCCCTGCAGCGGGGACGAGCGCGTCGCTCACGGAGTGCCTTGCCTGTTCGTGAAAGTAGCTGTGCGTGGAGATCGTTCGACGAGTCGTGGGCGTGTCGCCCCTGCGGCTGAGCGAGGCCTGGCCGGTCCACCGCGAGCCGCCGCGACCGCCCGAGCTGCGACAGTCGGACTACCTCGACAAGTTCGACCACGACACCCTGGTCTACGACGCCTTCCCTGTCACCGGCCCCGCCGGTGACACCGTTCGGCTCATCGGGCCGCCTCTGCTCAACCTCGCGACGAGCATGGCGGAGTCGGTGTGGCGACTCGACGGCATGGAGGCGACCGCTCACCTCCACGACCTCAACCGCACCCAGGGGTCGTGGCTGAGCGCCACGGCGGTCGGCGGCGAGACACTCAGCGTGACCTCGGGCGAGGCGAGCTGCAGCGCGGTGGTCTCCGAGAGCGGGGTCGACTGGTTCCGTGACCGGTCGGTCCTGGTCACGAAGTCGAAGGACAACGACCTGCGCTGGATCACCGACTGGGCCCGGTTCCACGCCGCTACACAGGGTGTGGACGCCGTTCTCCTCTACGACAACGGGTCCGGCGACTACCGGCCCGAGGACGTCCTCGCCGCGCTCGACGTGCCGGGCATCGAGGTCGCTGTCGTGGTCTCGTGGCCGTTCAAGTTCGGACCCCAGGGCGGCAACTGGGAAGGCCTGAGCGACGCACCGTGGGACTCCGACTTCTGCGAGTACGGCATCCTCGAGCACGCCCGGCACCGCTTCCTCTCCGCAGCCGCCGGCGTGCTCAACCACGACATCGACGAGCTCGCGATCTCCGAGGACGACGCCGGCGCCTTCGACCTCCTGGCGGCCTCCGACTCGGGTGCGATCCGATACCGCGGCCGCTGGATCGACACCCCACGAGCGACCACGACGCAGCCGCCGCGCTTCACCGACTTCACGGTCTACGACAGCACCCAGCCCCCGACCACCCACAAGTGGGCGATCGACCCGAGGCGTACGCCGGATGCCGTGCAGTGGAAGACGCACAGCGTGCGCGGGGTCTCGATGACGAGCACCGACCGCATCCGGCACCGCCACTTCACCGGCATCACCTCCAACTGGAAGTACGCGCGCGCCGCCGACCGGGCCGTGCTCTCGAGCATCCACCGTAACGACGACCGGCTCCGCGACGCCTTGGCCGGCGTCTTCGGCGCAGGCTCGATCCACCCGGTGGCCGGCGTGCACGTGGTCGACCGCGAGGCAGCGCACAGCAACCGGCAGCCGACCGCCATCGCCGGCTACTGGCCCGGCGAGCGCACCGACTTCGGCGACCAGCTCGGCCCATGGCTCCTCGGAGAGATGACCGGCCGGCCGTCGTACAACACCATCGGGCACCCCGACGACGGCGACGCCCTGATGACGATCGGCTCCCTCGTCACCGACATGGAGCGGCCCGGCATGACGATCTGGGGCTCCGGCCTGCGCGCACCGCTCAGGGGCGCTGCGCTCGAGCGGCTCCGGGACCGCAAGCCTCGGGAGATCCGCGCGGTGCGCGGCGTACGCACCCGCAACCAGCTGATCAAGCATCTCGGCTGGGACGTCCCCGAGGTCTTCGGTGATCCCGCGCTGCTGATGCCGTACGTCCTGCGCCCCGGCGAACGCCCCAGCGGCCGGTCGGGCCTGAGCGTGGTCGTCGACCAGTCGCACACCGACATCGTGACCGAGTCGCTCATCGCGCGCGCCGGCGGACACCGTGTCGACGTGCAGCGACCCACCGAGGAGGTGGTCGAGGAGATCGCGCAGTCCGAGGTCGTCGTCTCGACCTCGCTGCACGGCCTGATCATCGCCCAGGCGTACGGCATCCCCTGGGTCTGGCTGCGTATCGACGGCACCGGCGTGGTCGGCTACCGGTTCAGGTTCTCCGACTTCTTCACGACGCTGGAGAAGTCAGAGGTCGTCTCGGTCGCGACGACCGTAGAGACCGCACCGTCGCTCGACCTCGCGCAGGTCGCCTCCTCGGCGAGCCTCCCGGGGTCGAAGTTCGACCCGCGAGCACTGGTCGACGCGCTCCCCTACGACCTCCGCGACGACTTCCTGCGCCGTCTCCCCCGCCCCCGCCGCAGCTGGGTGCGTTGGCTCAGCGGCCCTTGACGACCCCGAAGTCCTTGAGGTGGCGCCAGATGTAGGGCGCCAGGGTCTCGGCGTAGGTGATGCTGATGTGGTCGCGGTCGCGGTAGACGTTGACGCCACCGATGACGGCGGGGCACTTGGTCTCGTCGCAGAAGAAGTCGGTGTTGTCGATGAAGTAGGCGCCCTTGGACTGCTTCACGGCCGGGCCGAAGGGGTCGAAGATCGAGTCGTAGGACTTCTTCCGGTCGAGGCTGCACTCCTCGTTGGCGCGAGCGACGCCGGCCTCCTCGACGCATGCCGGCTGGTCCTCGCGGGTCTCGCCCGAGGTGGGGTTGTCACGCATCGCGACGACCGGGACACCCTGCTTCAGCACCGGCTTCCAGGCGTCCTTGACGGCCTTGACCCGCTCCTTCTTCGGACCGGTGATCAGCTTCGACCAGGCCGTGGTCATGACCACGTCGTAGTCCTTGGCGTCCTTCTTCAGCTTGGTGTCGAGGTCGTCCTTGAGCGAACGGCACTGGTCCTTGAACTCGGTGGTCTTGACGTACGGCTCACCGGCGGTCCACGAGCAGCCGCTGCCCCAGAACAGCTCGGCCGAGAGCATGCCCTTGTCGGCCAGTGTCTCCAGCGACGCCATCAGCACCCGGCTGTGCGAGTCGCCGATCACCGCGATGTGCGGTCGCCCGGGCTTCTTCTCGCCGATCGCGCAACCCTTGAGCGGCCGCTTCAGCAGCTGCTCGTCGCAGCCGGGGTAGTCGGGCCAGTCCTCGCGTACGCCGGCTGCGGTCGGGATGAGCACGTCGTCGAGCTCGGGGTTGGGGCAGTCCTTCGCGCCCGGGGCGCGGGAGGCCGCGCCGAAGCAGCGCGGCGCGTCGTCGGTGATGGAGGCGGCGAGCGCGGCGTCCTCGCGGTTCTGCTTCTCGACGACGCCCCAGCCGGTGCCGCTGGCGCCCACCAGCAGCACGGCGGCGACGCCGGTCGCGACCAGGCTGCGGCCGGGGTGGTGGACGAGCTTGCGGTGCGTACGCACCGGGTCCTCGACCCAGACCTTGGTCGCCCACGCGAGCAGCACGGAGACGACCCCGATCAGCAGCCTCTCGACGAGGCCGAGGTGGTCGACGCCGAGGGCGTACGGCACCAGGATGATCAGGGGCCAGTGCCACAGGTAGAGCGAGTAGGAGATCTCACCGAGCCACTGCAGCGGCCGGAGGTCACCGATGCGGGTAGGCGACCAGGCGACCTCGGGGTGGCCGGCCCAGATCAGCGCCGCCGAGGCGACGCAGACGACGACCGCAGCGAAGCCGGGCATCGGGGTCTCCGCGCCCATCAGGAAGCACGACGCGGTGAGCACGCCCAGCGAGGCCCAGGAGACCGCGGCCCTGAGATGGTCGCGGCCGGCGAGCACAGGCACGAAGGCGAGCATCGCGCCCAGGCCGAACTCCCAGGCACGTGCCGGGGTGATGAAGTAGGCCGTCTCCGGCGAGACGACGGTCCACCACAGCGCGAAGACGAGCGAGACGGCGGTGACCACACCGAGCACGATGGCCGTGGTGCGACGCCGGTTGGCGCCGCTGCGCGTGGCGATCCAGCCGGCGAGCAGCACCAGCAGCGGCCAGATCAGGTAGAACTGCTCCTCGCCCGAGAGCGTCCAGTAGTGCTGCACCGGGGACGCGGCGTGCTGGGCCGCCAGGTAGTCGACCGAGTTGCGCGCCAGCTCCCAGTTCTCCACATAGATGCCGGCCGCGCCGATCTCCAGGAAGAACGTCTGCCACTGCACCTTCGGCACCCACAGCAGCGTGCCGATCGCGGTGACGACCAGCACGAGATAGGCGGCCGGCAGCAGTCGCCGCGCCCGCCTGGCCCAGAAGTCGGCCAGGCCGAGCGTGCCCTTCTCCTGGCTGCGCAGCAGGTGAGAGGTGATCAGGAAACCCGAGATCACGAAGAAGACGTCGACACCGATGTAGCCCCCCGGAAGTCGGTTGGGCCACAGGTGGAACAGAACGACGGCACAGACGGCGAACGCCCTCAGTGCTTGGATCTCGGTGCGAATCACCCAAAGGAGTATGACGAACTGGCGAACGGATCGAAAACTCGGGGCGGTTCACCCCGGGACCACCCGATCAGGCAGACTGCGCGCCCGTCCAGCTGGTGCGCTCGATCTCGAGCTCGGCACGCACGGCGTCCAGCTCGGACTCCAGCTCGGCGACCCGGATGGCCGCCTCGGCGGCGTCTGCCTCGACGGCCTGCAGCTTGGCTTCGAGCTGCTCACCGCGCAGCTCGGCCTGAGCGGCCCGACGGGCCTCTTCACCACGACGGCGCACGGCCTCGGCGGCGCGCTGGTGCGCGGCTGCCAGGGCGGCCTCGAGCTCGTCGACGGCCTGGACGCGTTCGGCGAGCTTGGCGTCCATGTGGGCGCGGAACTCGGCGTTCTCCTCCGCCCGCTGGTCGGACTCGGCGCGGTGGGCCTGCGCCTGCTCGGCGCGGTCACGCGCCCAGTCGCGACGGGTCTGGAGCAGCTCGGAGTGGGTGATCTTGGTTGCGGCAGCGCCACAGGCGAGCCCGAGAACGGCAGCGAGCACGACGATCAGCCACGACCCGGAGGCGATGGCTGCGGCGATCATGACGGCTGCCAGTGCCAGCAGGGCTACAGCAACCGTCAGGCGTGTGCTGCGCTGACGCCTGCGCGTGACTGGAGTTGCGGATGGGGAAGGCATGCTTTCACGGTACGGCTACTCATCGTCGGATTTGCGGACCCGGCATGCGTGTTCGAGGAGTCGACTTGCGATCACGATCACGATCCCTGCCACCGCCGCGACCGCCGAGCGCACCAGCCGGTCGCCGGCCGAGGTGCTCGCGTCGTAGCCGAGCCAGCTCACGGCGTAGCCCAGATAGCCTCCGGCCAGGAGCGCTCCGACCAGCGTGCACGCGCGGGCGAGCACCAGCCGGTTGACCGCCTGATAGGACTCGATCCGCTCGCCGCCGACCTGCAGCTGGCGATGGGTGATCCACGCCGTGACGCCGAGGACGGCCGCGATCAGGAGCAGCAGGACCGGCTGTGCCCAGGTGACCACCGGGGCCACCCCGCGCCATGCCTCCAGCACAGGGTGGGCCAGCCAACCGCCGACGAGGCCGATGACGGCCCATGCGGTGATCGCTCCGCCCGAGATCGGGTGAAGTCGACGCTCGTCTCCGCCGGGGTCCTTCTCAGGGCCCTGGTCGGTGTGTTCTGGTGGGTTGTTCAGCTCAGAGCTCGATGACCAGGTCGTCGCGGCGGGTGATGCCGGTCTGGTCGGACCGCTCGAGCAGCTCACTGATCGGCCCGACGCCCGGAAGGTCGGCGCTCGGCTCGAGGTCGGCCCACGGCTTGAGCACGAACGCACGCTCGTGGGCGCGCGGGTGCGGAAGCGTGAGCGAGTCTTCCTCGAGGATCTTGTCGCCGACGGAGATGACGTCGATGTCGAGCGTGCGCGGCTCGTTGAAGATGCCGCTGCGGGAGCGTCCGTACGCATCCTCGATCGTGAGCGCACGGTCGAGCAGCCGCGCCGGGGTGAGCGTGGTGTCGGCGAGGACGATCGCGTTGAGATAGAGCTCGGAGCCCTCGGGTGAGTCGACCGGCTCGGTCTCGTAGATCGGCGAGATCGTGGTCACCCAGACGTCCGGGGTCTCGGCGAGCGTGTTCAGTGCGTCCTGCAGGTTTGCCAGACGCTCTCCGAGATTGGAGCCCAACGACAGAACCGCCCGCCGAATCGGCCGCATCTCCCCGGTGAGCGTGTCGGCGTCGATGATGTGGGGGTTGGGTACCTCTGTCACGTGCTCTGCCTCCGGGTGATCGTCAGGGTGACGTCTTTGAACGTCGCTTCGATAGGCGCCCCCGGTTTGTGAACCGTAACACGAGCCCAATGGACGCGGGTTTCTGCGAGGCAGATGTCCGCGATCCGCTGGGCAAGCGTTTCGATGAGGTCCACCGGGTCGCGCTCAACACTAGTTTTGACCGCCGCCGCGAGACTTCCGTAATCGACGGTGTCATGCAAGTCGTCCGTCGCCGCCGCTCGGCGGGTATCGGTGCCGATGACCAGGTCGATCACGAACTTCTGCCCCTCGCGGCGCTCGAAGTCGAAGACCCCGTGGTGGCCGTAGCACTCCAGGCCGACGATCGAGATCTCGTCGGCGGGCTCGGTCGCGGGTTCGGTTGCGGGGGTGGTCATCGGATCGTCTCCTCGCTCCGCTCGGTTACTCCCTCGCTCGGCGCGGGCGGACGAGCAAGCTCGCCGCTCGACCTCGCTCCGATCGTCTCCAGCTTGGTTGCCGCCTTGAGGGCGTCGGCGGCGGCGCGTACGTCATGGGTACGCGTGGCCCAGACGCCGCGTTGCGCCAGGAAGACGGTGATCGCATCGTGCGCGCTCTCGCGCTCGTCGACCGGGCGCAGCGTGCCGTCGGGTGCGGCCAGCAGGTGGCCGAGGAAGGTCTTGCGGCTGGCGCCGATCAGCACCGGGAACCCGAGCTTGTGGAACTCCTCCACCCCCGCCAGCAGCCGCCAGTTGTCGTCGGCGGTCTTGGAGAAGCCGAGGCCGGGGTCGATCACGATGTTGTCGTCGGGGATCCCCGCTGCCCGCGCAGCCTCGATCCGCTGCTCGAGCTCCTGCTTGACCGTGGCGACCACGCCGTCGGCGTAGACGAGGTGGTCCTCGTGCTGCATCTCCGCGCCATGAGCGCGCCAGTGCATCACGACGTACGTCGCATCGTGCTCGGCGGCGACCTTCAAGATCTCGGGGTCGGCGAGGCCACCCGAGACGTCGTTGATGATCTGCGCCCCCGCCTTCAGTGCCGCGGCCGCGACCTCGGGGCGCATCGTGTCGACCGAGAGGGTCGCCCCCTCCGCGGCCAGCGTCTCGATGACGGGCACGACACGGGCCAGCTCGTCGCCGACCAGCGGCCTGGTCGCACCCGGCCGCGTCGACTCCCCGCCGATGTCGAGCAGATCCGCCCCCTGGGCGATCAGCTCGTGACCGTGCGCCACCGCATCATCGGTCGCCAAGAACCGTCCGCCGTCGCTGAACGAGTCGGGCGTGACGTTGACGATCCCCATCACCTTCACGGGAACGACCCTACCTAGCGGGTTCCGCCCCGGATCAGCGCCATCGCTTCGGCGCGGGTGGTGGCGTTGGAGCGCATGGTGCCGCGTACGGCGCTGGTGATCGTGCGGGCGCCGGCCTTGCGGACGCCACGCATCGTCATGCACAGGTGCTCGGCCTCGATCACCACGATCACACCGCGCGCCTCGAGGATGTCCATGAGGGCGTCGGCCACCTGGGTGGTGAGCCGCTCCTGGACCTGAGGGCGCTTGGCGTAGACGTCGACCAGACGGGCGAGCTTGGACAGACCGGTGATCTTGCCCGTGGCGGCAGGGATGTAGCCGACGTGGGCGACGCCGGTGAACGGCACCAGGTGGTGCTCGCACATCGACCACAGCTCGATGTCACGCACCAGGACCATCTCGTCGTGGCCCAGGTCGAACGTGGTGGTGAGCACGTCCTCCGGGGCCTGGTGCAACCCCTGCGTCAGCTCTCGGTAGGCACGGGCGACCCGGGCGGGCGTGTCGAGCAGCCCTTCGCGATCGGGATCCTCCCCGATCGCGAAGAGGAGCTCGCGCACGGCCGCCTCGGCACGCTGCTGGTCGAAGGCCGGCACGTCGGCCACATCCCGCTCGGGGGTGTGGACAGGCGTCACCTGGGTGTTGCGCGCGCTCACTCCATCGCTCTTCTCGTCGACGTCAGACATGTGTGGTCAGGCCGGCGGAGTGGCCTCGGGGCCAGCCTGGCCGGAGGGCTCGGACGGCTTGGCCGGCTCGACACCGTTGACCGACCTGCCCGCGGCGCTGATCGCCTTGGCGAGGTTCTCCTTGTCGCGCTCGATGATCCACTGCGGGACCTCGACGGCGGGACGGTCGGAGGGGCGGCGGGTGTCGGAGCCGGTCCAGGCCGGACGCGGGTCGCGCCGGCGCAGCGGCTCGAAGATCTCGGCGACCTCCTGCCGGGAGAGCGTCTCCTTCTCCAGGAGCTGCAGAACCAGCCCGTCGAGGACGTCCCGGTTCTCCTCGAGGATGTCGAACGCCTCCTGGTGAGCGGTGGCGAGGAGCTTCTTGGTCTCGTCGTCGACGACGGCCGCCACCTCCTCGGAGTAGTTGCGCTGGTGGCCGATGTCGCGCCCCAGGAACGGCTCGCCGTTGGACTCCCCCAGCTTGATCGCGCCGAGGCGCTCGGTCATGCCGAACTGGGTGACCATCGCCCGGGCGAGACCGGTGGCCTTCTCGATGTCGTTGCCGGCGCCGGTGGTCGGGTCGTGGAAGATGAGCTCCTCCGCGGCACGGCCGCCGAGCATGTAGGAGAGCTTGTTGAGCATCGACGAGCGCGTCTGGCTGTATTGGTCGTCGTCGGGCATGACCAGGTTGTAGCCCAGCGCCTTGCCGCGCGGCAGGATCGTGATCTTCTGGACCACGTCGGGGCCGGGCAGCGCCGCGGCGACCAGCGCGTGGCCACCCTCGTGGTAGGCGGTGATGAGCTTCTCCTGCTCGCTCATCAGGCGCGTGCGCTTCTGCGGACCCGCGATGACCCGGTCGATGGCCTCGTCGAGAGCCTTGTTGGTGATCAGCTTCTGGTCGCTGCGTGCGGTCAGCAGCGCGGCCTCGTTGAGCACGTTGGCCAGGTCGGCACCGGAGAAACCAGGGGTGCGACGGGCCACCGAGTCGAGGTCGATGTCACCGGCGAGCGGCTTGCCGCGGGCATGGACCTGCAGGATCTTCTCGCGCCCGGCGAGGTCGGGGGCGTCGACCTGGATCTGGCGGTCGAAGCGGCCCGGGCGCAGCAGCGCCGGGTCGAGCACGTCGGGACGGTTGGTGGCCGCGATCAGGATGACCCCGCCGCGTACGTCGAAGCCGTCCATCTCCACGAGGAGCTGGTTGAGCGTCTGCTCGCGCTCGTCGTGGCCGCCGCCCATGCCGGCGCCACGGTGGCGGCCGACGGCGTCGATCTCGTCGATGAAGACGATCGCCGGGGCGTTCTCCTTGGCCTGCTCGAACAGGTCGCGGACACGGCTAGCACCGACGCCGACGAACATCTCGACGAAGTCGGAACCGGAGATGGAGTAGAACGGCACGCCGGCCTCGCCCGCAACGGCACGCGCGAGCAGGGTCTTACCGGTGCCCGGCTGGCCATAGAGCAGCACACCCTTGGGGATCTTGGCGCCGACGGCCTGGAACTTCGCCGGCTCCTGGAGGAACTCCTTGATCTCCTGGAGCTCCTCGACGGCCTCGTCAGCACCTGCGACGTCGGAGAAGGTCGTCTTCGGCATGTCCTTGGTGATCAGCTTCGCCTTGGACTTGGCGAACTGCATGACCCCACGGCCGCCGCCACCCTGGACCGAGTTCATCAGGAACAGGAACAGGATGATGATCAGGACGAACGGCAGCGCGAAGCTCAGGATCGAGCCGAGCACGGAAGGCTTGGCGACCTCGGAGTTGAACTCCTTGAGGTTGTCACCCTCGGCCTCGGTCTTGCGCACCATCTCGATGAGCTGCTCCTGGTCACCGTCGACCCACGAGGTCGTGACCTTGGCCCCACCGTCGCGAGCACCCTTGACCAAGGTGGCCTTGATCTCCTGGTCGCCGTCGACGAACGTGATCTCCTTGACCTCGTCCTTCTGAATGTAGGACGTGAGCTCACTCGTGGTGATCTCGTCGCCGCCATTGCGAGGGGCCAGGTACTGCAGAGCAAGGATCACACCGAGCACTGCCAGGATGATCCACAGCCAGGGACCTTTGAATATGCGCTTCACAGGCTTCTTTCAACCGTTACGGGGTCAGACAGGGCGCGCAGGGGAGCGTGCTTGCCATTTAGAACGACGGTACACGGCAAATCGTGCCCGATCCCATCCGAGCGTTGCGCCCTCAGCGAAAGCGCGGCCCCGGCGCTGCGCTGCCACTGCCCTGGACCTGCGCTGACCTAAAGTGTGGCCATGACCCAGAACGGGCTCGGGACGCCTTCTGCCGGGAACAGCACCAACAGCCGTACGGCCGCCGTGATCATCGCGGTGCTGGCGCTCGCGCTGATCGCCGTCGTCGCCACCGCCGGCGTGCTCGCCTGGCGCCTCCTGGCCCAGGACGCGAGCGGCGATCCGGCTCCGCCGGCGGGCGGTACGTCCGAGAGCACCCAGGCGGCGGCGCCTCCGAAGTCGGTCGCGCCGGCGCCGGTCCCGGCCGGTGCCTGGAAGAAGGTGACGTCGCCCAAGGACAAGATGGCCTACGACGTGCCTCCCGACTGGGAGCCGACCCCCGGCGGGCTCGCCGGGTTCGAGTCGCCCGCCGGCGAGATCACGGCGCTCATGCACGGCATCGCCTCCTACGGCGACGACTGGTGCGACGACAACTGGCACACCCTGGTCGGCTTCGTGACGCCCGGCTCCATCTCCGACAAGGGCACCATCGAGGCGACCGCGACCCACTGGGCCAAGGCAGCCGCTCAGGACGACGGCGGCAGCAGCCCCACCGGGTCGCTGGGCGAGCCGCGGTCGGTCACGGTGAACGGAGGCCGCACCGAGGCGACCGCGGTGACCGCCACGACGACGCCGGCCACCCAGACATGTCCGGTGCCCGCCATCGAGGTGACCGTCGTGGCCGTGCCCAAGGACTCCGGTTACGCGCTCTTCGTGGTCGTCGCCGACCGGGGCGCCGAGGGGTCGAACCCGGACGCAGCGCTCGAGAAGGTGATCGCGAGCGTACGCCCAGCCGGCTGAGGTGAAGTGAGGCTCAGCTGTAGATGTGCGGGGCGAGGGCCGAGATGTCGCGCAGGTTGCGGTACTTCTCGTTGAAGTCGAGGCCGTAGCCGACCACGAACTCGTCGGGGATGTCCCAGCCGACGTACTTCACCTCGACGGGCATGCTGACCGCTTCGGGCTTGCGGAGCAGGGTGGCGATCTCGATGCTCGCCGGGCCGCGGCTGGTGAGGTTGGAGGTCAGCCAGGTCAGGGTGAGGCCCGAGTCGATGATCTCGTCGACGACGAGCACGTGCTTGCCGGTGACGTCGGTGTCGAGGTCCTTCAGGATGCGCACGACGCCGCTCGACTTGGTGCCGGAGCCGTAGGAGGAGACGGCCATCCAGTCCATCTCGACGTGGCGGTTCAGGGCCCGGGCGAGGTCGGCCATGATCATCACCGCGCCTCGTAGGACGCCGACGATGAGCAGGTCCTCACCCTCGTAGTCCTTCTCGATCCGGCGGGCCATCTCCTCGACCTTCGCCTGGATCTCGTCGTGGGTGAAAAGGGTCTTCACGAGGTCGTCGCCGACGTACTCGGTGTCCATGAGCGCCATGCTAAAGGTTTCCCGTGAACGGTCCCGATTCTCCGCTCTGTTTGCGCTCGAAGACGATCACGCCATCCGTACGCCGCGCCAGCAGGTGACCCGGCAGGTCGATCCAGCGCTGGCCGCGCCAGCCGGTGACCAGCGTGTCGACGGCCTTCACGTGCTCGCGGGTCAGCTCGGCAGGAGGACTGCCCGCTTCGAGCGCGGCGATGCGGAGCACCCGGGTGCGGACAGCGGCCGGATAGCGCGCGAGGGTCGCGACGGCGAGGGTCTCGCCGAGGTCGCGGTGGGCGGCCTCGGCGATGTCGTCGATGAAGTCGGCGTCGTCGCGGAGCTGCTCGGCGGTGCGTGCCAGGGCGTCGGTCACCCCGGGGCCGAGATGGTCCTCGAGCGTGGGGAGCACACGGTGGCGGATGCGCGCGCGGGTGTAGGCGAAGTCGCGGTTGTGCGGGTCGTGCCACACCTCGAGCCCCTGGACCTGGCAGGCGGTCTCGGTGTCGGTCCTGGTGGTGGCCAGGAGCGGGCGACGGTAGCGGTCGAAGGCCGACCTCATCCCGGAGAGGCTGCGGGCGCCCGACCCCCTGGTCAGCCCCAGCAGCACGGTCTCGGCCTGGTCGTCACGGGTGTGGCCGAGCAGGATCGTGCTCGCCCCGAGACGCTCGGCGAGCTGGTCGAGGACCGCATAGCGGGCCTGTCGCGCCGCCGCCTCGGGGCCGTCACCGTCGGCCCTGACCTCGACGGTCGCGGTCACGGTCTCGTCGACGCCGATCTCTGCCAGCTGCTCGACGACCTTCGCGGCCTGGTCGGCGCTGCCGGCCTGCATCCCGTGGTCGACGGTCACGCCGATGATCTGCAGGCCGAGCTTGTGGCCCTCGAAGACCGCCGCGGAGGCCAGCGCCAGCGAGTCGGCGCCCCCGGAGCAGGCCACGATCACCGTCTCGCCCGGCTCGAGCTGCTCGAGCGTGGCTCGGACGGGGCGGCGTACGGCGGCGACGGAGGGGTGGAGGCTCATCGCCGGCTAGAGGACGCGAGCGACCCAGGCGTCCGGGTCGACGATCTCGGCCTTCGACGGGAGGTTCTCGGGGCCGGCGAAGACGGCGTTGAACTCCTCCATGCCGACCCGGTCGACGACGTGGCGTACGAACTTCGCGCCGTCGCGGTACTGCGCCATCTTGGCCTCGAGACCAAGGAGCCTGCGCAGCAGACGGTCGAGCACGCCGATGCCCTGGCGGCGCTTGTTGAAGGCCTTGCGGATCGAGGTGACGCTCGGGATCACGCCGGGGCCGACGTCGTCCATGACCACGTCGGCGTGGCCCTCGAGCAGCGACATCATCCCGGTCACCCGGTCGATGATCTCCTTCTGCTCGGGCTTGGCGAACGCGTCGACGATGCTGCCGTTGCCCTTGAGCGCCTCGGTGACCCGCTGCAGCCCGCCGTCGAAGAGCGAGGCCGGGTCCATCGCGTCGGAGAGGCCCTCGATCTGGGTGAAGAGATGGTCGCGCATCCACGGGCTCGCGGTGAACTGCACCCGGTGGGTCTCCTCGTGGAGGCAGACCCACAGCCGGAAGTCGGTCGGGTCGAGGCCGAGCTCACGCTCGACGTGGACGGCGTTGGGGGCGACCAGCAGCAGCCGGCCCGACGGGTCGGAGAACGGGTCGAACTGGCCGAGGATCTTCGAGGACATGAAGCCGAGCAGGCCACCGACCTCAGCAGCACTGATCTTCGAGCCGACGGCCTGTGTGAAGGCGCCCGGCGCGCGCTTCTCGGTCATCCGGTCGACCACCGGCGTGATCACGTTGGCGAAGGTGTCGGCGTTGGCCTGGATCCAGCCCTTCCTGTCGACCACCAGCACCGGGGCGGTGTCGCGGGGCGCGTCGAGACCGGTGAAGTCGCGTACGAACTCGGTGGCCTTCGCTGCGTCGGCGCGCAGCTCCTCGACGGCGTGCTGGGCCTCCGTACGGGAGACGATCGGGCCCTCGCCGGCGACCTTGGCGCCAAGGCGTACGGCCAGGTCCCAATCGACCATGGAGGCTCCGGACGGGCTGGTGTCCTCAGCGCGATGGGTCATGCGTACGACCGTAGCCGAACCGGCCTACCCCGAACATCGACACGTCGCGACCGCGGTCATCGCGTCGTCGAGCGCGTCGCGTACGTCCAAGGTCTTGTCCTTCTTGAAGCGGTCGGCCATCAGCACGACGACGAACGGGGTGCCGCGGGCGTCGACCGTGATGCCCGCGAGCGAGGAGACACCGGTGAGGGTGCCGGTCTTGGCGCGGACCAGGCCCCGGCCCGGCTCGGCGTCGAAGTTGAACCGCAGCGAGAGCGAGCCGACCCAGCCGGCGACCGGGAGGCCGGTCAGCACGGGCGCGAGCTCGGGGCGGTCGGGGTCGGCGGCGGTCTGGATCGTGCTCGCCAGCAGGCTCGGTGGGATCCGGTTCTGCCGGGACAGGCCCGAGCCGTCACGGAGGACGAGGCCGTCGGTGTCGATGCCGAGGTCTGCGAGCGTTGCCCTGATCGCCTTCGTCGAGCCGTCGAACGTCGCCTCACCTGCGGCGACACCGACGTGACGGGCGAGCACCTCGGCGAGCTGGTTGTCGCTGTGCACGAGCGTGTACTCGACGATCTCGCGCAACGTGTCGCCCCGATGGCTGGCGAGCTGGGTGCCGGCCTTCGTGCCCCGTGTGGGCTTGCCGACGACCTTGATCCCGTGCTTGGCCAGGGCTCGCTTGAACTGGTCGGCCGCGGCCTGGGACGTGTCCCTGCTGTGCGCGCCTTCCGGCGAGCGGCCGTGGTCGACCAGCAGCGCGGTGATCTCACCGACGACGCTCCCCATGTATCCCGGGCGCCAGGCCGGGCTGACCGACGGACCCGCGAAGAGGCTGTCGTCGTAGGCGAGCTTGACCGTCTTGGTCCCGAGCGCGTCCGCGGTCTCGGCGGCGAGGGTGTCGAGATCGGCCGTGGTGAGAGATGCGTCACCACCGCCGACCAGGGTGAGGGTCGACCCCTGGAGCGTGGTCGTGGTCTCGAAACGACGCTCCGATCCGTACGCCTCGAGCACCGCCGCACTGGTCAGCAGCTTCGTCACGCTCGCCGGTGTGGAGGCGCCGGTGCCGTGGGCGACCAGGGGCGGGCCGTCGAGCGAGGAGATGGTGGCCTTGAGGTGCCTGCCGAGGCGCTTGTCGCGGACCATGCCGCGCATCACCTGCTCCAGCGCGGCCTGATCGGGCTTTCCGGGAGCATGGGTCTCTTCTCCGGTGACCGCCGCGGGGCTGACCGCCCGGATGTGCAGCGCCGCGGGCGGAGGGGTCGGCGCGACGTTGCCGCGGGCATACCGCACCCACCCCAGGGCGTACGCTCCCGCTGCCGCTCCGACGAGGAGCGCCAGCACCAGGGGCAGGACGATCACCAGCTTGCCGCGGGCTTCCTCCGGCTCTTCGGAAGGCCACTTCGGCTGGCTGTGCGGCTCCACGGATATCCTCCTCGATGCCGGACCTGACGCTCATCGATGTCAGACTGTCCGGCATTCCGTTTTGGTTTGTCTGGAGGCAAAAAGTGGCGCACGAGTTCGACGTACTGATCGAGGTCCCCAAGGGATCCCGCAACAAGTACGAGGTGGACCACGAGTCGAACCGGCTTCGACTCGACCGCGTCCTGTTCACCTCCATGATGTACCCCGCAGACTACGGCTACATCGAAGACACGCTCGGTGGCGACGGGGACCCGCTCGACGCGCTGGTGCTGACTCCCTACCCGCTCTTCCCGGGCGTGCTGGTCGAGTCGCGCCCCGTCGCGATGTATGTCATGGAGGACGAGAAGGGCCAGGACGAGAAGGTCCTCTGCGTCCCCTGCGACCCCCGCTTCGACCACATCCAGGACCTCGGCGACGTCGACGAGTGGACGCTCAACGAGATCAAGCACTTCTTCGAGCACTACAAGGACCTCGAGCCCGGCAAGACCGTCAAGGGCTCCGGCTGGGTCGGCAAGGACAAGGCCATCGAGGAGATCGAGGCTTCGGTCGACCGGTTCAAGAACTCGGGTCACTGAGGTTCTCTCGCCGCTGCGGGTGTCGACCGAGGTAGTCGGTCGGGTCGCGGATGCTGACCGAGGTAACTCGGTCGAGCGGCCGATATTCACCGAGGTAACTCAGTCAGGTCGCGCTGCCTTCGTGGGATTCCACGAAGGCAGCGTTCATTTACCGAGGTACCTCGGTCAGCATCCATCCAGCGCGGTGCGCAACGAGGCGTAGGTCGCGTCCACCTCTCCGGCGACGCTGGGAATGACCTTCGTCGCGGGACGTTGCGCCCGCAGGTCGGCGAGCTTGGAGACGTACACACGCAGGTGCTCGTCGCCACCGGACTCCCACACGATGTCCCTCACGATCGGGTGCCACGGGTCGTTGCCGTCGTCGCGATCGTGGAAACGGCGCACGCCGTCGTCCTCGGCTGCCTCGATCAAGACCTCCACGAACTCGGCGCCGGCGTCATGCGCCGCTTTCTCGAAGCGCTCGAGCTCGCTGAGCCTGGCCAGCAGCTGTGGTAGCACGACGTCGCCGGACTCGCGGAGATAGCCCCGGATCATTCCCAACGCCGCCGGCCGGATCCGTGCCCCGGCGCCGACGAAGTCGCCGCGCCACCCGCTGATGAACGTGCGCAGCAGATCGATGTCGCACACCAGCGTGCCCGGGTGGTCGGCCGCGAAGCGCCTGGCGAGCGTCGACTTTCCGACTCCGGGCATCCCGTTGATGAGGATCAGTCTGGCCACATGGCCAGTCAACCAGCCGAGGCGGGATCAGCTGGCGACCCGCATCCGAGACTCGAATCGGGACAGGGTCTGCCTGGGTCTGTCCAGGTCGTCCCAGACGACCCGCACGAACCCGTAGTCGGTGATCTCGCGAATCTCGTCCTCGCGCCGCTTCTCCTCGAACACCGCCTCGCTCGGCAACTGGCCGGGCCGGAGCAGCTTTCCGTACTTCACCTTCCCGTCGAACTCTCCGAACAGCCGAAACTGGGGCCAGGCCCAGTCGATGACGCCGACGAGCGAACCGTCGGCACGGTGGACGGGCACCTGCAGCAGCGGGCGCGGCAGGCCGCCGACACGGAACAACCACAGACAGCGGGACTCCGCGATCGACCCCGACAACGGATCCGCGTGAGCGACCGCGGCTCCGAGAGGGTGGCTGAAGGGCCACTGGTTCATCCGTCTGTATTCGGCGACGAGCTCCTCCTTCGTGAACGCCTTCGCCCTCAGACCGGCATCGAGAAGACACTGAGCGACCTCATCGGTGGCTTGGAGGCTCGTCTCCAGCGCGCACCGAACCGCGGGCAGCGTACGCAGCCCGTCCTGTGTCTCGATCTCTTCCTCCCCGACGACGCCCAGGTGGTGGACGACGTCTCCCTCGAGCGGCCTGCCGGCACCGTCGAGCCTGGTGACATGCACCTTGGCCAGGTCCACACCCCACAGATCGATCCCGTGAGCAACCATGCCGGACGAGTGACTCAGCACGACCTTGCGGCCTAGCGAACGCTGCACGGCTCGGGCACGGACGCGGTGTCGTCCGACCGCATCGAGCGCTTTCCACTCGTCGGCAAACACGTAGGCCCCGCGCCTGATCCGATGCCATGCGCCTTGACGGACGACCCCAGTGATCTCGCGGTCTGCGTAGCCCGCGTTCTTCGCTTCCCTGCGTGTGAAGAAACCTTCAGCGGCGGTGATGATTCGTAGTGGGTCCATGGATCCAGGGTTCGTCTCCACACCGACATTTCCGACCTGAAAATGGCGCGCTGTGGATAACGGCGAATCGAACATGGACTGTGGACAACCAGCGGCCCGTTATCTTGCACGGCCCTGGGTTGGATGCTCACCGAGGTAACTCGGTGAACGCACGCTGACCTCGTGGAGCTCCACGAAGGAAGTGACACCCGACCGAGTTACCTCGGTGAGCATCCACCCCGCCGCCAGCCCCGCACCTCAGCCGAGCAGGTCCTTGGCACGCAGCAGCGGCTCGGGCACCCCGAAACCGTCGACGAGCAGGCGAGCGTGGGGGCGCAGCTCGCGGCAGAGGCGGTTGACCTCGGAGGTGATGGCTTTGGAGCGCTCGGAGGAGAGGCGTCCGTGCTCCATGAACCAGGCGCGGTCGGCCTCGATGACGGAGAGGGCGTTGAGGTCGCAGAGCTGCTCCATCAGGTCGTGGAGGTCGCCCTCGGGCAGGCTGCGTACCTTCTCGCTGAACGCCTCGTGGATCAGCCGCTCGACGTGGGCGTGCGCCACCCCGATGACGTGGTCCTGCACGGAGGAGAACACCTCGCCGGCGTTACGTCCGGCATCGACGCCGGCCTTCAGGCGTCGGGCGACGCCGCCGAGCATGTGCTCCTCACGGAAGCGCAGCATCGCCAGGTGGTAGTCGGAGTCGAGAATGTCGGGCTCGCGCTCACCCGCGATCGGTACGACGTCACGGACCCGTTCGAGCAGCTTGTGCACGGCGGTGCGCTCCAGGACGGTGTCGACGGCGAGACCGGCCACGAAACGCACCATCGCGAGCTGGTCCATCTCCGAGAACTCGCTCGAGTAGTCGGTGAGCAGGCCCTTCGCCACCAGCTGCAGCAGCACCGTGTTGTCGCCCTCGAAGGTCGTGAACACGTCGGTGTCGGCCTTCAGCGCGGTGAAGCGGTTGGCGGCCAGATAGCCCGCGCCACCGCACGCCTCCCGGCACTCCTGGATAACCCGGGTGGCGTGCCAGGTCGCCAGCGCCTTGGTGCCGGCGGCCCGCGACTCGAGCTCGCGGCGGGCATGCTCCGAGGTCTCGGCACCGCTGAAGACGGCGTGCAGATCGTCGCGTACGACCTCCTGCGCGAAGCGCAGCGCATAGGTGCGCGCGACGAGCGGCAGCAGGCGCCGCTGGTGCTGTCCGTAGTCGAGCAGCAGGTCTTCGGAGGTCTCGGAGGTCGCCTCGAACTGTCGCCGCCGCAGCGCGTAGCGGACCGCGATCGTCAGCGCGACCTCGGAGGCCCGGATGCCGGCCCCGCCGACCGAGACGCGCCCCTGGATGAGGGTGCCGAGCATGGTGAAGAAGCGGCGGCCCGCCGACTCGATGTCGGAGACGTAGTCGCCCTCCTCGGTGACGTCCGCGAAGCGGTTGAGCAGCGACGTACGCGGCACCCGCACGCCCGAGAACCAGATCCGTCCGTTGTCGACGCCGTTGAGGCCCATCTTGAGCCCGTCGTCCTCGATGCGCACTCCGGGAGCGACCTCGCCGGAGACCCGGATCGGCACGACGAACGCGTGGACGCCGCGCTCCTCGCCACCGACGACGAGCTGAGCGAAGACGACCGCGAGCTCGCCGTGAGCGGCCGCGTTGCCGATGTAGTCCTTGTAGGCGTCCTCCTGGGTCGTCTCGATGACGAACTCCTGCGCAGCCGGATCGTAGGTGGCCACAGTCGCCACCGCGGCCACGTTGGAACCGTGCCCGTGCTCGGTCATCGCGAACGACCCGAGCAGCCGCCCGGCCACGATGTCGGCCAGGTAGGCGTCGTGGTGGCGCGCCGTGCCCAGCTGGAGGATCGCGCCGCCGAAGAGGCCGAACTGCACGCCCGACTTCACCAGCAGCGAGAGGTCGCCTCCGGCCATCTCCTCGAAGGCAGCGATGGAGGCACCGACATCGCCACCGCCGCCGTACTCCTTCGGGAAGCCGAGCCCCGACTGGCCGGTCGCGGAGATCTCGAGCAGCACCTCCAGGACCCGATCGCGGTACTCGGCTCGAGGCAGCTCCTCGACCTCGTCGAGGAACCCGGCGTGGTCGGTGAGCGACGTGCGTACGTCGGCTCTGACCGCGGCGTAGCGGCCGTCGAGAAGTGAAGTCAGTGCGGTGGCATCGATGGCGTTCACAACCGCCACCCTAAGCCCAGCGCGCAGACCGATCAGGTCAACTCGTGGGCCACCTTGGACTCGCGTTCGGCGATCTCGTCGGACTCCACGCGAAGCCTGCGTACGCCCTTGCGTTGGAACTTCTGGTTCGCCGCCAGACCACCGAGGTAGTAGGCGACCAGGGCGATCATGCAACCCGCGACGTCGTCGGCGAGGTAGTGCCAGCCGAAGTAGATGGTCGCGACGACGGTGATCCCGAAGTTGATCCAGCCGGCCCAGCGGGCGATCTTGTTGTTGATCGTCGCCTGGATCATCAGCGCCATCAGCAGGGTGATGCCGCAGTGCAGCGAGGCGAACCCGCCGACGGACTGCACCACGTTGGAGTCGACGTCGAAGAGCACATGTTGTCGGGTGAAGACCAACGACTGCATCAACGCGCTCGCCGGCGTGTCCGGCAGGTCGGAGTAGAGATAGGGGTAGTTCAGCCCGGGGCCGACGGTCGGCAGGCAGTAGTAGGAGACCGTGCCGAGGATCCACGCGATGCACTGCGCGCTGACGAACCAGTAGCCGTAGGCGAGGTTGCGCGACCACACCAGCCAGCCGGCGACGGCGAACGGCACCAGCGGCAGGAACCACATGTAGATGTAGGAGAGGAACCAGGCCACCCAGCCGGTGCCGAGGAGGTCGTGGAGCATGATCGCCGGGTCGGCGCCGAAGAGCACCGCCTTGTCGATCAGGTGCAGCTCGTGGTCGAACTCGTAGGTCTCCGGCACCACGAACGGCAGGAACGACTTGAGGTTCCGGTAACAGACGTAGACCAGGTAGAAGCAGACGATGCCCATCGCCACGAGCGTCAGCCGCTCGCGGGTCCAGTGACTGCGGAGCCGAGACGTGAAGATCGGCCCCATCGCCCGCCAGTTGAACTTCGATTTCCACAGCGTCCGTGGCACGAGGTCGACGAGGAGCGCCGCTCCGACCAGGAGGGGAAGGCGGAGCCACGTGGGTCCGAGGAAGCCCTCTGGGTCGAGCATGCGCTTGTCGACGATCTGCGCGGTCACGACTGCGATCAGGCCGAAGATCAGCGCGCTTCCGACGAGGAGGATCTGAGCGCGTCGATACATAGCCGCTAATTCTAAGTGGGGGGTGGGTGCGCTGCCGATTCGGGGAGAGCTGATTCCGGGATCGCGAGACGGTTCGGCTCGACGCGGAGCGCGATGTTCTCCCCCGGTGCGGGCGCTTCGTCGGCGACCGCGTCGACCTCTCCGACGCCCGGAAGACGTACGACGAGCCGCAGCTGTTCCGGCGTCGCCCTGGCCGAGACCACGGTGCCGGTGAGCGGCCCGGAGGGGTCGGCGACGAAGGCCGAGCGGCGCAGCGCGACCTCGTCGGCGGAGGTCATCCCGGCGGCCTCCAGGACGGTGCGTGCCGCAGCACCCTCGAGCACTCGGGCGTAGCCCAGGAAGCTCGCGGCCCAGGCGTCGGTCGGCGTCGCCCACACGTCCCGGAGCGTGCCCTCCTGCACCAGCCGCCCGTCACGCAGCAGCGCGATCCGGTCGGCGACGGCGAAGGCCTCCTCCTGGTCGTGCGTGACCATCAGCGCCGTCGTGCCGGACTCGTGCAGGATCCGTCTCAGGTCTCCCGCCAGGCGCTCCCGCAGCCCGGCGTCGAGTGCGGAGAGCGGCTCGTCGAGGAGCAGCAGCCGTGGTTCGACCGCGAGCGCCCGGGCGAGCGCGACCCGCTGCCGCTCGCCACCGCTGAGGGTGCCGGGGAGACGGTCCTGATAGCCGCCCAGGCCGACGAGCTCCAGCAGATCACCTGCCTTTTTCGTGCGGACGGCGGCGGCCATGCGGCGCAGTCGCATCGGGTAGGCGACGTTGCCGGCGACGGTGAGATGCGGGAACAGCTGCCCGTCCTGGAACATCAGCGCGAACCCACGCTTGTGCGTCAGCACCCCACGCAGCGACCGGCCGTCCCACTCGATCGCTCCCCCCGCATCCTCCAGCCCGGCCACGGCTCGCAGCAGCGTCGACTTCCCCGACCCCGACGGCCCCAGCAGCGCCAGGACCTCGCCGTCACCCAGCTCCAGGCTGACGTCTTCGACCGCGGTCGTCCCGTCGTACGCGACCGACACCTCACGCAGCGACAGCATCACTCTCTCCTCCCCGAAAGGTCACTCGTGCAGGCCGAAGCGTCACTCGTGCAGGCCGAAGCGTCACTCGTGCAGGCCGAAGCGTCACTCGTGCAGGCCGAGAAGTCAGTCCTGCAGACGTGACTTCTCGACCTGCAGGACTGACGCTTCGACGTACAGCCGTGACCTTTCGACCTGCACAAGCGACCTCTCGACCTGCAGGAGTGACGTTTCGGCGGATGGGGTTCACAGGGCTCCGATCGAGGGGACGCGGAGACGCTCGACGAGGAGCATCACGGCGGCGGTGGCGACGGCGAGGACGCAGGCGGCGGCGAGGGCCATGCCGTAGTTGTCGGACCCTGGGCGGGACAGCAGCCGGAGGATGACGACGGGGAGCGTGGGGCGCTCCTCGCGTACAAGGAACGAGGTGGCGCCGAACTCGCCGAGCGAGGCCGCGAAGGCGAAGCCTGAGGAGGCGAGCAGCGGCTTCCAGACGGCGGGTGCATCGACGGTCATGACCGTACGCAGCGGCCCGGCGCCGAGTCCGGCGGCGGCCTGCCGCAACCGGTCGTCGACCGAACCCAGCACCGGGACCAGCGTGCGCACCACCAGCGGAAGCGCGACGAGCGCCTGGGCCAGGGGTACGAGCCAGGGGGCGTCGCGCAGGTCCAGCGGCGGCGATCCGAGGGTCAGGTAGAGCCCGAGACCCAGCGTCACGGCGCTGACTCCGAGCGGCACCATGAACAGCCCGTCGAGCACCGCCCGCACCCGGCGCTCGCCACGGGTCCGCGACCGACGGGTCACCGCGAAGGCGACCAGCAGGCCGAGCGCCAGCGCGACCAGGGCGGCCTGCACCGCGACCGCCAGCGACGTCACCAGCGCCTGGGTGACCGGCACCGGCAGCGGCGGGTCGAAGCCCGGCGTCTGCAGCGCGACGTAGTTCGCGAGGCTCCAGCGGTCGTCCACCCGCAGCGATCCGAGCAGCAGCGCCAGCATCGGCCCGGCGACCAGCAGGACCAGCACCGCCGTCGACGCCAGGACCGGGAGGTCGCGGAGCGAGACCCGCCGGCGGCGTACGACGACCCGGGACTGCGCCGGGTCGGGCACCGCCCGAAGCCGACCGGCCACGACCAGCAACCCGACGACGACCACCAGCTGGAGCACCGACAGCACCGCGGCGCCAGGCAGGTCGAAGAGCGTGAAGGTCAGCTTGTAGATCTCGGTCTCGATGCTGTTGTAGCGGACCCCACCGAGGGTGAGCACGATCCCGAAGGCGGTGGCGCAGAAGAGGAAGACCACCGACGCGGCCGACACGATCGCGGGACGCAGCGCCGGCAGCGTGATCGTCATGAACACCCGCACCGGCCCAGCACCCAGCGCCGAAGCCGCCTCGCCCGGGCGCGGGTCGAGCGACTCCCAGGCCGCCCCGACCGCACGGATCACCACCGAGGCGTTGAAGAAGACCAGGCCCAGGATGATCGCGGTCGGTGTGCCGTCGAGCCCCAGGAATGCCAGGACTCCCGCCTCGCCGATGAGCTCACGGAAGGCGACACCGACGACCACCGTCGGGAGCACGAACGGCACCAGCAGCCCCGCCCGGATCACCCGCTGCAGCGGGAAGCTCAGCCGGCTGAGCGCGAACGCCGCCGGCAGCCCCAGCGCGACGCTCAACATCGTCGCCAGCCCCGAGGACCACAGCGTGAACCAGAGCGCCCGCTGGATCTCTGACCGCTCGAGCACCCGGATCACGACCGCGGGGTCGAAGGCCCCGTCGGCCATGAAGCCGCGCTGCACCATCCCGGTGACCGGCAGCACGAAGAAGACCGCCAGCACCGCCACCGGGATGGCGGCGAGTGCGATCAGGGTCCCGATGCGTCCGGACACGGCGCGGCGGGTGGGGCTCCCCAAGCGAGAGGTCACTGCGCGATCGTGTCACTCCACGTCGCCAGCCAGGCCTCCCGGTTCTCCTCGATCTCCTCGGGGTCGACGGAGAGCGGCGAGGTCGGCTGCTTGGCGTGCTTGGCCCAGTCGGCGGGCAGCTGGGCGCTCGAAGAGACGGGGAAGACGTACATGCTCTCCGGCAGTGCCTCCTGGACGCTGTCGGTGAGCAGGAAGTCGATCAGCGCCTGGGCGCCTTCGGGGTGGTCGGCGCCCTTGAGCACGCCGGCGTACTCGACCTGTCGGAAGCAGGTGTCGAGCAGGGCCGCGGTCGTCGACTTCCCGTCCTCGAGGGTGAACGCCGGCGAGGAGTCGTAGGAGACGACGATCGGGCGCTTGCCCTTGCCGCCGCCCTGGGTGAAGTCGGAGTAGTAGGCTTGGTCCCAGCCGTCGACGACCTTGGCGCCGTTGTCGATCAGCTTGCCCCAGTAGGACTCCCAGTCGTCCTCGCCGTACTCGGCGATCGTCGCGAGCAGGAAGGCCATCCCCGGCGTCGACGTCGCCGCACCCGGGGTGACCAGCAGATCCTTGTACGCCGGCTTCGCCAGGTCGTCGAGCGACCTCGGCGGCGCCAGCTTCTTCGCCGCGAACCATTCGGTGTCGACGTTGACGCACACGCTGCCGTTGTCGACCGGGGTGAGGAAGTGGTCGTCGTCGCCGGGAAGGTCGAACTCGGAGACGCCCTCGGGCACCTTGGCCGGCGTGTAGGACTCCAGCGCACCCTGGTCGATCGCCCGGCTGGCGAAGGTGTTGTCGAGCCCGAAGACGGCGTCGCCGTCGGGGTTGCCGGTGTCCATGGCGATCTTGGTGGTCAGCTCGCCACCGTCGCCCGCGTGCCGGATCTCCGCGGTGTAGCCGGTCTTCTCCTTGAACTCGGCCAGCACCTCCTTCGGCAGCGTGAAGCTGTCGTGGGTCAGCAGCACCACCGACTTGTCGTCGGCGCCGCCGGACGGCTTGCTGTCGGGCTCGGTGGACGTGCTCCCGCACGCGCCGAGCAGCAGCGCCGAGACCGCAGCGATCGCAGTGGCAGTGATGGCAGGCCTACGCTTGCGCACTCTGACTCCCTTCGCCGGTGTCAACCGGAGCAGGTTCGGAGGGTCTGCGGCCCGTGGCGTCCGCACTCTCAGGCCTCCCGGCCTCCCCTGTCTGTCGTGGTTCACCCTACCGGTGACCGGGCACGTCGAGGCCACCGGGGACGTGTCAGACTCCCAGCGTGACCAGCGTGAACATCTCGTCGTTCGACGACCTGAGCCCGAAGACCGCGTACGCCCTGTGGCAGCTGCGCCAGGAGATCTTCATCGTCGAGCAGGACTGCCCGTATCCCGACCTGGACGGTCGCGACCACGAGCCGGGCACGCTCCACGTGGTGCTCAGCGACGGCGACCGGGTCGCCGGCACCGCACGGATCCTCGACGACGGCGACGTGTGGCGGATCGGCCGGGTCGTGCTCGCCCCTGCCTACCGCGGCAAGGGCCTCTCCGACGTCATGATGACCGCCGCCGTCGAGGCGACGTCCGACCGCGCCGTCGTGCTCGACGCCCAGGCTCCGCTCGCCGGCTGGTATGCGACGTTCGGCTTCGTCAAGGACGGCGAGGAGTTCCTCGAGGACGGGATCCCGCACATCCCGATGCGGCTCACCCGCTGATCGCGAAGGTGATGCCCGCCTCGGTCTCCTCACGGCTCGCCTGACCGCGGGCGGCTAGCAGCTCGAGGTGAGCCTTGGTCTCCATGACGGCCAGGCCGGCGTTGAAGAAGTCGAGCTCGCTGAAGGCACGCTCGTGGCGGGTCCAGCCGAGATCGTTGGCCACCTCGAGCGCCGAGCTCCGGCCGGCCCGCAGCGACGCCAGGCTCTGCGCGAGCCGGTCCTCGTGGTGGGCCAGGAGCTCGTCGACGCGCGTGTGCGACGAGTCGGCGACCGGCCCGTGGGCGGGCAGAAGTCGCAGATCGGGCATCGAACGCACCTTCGTCAGCGACGCCATGAAGTCGCCGAGCGGATCGACGACGGGCACCGGCTCGAAGCCGATCGAGGGAGTGATCGTCGGCAGCACGTGGTCGCCGGCGAACAGGATCTCGGCCGCGGCGTCGGCGTAGACGTAATGGCCTTGGGTGTGGCCAGGGGTGTGCACGGCGTCGAGCTCGCGACCGGCGACGGAGAGGCGTACGTCGCCGTCGAGCCACTGATCGGGCATCCGCCAGTGGGCCAGGTCGGGCGCGGGAGGCGGGTTGGCCGCCCACACCTCGGCCAGCTCGTGAGCACCCGCGTGAGCGAGCAGCCGGTCGGTCGAGATCCAGCCGTCGAGGTCACCGTTGGTGAGCTCGAGCGTGGGCCGGTCGCCGGCGCCGAGCAGCACCTCCGCGCCGAACTCACCGCCGAGCACCGAGGCGAGCGTGTAGTGGTCGCGGTGCACATGGGTGACCAGGAACCGGCGGATGTCGCCGAACTCGAAGCCGAGCTTCGCAAGCCCCGCCTCCAGGGCCGAGCGCCCCTCGGTGATCGCCCAACCGCCGTCGACGAGCGAGAGCCCGTCGGCGCCCTCGAGGACGTAGATGTTGACCGCCTTGAGCCCGTCCATCGGCAGCGGCAGCGGGATCCGGTGGATGCCGTCGGCGACCGTCCACGCACCCGGGGCGGACCAGTGCTCCCCCGAGTCAGGCGAGATCGCGGTTGCTGTCGACTGGCTCATCGGTCTCCTTCGGTTTGACCTTCCAGAGCCAGAGGAGGCCCAGGATCGGCAGCAGCGCCGGTACGAAACCGTATCCGCTGCCGAACTTCGACCATACCGAGGCGTCCGGGAACCACGACGTCACGGTGAGCGACAGCGTGCCCACGACGAGCACCCCCGCCAGCTCGATCCAGAGCATGATCCGGGCGAAACCGGTCGAGCCGTTGGCCGCGCGGCGGATCGCGAACCAGCCCGCGACGTAGGTGGCCGCCGCGACCACGGACAGCGAGTAGGCGACCGGTGCCACCTCGAACTCCGTGATGACCTGCACCAACGAGCGTGCTCCCGCCGCGAGCACGAAGATCGCGTAGACGGTCAGCAGCACCAGGTGCGGACCGGAGCGGGGCCGTCGTGGGGTATTCACGCCTTTCGGGGTCCCCGCGGCGCCCGGAGCGAAGCGAGGACGTCGTGGGGTACTCATCGCACCATCATGACGCGCACGGCGACGACCCCGACCGCCAGGGCAGCCGCCGCGATCACGCCCGAGGACCAGGGCGAGCGGTCGCCGCGCATGGTCTGCAGCGCCAGCGGCATCAGGCACACCAGCGCGCCGAGGTATCCCAGGAAGGTCGAGAGCGACTCCGGCTTGCGACCGGCTGACCAGCCGGCCAGCGCACCGAGCGCGAGCACGAGCGCCAAGACCTCCAGCATCCACGCGAGCTGGTCGAGCCACTTCGGCCGCGGTGCCTTCAGCGCGACGCCGAGCGCGGCCGCGACCGTCACGAGGGCGGCATAGCCCGCGACGATGAAACCGATCGGAGTCAGGGCGTCCACATGACAATCTTCTCCAATGACCTCCCCCGCTCGTGACCCAGCCCCTGGTCCTGGGCTCGTCGCGCGCCTGCGCGCGGCCGGCTGTGTCTTCGCCGAGGAGGAGGCGGCACTGCTGCTGGGCGAGGCCGTCTCGCCCCAGGAACGAGAAGCCATGGTCGTACGCCGCGTGGCGGGCGAGCCGCTGGAGGCGGTCCTGGGCTGGGCCGAGCTCTGCGGGCTCCGGGTCCGGGTGGCGCCCGGCGTGTTCGTGCCTCGGCAGCGCTCGGCGCTGATGGTCGAGCTGGCGGTCGATCACCTCGGGCGGCCGTCGCGGCAGGCCCGGCGACCGGTCGTGCTCGACCTCGGGTGCGGCACCGGTGCCCTCGGCGCGGTCGTCGCAGCACGGGTGTCGGGGGTCGAGGTGTGGGCGACCGACATCGACCCGGCGGCCGTGGACTGCGCCCGGACGAATCTGCCGGCTCGCGGCCAGGTGCTCCTCGGTGACCTCTTCGACCCGCTCCCCCGCGATCTCGTCTTCGACGTGATCCTGGCCAACGCGCCCTACGTCCCGACGACGCGGATCGCCGACATGCCGCCCGAGGCCCGCGACCACGAGCACCGGGTCGCCCTCGACGGCGGCGAGGACGGGCTCGACGTCCAACGTCGCGTGATCGCGCAGGCGCCGGATCACCTGGTGCCCGGCGGGATTCTCGTCGTCGAGGCCGGGGAGGATCAGGCTCCGATCGCCGCGGGGCTGATGCGGGACCAGGGGCTCGCCGCGGAGATCCGGCACGACGAGGAGACCTACGCGACCGCGGTCAGCGGCACGAAGGCGTAAGGGCCCCGAAAACCAAGGCGTCCCTCTGGTTGCACACCACCCCCGCGGTGTGCACTCAGAGGGACAGCCACCGAGCTGGCGGATCCCCCCGGATCAACCACCAACCCTGGTGTCGGAGGGTCGTCCGCCCCCACCGGCGAACGCCCTCACGCCGATGGAACGGCCCACCCGTCATCGCATGACGCGGATTCGCGAGAACTTTTTTCCGGCTTGTCGTCCAGGCCGTCGTCGGTGGGTCAGACTTCCCACATGGAGGCGTACGGCCTGACCCACCTCGTGCCGTTGGCCCTGCTGGCTGCGGGGATCGTGGTGGTCGTCCGGCTGGGCAGGCGCCAGCGGGCGTACGGGAGACCATCGAGGTTCTCCAGAGGCTTCGCGCTGGCGATCCCCCTGACGACCATCCCGCTGCAGGCCCACGAGTGGGTCACCGACTTCGACCTCTTCATCGACCTCCCGCTCCAGCTGTGCGACCTGGCGTGGGTCGCGGCAGCGGTCGCGCTGTGGACCCACCGCCCCTATCCGACGGCGCTGGCCTGCTTCTGGGGTCTCACGCTGACCACCCAGGGCGTCTTCACGCCCGACGTGAAGGACTTCCCGGACGTCAGCTACCTCACCTACTGGGGCCTGCACCTGATGGTCGTGCTCGCCGCCGTCTACCTGGTCTTCGGCCTCGGGCTGCTGCCGCACTGGCGTGACTACGGCTGGACCGTCGCGACCACGGCGGCATGGGCCGTCGCGGCGTACGCCCTCAACCTCGTGCTCGACGCCAACTACGGCTACCTGCGCTACAAGCCACCGACGGCCTCGATGCTCGACCTGCTCGGCCCGTGGCCCTTCTACATCGTCAGCGAGATCGTCATCGTCGCCGGTGTGTGGGCACTGATCACCCTGGGGCTACGAACCTGGGCGCGTCACGAGGGGTCGACGAGCACGCCGGTGCGCTCGTAGTCGGCGAAGCGCTCATCGATATATTGCCTGAAACCTAGAGATTTCGATAGTATTTCCGCAATCATCGATGACTTTAAAGGATTCAGGCAATGGCCCGACTCAGTGTCGCGGAAGCCGCCGAGCGACTCGCCGTCGGCCCACAGCGCATCCACCAACGGATCCGAGACGGA
Organism: Nocardioides albertanoniae; assembly: GCF_006716315.1. Taxonomy (NCBI): domain Bacteria; kingdom Bacillati; phylum Actinomycetota; class Actinomycetes; order Propionibacteriales; family Nocardioidaceae; genus Nocardioides; species Nocardioides albertanoniae. The sequence goes on along the minus strand of NZ_VFOV01000001.1, from coordinate 440,392 downwards.
TCCTTGCCCGCCGAGCGCGTTGGCGGCCGTTGGATCATCGACGACAAGGATCTGCGCCGCGTCGCCGACTCCCACAAGCCCGGACGGCCCCTGTCCGCACGGTCAGCATGGGCACTGGTGGCGGTCGCTTCCGGCGACCCTTCCTGGCTCGGTGATCTCGCAGCTCCCGATCGCTCTCGGGCGCGGTCTCGCCTCCGGGCCCTGCTGGGTGCGGCCGAAGATGTCGACAACGAGCGCGAGGTTGCCAGGATGCTGTCGAGGGCACTTCGCAATCGCGCCGCCCGTCGCAGCTTCCATGCTTCGGTGCCTGATCTGCCCGACCTACGCGGCGATCACCGCATCCTGCGATCAGGGCTCTCGGATCCCGGGTCAGGGCTCAGCGCCGGCGACGTCGTCGAAGGGTATCTACTGAAAGATGACCTCGACGGCGTCATGCACGACTACCTGCTGAGCGAAGTCGACCGCGACCGCGCCAACGTCGTCCTGCATGTCTTCGCTCCCGGCGCACGACCACGGCACCTCGATGAGCGGGCACGAAAACTGCTCCTCGCCGCCGATCTCGCAGAGCACGGCGGCCCACGCGAGCTTGTCCGCGCCGTCGAGTCGCTGCGCGATCTCGCGGCCGGCCCGGGGAGCGCCGCCGACCGATGAGCGAACCGATCGTCATGCCCCCGATGGATGATGCGCAGGCCGCGTCCTGGCACGCCATGATGGAGCTGCACGCGAAGGTCCCGGCGAACTGGGCACTCGTCGGCGGTCAGCTCGTTCATCTGCACTGTGCTGAACGTGGCGCTTATCCGACGCGCCCGACGACAGACGCCGACACGGTCATCAACATCCGTGCCGATCCCCTGATGCTCGTCCGATTCACGACGGCGCTCGCCGACCTGGGCTTCACCGCTGACACCAGCGCCGAAGGCCACCAACACCGGTGGCGTCGCGATCTGGCCCAGATCGACGTCCTCATCCCGGAAGGCGTGGGGGAGCGCGCCGCGTCTCGCACTGGCGTCGGCGGAGCCCCGACAGTCTCCTCACCCGGGACGACTCAGGCGCTGGCTCGGACCGAGGCTGTGATCGTCGCCGTCGAGGGACGAGTCGGAACCATCTTGCGTCCCAACTTGATCGGCGCGCTCGTCGGTAAGGCAGCAGCGCGCGTCGATCTCGGCGGAGGCAGCGCGGCCTCTCGCCACTGCGTCGATTTCGTGGTGCTGGCTTCACTGGTCGCTGCCCGCGACTTTCGCATCACTTCGCTGGGACGCAAGGACAGACATCGGCTACGCAAGATGGTGCCGCTGTGCCGCGGCGACAGCGCGGCAATGCTCGTCGACCACGCCGACGAGCATCTGGCACGCATCCTTCGCGCAGTCGACCTCTGATCAGGAGGGGTCGACGAGCACGCCGGTGCGCTCGTAGTCGGCGAGGGCCGCGGCGTACGGGGTCAGGTCGATGCCCTTCTCCTTCACCCACGCGTCGTCGTAGTAGGACGAGGTGTAGCGCTCGCCGGAGTCGCACAGCAGGGAGACGACGCTGCCCTGCTCGCCCGCCTCCACCAGCTCGCGTACGACGCCCAGCGATGCCCACACGTTGGTGCCCGTGGAGGGGCCGACCGAGCGGCCCATCCGGGTCGAGAGCCAGCGCATCGTCGCGATCGAGGCGGCGTCGGGCACCTGCACCATGTCGTCGACGACCCCGCCGACGAACGACGGCTCCACCCGCGGGCGGCCGATGCCTTCGATGCGCGAGGGCATCCCGGTGGCGTAGTCGGAGGTGTCGCTCTCCCAGCCGCCGTAGAACGCGGAGTTCTCCGGGTCGGCGACGAGCAGCCTGGTGGAGTGGCGGCGGTAGTGGAGGTAGCGGCCGATGGTCGCCGAGGTGCCGCCGGTGCCGGCCGAGACGACGATCCAGGCCGGCACCGGGTGCCGCTCCTGCGACATCTGGTCGAAGATCGACTCGGCGATGTTGTTGTTGCCGCGCCAGTCGGTGGCCCGCTCGGCGTAGGTGAACTGGTCCATGTAGTGGCCGCCGCACTCGCGGGCGAGACGCTCGGCCTCGGCGTACATGTCGGGGGCGTGGTCGACGAAGTGGCAGGTGCCGCCGTGCCACTCGATCAGCGCGACCTTCTCCTTCGAGGTCGAGCGCGGCATCACCGCGACGAACGGAAGGCCGAGGAGCCCGGCGAAGTAGGCCTCGGAGACCGCGGTCGACCCCGAGGACGCCTCCACGACCGTCGCGCCCTCGTGGAGCCAGCCGTTGCACACCGCGTACAGGAACAGCGACCTCGCCAGGCGATGCTTCAGCGAGCCGGTGGGGTGCACGGACTCGTCCTTCAGGTAGAGGTCGATGCCCGGACATCCCGGCAGCGGCACGGCGTGCAGATGGGTGTCGGCGGAGCGCTGCGCGTCGGCCTCGACACGGCGTACAGCTTCGTCGATCCAGGCGCGATGCGAGTCAGAGAGGCGTGGCACCGCCCGAGCGTAACTCCACCCTGGCCTACCACCGACATGTGCGGTGAGCCACAATGAAGGACCGAATCACGCTGGACTCACCCCGGGGTCCGGGCAGTGAAGTTGCCCACAACTTAGACCGATCTAAGGACCCCGATTAACCATTGCGGACCCAAAAGCGAGACAAAAGACCTGTGGACGAACCTCTTGACGTAGTGCTGATCGGCGGCGGCATCATGAGCGCCACCCTGGGCGTGCTCCTCCAGGAGCTGGAGCCCAGCTGGTCCATCAAGCTCATCGAGCGGCTCGACTCGCTCGCCGTGGAGTCCTCCGGACCCTGGAACAATGCCGGCACCGGCCACTCCGCGCTGTGCGAGCTCAACTACAGCCCACAGACGGCCGACGGCTCGGTCGACATCACCAAGGCCGTGGGCGTCAACGAGCAGTTCCAGCTCTCCCGCCAGCTGTGGTCCTTCCTCGTCGAGAACGGTCGCATCCCCGACCCCGACAAGTTCATCCACACCGTGCCCCACATGTCGTTCGTGTGGGGCGAGAAGAACGTCGACTACCTGCGCAAGCGCTACGAGGCGCTCAAGGACCACCCGCTCTTCCCGGGGATGGAGTTCTCCACCGACCCCGAGGTCATCAAGGGCTGGGCGCCGCTGCTGCTCGAGGGCCGCACGTCGAAGTCGCTGGCCAACGAGCCGATCGCGGCCACCTGGACCAACGCCGGCACCGACGTCGACTTCGGCTCGCTCACCTCGATCCTGACCAAGACGCTGGTCGACAAGGGCGCCGACCTGGAGTCCGGCTCCGAGGTCACCGACCTGCACCAGACCACCGACGGCTTCTGGCACGTCTACGGCCGCAACGCGTCGGGGAAGTACCACCTGCGGTCGCGGTTCGTCTTCGTCGGCGCCGGCGGCTACGCGCTGCCGCTGCTGCAGAAGGCCTCGATCCGCGAGATCCGCGGCTTCGGCGGCTTCCCGGTCTCCGGCGAGTTCCTGCGTACGTCGAAGCCGGAGCTCGTCGCCCAGCACAAGGCCAAGGCCTACGGCAAGGCCGCCGTCGGCGCTCCGCCGATGTCGGTGCCCCACCTCGACACCCGTTACGTCGAGGGCGACACCCACCTGATGTTCGGCCCGTACGCCGGCTGGAGCCCGCGCTTCCTCAAGTCCGGGTCGCTCACCGACCTCTTCCTCTCCGTGCGCCCGCACAACCTGCTGCCGATGGTGCGCGCGGGTCTGAGCAACATGGACCTCACCGTCTACCTGGTCAAGCAGCTGCTGGCCTCGCCGAAGACCAAGTTCAAGGACCTGCAGGACTTCTTCCCCGCCGCGGACCGCAACGACTGGGAACGCATCACTGCAGGTCAGCGCGTGCAGGTCATCCGCCCCGACGGTGTGCTCCAGTTCGGCACCGAGGTCATCACCGCCGAAGACGGCACCATCGCCGGCCTCCTCGGCGCCTCCCCGGGCGCCTCGACCGCCCCGGGCATCATGCTCAACCTCCTGCAGCGCTGCTTCCCGGAGCGCTGGGACTCCTGGCAGCCGCAGCTCAAGACCATGATCCCGGCCAGCGGCGCCGACATGGTCGCCGACCCCGAGCTCGCCAGCGAGACCTTCGCGCGCACCGACCAGGCGCTCAACCTCGGCTGACCCAGCACCACCCGTCGAGAAGTCACTCCTGCAGGTCGAGTTGGCACGTCAGTGCCAACTCGACCTGCAGGAGTGACTTCTCGACCTGCGGGAGTGACTATTCGGCGGCGGTCAGGAGCGCGGCCACGGCGGCGGCCTGCACGCGGATCTCGGGGATGGCGGTCGCCTCATAGAGGGCGCCCTTGCAGGGCGGACCGACGGTCACCAGATTCCGTACGATGCGGCCGTCTGCTCCGCGCACGCGGCCGTCCTCGGTGACGTCGATGCCGAGGCGGAGCGGGTCGGGCACGATCAGGCCGCGCTTCTGCAGCGCGAGCAGGAGCGGGTTGTCGGTGCGGGTGATGTCGGGTGAGGGGCCGGTGCAGTTGATGACGGCGGTGACCTCGCGCTCCCCGTCGGCCAATGTGACGACCGGTTGCCCCACGCCATCGAGCCGGCAGCCGAGCACCCCGCCGGCGAGGATCTCCAGACGGCCCTCGGCCTGATAGGCGGCGAGGAGCGCGGCGATGCGCGGCGCCATGCGGTGGCGGCGTACCTCCCACTCGCGGGCGTAGACCTCGCGGAAGCGACGCCGCTCGGACTCGGGGAAGCGACGCCAGATCGACTGCGTCGGGCCACGCAGGCCGTCGATGACCGCGCGCCAGTCGACGCCGATCTCGGCCGCGTGCTCGAGCTGCTCGCGCACCAACTCGACGACGCCGTCGGCGGTCAGCGGACCGTCCGGGACCGGAGTCACCCACGAGGTGAACTGGTCGTCGACGTGCGGATTCGGCAGGAGCCCGTGACGGCTCACCATGACCACGCTGCGCGCCGGGGCCTCGTCGAGGAGCGTGACCGTCGTGTCGACAGCGGTCAGGCCGCTGCCGACGACGAGCACGGTCGCGTCGGCCGGCAGGGCGCTGATCCGGTCGACGTCCCAGGGGTCGGAGAGGTTCCACGGCGCCTCGGGCAGATCGGCGAACGGCTGCGGCGGCGGGTTGCCGTACGCCAGCACGACCGCGTCGGCGGCGTACGTCTCCTCGGGGCCGGCGGCACCATCGGCACCATCAGCACCGGTCACCACAGTGAAACCACCCCCGACCGGCTCGACGTCGACGACGGTCTTCCCCACCGTCTCCAGCGTGCCGGCGCCGGCTTCTGCCGCGGCAGCGAGGCGGTCGCACAGGTAGCGCGAGTAGTCGCGACGCGGCAGGAAGTCGGTCGGGCCGAGCTCGATGCCCGCGGCGGCAGCCCAGCTGAGCAGGTCGTCGCGGTCGTCGGGGAAGCCGGACATGTTGTTGGCCCGGACGTTGAGGAGATGACGCTCGTCGGTGGTGGAGTAGGCGACGCCGCGGCCCGCCTCGCCCCGTGACTCGAACAGCCGCACCGATGCTCCCCGGCGCAGCAGGTTGACGGCGGTCAGAGTGCCGCTCGCTCCCCCTCCGATGATCGCCACGGTGGGTGTGGAGGTCGGCGCGGGCGATGCGGCGTCTGTCGTCACCCGCACAGGGTAACCGCGCTATCCCGGCTTTGTTCACCGGCTTACTTGGTTTTCTCTCAAACCGCACAATTCTATTTGCAAACACATCCTTGCGGTCTACGATGCCAGCATGGCAGCACGCGAGATCGTCCCCGGAGTCGACCAGCTCAAGGCCCTCACCCACCCTGTGCGCGTACGCATGCTCGGGCTTCTCCGGGTCGACGGACCCGCGACGGCGACGACCCTGGCAACCAGGCTCGGCATCAACAGCGGCGCGACGTCCTACCACCTCCGACAGCTGGCACAACACGGGTTCATCGAGGACGACGAGAGCCGAGGCAACGGCCGGGAGAGGTGGTGGAAGGCCGTCCACCAGGCGACCGTCACCGGCGAGAGCAGCGTGCCGGACACCCCCGAGGGTCACGAGACCCTCGACGCCTACCTGCAGACGGTCGTGACCATCTACGCCCAGCGTCTCCAGGAGGGGATCGAGCGGCGGAGCAGCCTCCCTCAGGAGTGGCGTGAGGCCTTCGGCCTCAACGATCGCGTCGTCCGCGTGACGCCCGCCCAGGCCACTGAGCTCGAGGCGCAGGTCAACGAGCTCATCGACGGCCTCGAGCACGACGCCGTCGGCGAGGCCGTGATGTTCCAGTTCCACGTGCTCCCACAACCCGGCCCCGACCAGGAGAGATAGCCGGTGAAGCTCCCCCTCTACGGCTGGCTGGCGGCCGAGACGATCAGCCTGGTCGGCACCCGGGTCTCGATGCTGGCCATCCCGTGGTTCGCGCTCGAGACGACCGGCAGCCCGGCCAAGACCGGCCTGATCGCGCTCTTCGAGCTGACGCCGCTGGTGCTCAGCAAGATCTTCGGCGGCCCGGTCATCGACCGGATCGGCCCGCGCCGCGTCGCGATCGCCTGCGACCTCGGCTCGTCCCTCGTGGTCGGCCTCATCCCGCTTCTGTACGTCGCCGGGCTCCTGCACTTCCCCACGCTGCTCGCCCTCGTCGCCCTCGCCGGCACCCTGCGCGGCCCCGGCGACTCCGCGAAGGCGGCGATGATCCCGCAGCTGGTCGAGGCGGCCGGGGTGCCGACGGAACGGGCCACGGGCCTCCACTCGTTCGTCGAGCGCACCGCCTCGATGCTCGGCGCGGCCGCGGCCGGTCTCCTGATCGGCCTGGTGGGCGCCACCAACGCGATCGTCGTCGACGCCGCCTCGTTCGCCGTCGGCGGTCTGCTGCTCGCCGCGACCACCGCCGGGCTGTCCCGCCGGCACGCCGAACGGTCAGCCACCGCCCCGCCGGAGCAGCGCGACCCCGCCTCCTACCGCGCGCAGCTCGCCGAGGGCTGGCGCTTCCTCCGCCGCGACCGGGTGCTGATGGGGATCGCGTTCATGGTGGCGTTGACCAACCTGATCGACCTCGCCTGGAGCAGCGTGCTGATGCCCGTGTGGGGCCAGGCGCATGCCGGCCCCGAGACGATCGGCCTCCTGTTCGCCACCTTCTCGGGCTTCTCCGCGGCAGGCTCGGCCGTGGCCGCCGCGCTCGGCGACCGGATGCGGCGCTACCCGACCTACCTGGTCTGCTTCCTCGTCGCCGGCCTGCCGAGATTCCTGGTGATCGCCTTCGGGGCGCCGCTGTGGGTCGTCTTCGTGGTCTTCGCGATCGGCGGCACCAGCAGCGGGTTCATCAACCCGATCCTCGGAGCGATCCAGTTCGAGCGCATCCCCGCCCACGTGCTGGGCCGGGTCATGTCGCTGGTCTCGGCCTTCGCCTGGGGCCTGATGCCGCTCGGCGGGCTGCTCGGCGGCAGCCTGGTCTCCGGCTTCGGCCTGACCGTCGCCCTCGTGGCCTGCGGTGCCGCCTACTTCGTGGTGACGATGTTCCCGGCGGTCGACCCCACCTGGAAACAGATCGAGCGGACGCCCGACGACGAGGCCGTCCCCCTACGCGCGTAGGGGTGCGGATCGCTCCGTGGAGCGACGCGAGCGCCGGAGCCTCGTCCTTAATCTCACCCGCATGACAACGCAGACCGCTCTTCCCAGCACCGTCCTTCCCGGGTCCGTCAGGCTCGCCGGCATCGCCTGGTCGGGTGCCGTCGCGGCCGGCGTGCTCGAGTCGGCGATCGCCGTGACCCGCATGCTCGCCGACGGCGTCATCGGGCCCGGCGACTGGCTCGGTCTCGGCGTACATCTGGTCGTCTACGTCGTGGCAGCACTGCTGATCGTCGGCCTGCTGCGCGGGTCCCGGGCCGCACGCATCGCGCTGACCCTGCTCCTGAGCGTGGTCGGGCTGGCTTCGCTGGTCGTGCCGACGGTCGCCGACGTCGCAGGTGGTGCCTCCGTGGCCGCCGCGCTCGGCGGGGGCGGGCTGCTCGGCGGCGCGTTCGTCGTGGTGCGCGTCGCGCACATCCTGCTGGTGATCGTCGCGACCGCGGCGATGTACGCGCCGACGGCCGACGCACACTTCCGGAAGCGGGCCTAGCAGGCTTCCCGCAGCCTGGGGATCCTCGGAATCCCGCCGAGCCGCTTGTTGTAGCGGACCCGGTCGGCGTGGCCCTCCAGCACCGTCCACAGCGCCTTGTGGGCAGGCCATGGCACCGGCTCGCCCGGGAACGCCCAGGTCGAGCCGAACCCGACCCAGACCGGCACCCAGTGCTTCGCACAGTCCCACTCGCCGCGCTTGGACATCAGCAGCTTGTGGCGGATCTGGAACGCGAGCCGCTGCCCGTCCTTCGCGATCGGCGCCGCGCACACCCGCCACAGCGGCATGTCGAGCGCCATCAGCTGGATCTCGATGTCGCCCAGAACGCGCGGATCCACCAGGACCGTAGCGACGTTCTCGTGCGGGCGCCTCATACACATCACGCTAGCGGCGAGCACCGACAAACGGGGCGGATCCGCCAGGAGCGAACATCAGCCCCCAATTCACCACCCCGGCGGACGCGAGGCGGGCCTCGGGCCTATCATCCCTCCCAATCTCGATCGGGCAGGGAGGCCCGAGGGAGTGACCGCGCGAGGCGCGGATCGAGGAGGGACGACGGTGGCATCGACGAGGCAGCCCGTGACGGGCGAAGAAGCCGAGAGGTACGCCGCGGAGCATCTGCACGCGCTCGGCTGGCCCGACGCCTCGCCCTCGGGCAGCACGGCGGCAGCCGACGTCGACATCATCGGTGGCCGACCCGACAACGTCGTCGTCGCCCAGGTCGTGCTGACCCGATCGGCGACCGACGCCCGCAGCGTCTGTGCCGTCCGCGGCGCCGGCCACGCCTACGCGGCTCGCACCGTCGCGCTCTACAGCCGCGCCGGCTTCACCGACGACGCCGTCGCCTGGGCCGACAGGATCGGGGTGGCGCTCTTCGAGCTCGCCGCCGACGGCTCGGTGCGCGCGCACGGGAAGCATGCCGCCGGCCTGATCACGACGGCGACGACACCCGCGTCCGCACCGACACCCGACCCCGCTCCGGCGCCCGTCGTGGGCCAGGCACCGGAGCCGGCGCCCGGCCGCCACATCGACCCCACCACCCGCACCGGCAGCTTCACGTTCAGCATGAAGATCCCCGCGATCCGGGCGCGCCGGAAGGCCGGCACGCAGGCGACCGCCGACATCGCCCCGGCGCCCGCCCCGGAGCCGACGCCGCCCTCGCCGGGCACGGGCTCCCAGAAGATCGCCGGGCCGCTGACCGGCCAGCTCCCTGCGTACTCGAACGACGGCACCCGCGAGCTCGCACCGCCCGACGGCGAGCGGTGGGTGCCGGAGGGGCTGGGGCCGATCCTCGACGCGATCGACCGCGCCCTCGAGCTGCCGGTGGTGCTCGTGCTGGGCTCCGAGCGGCGAGCCGAGTGGGTGCGGCAGACCTTTCGCGTCGGCACCATCACGGTGACCGAGGAGAGCGTGCTCCCGATGCTGCTCTCGCTGGTGACCGGCCGGGAGTCGCAGTACGCCAGCGGCGGTTCCTACCACAAGGTCGACGGTCTCAAACCGCAAGGAGAGCGGGCCCTGGAGTCGTGGCGGGCCTGGGAAGCCTACGACCGGGCGCTGGCGCAGCACCCTCGCGCGGTCTGAGCACCGATGAGTGCGGGACGCTCCTGACCGCGTGTCGTCAGGGTGCTGAGATCGTCGCCGACCACGGCTCATCGCCGCGGAGAGGGTAGAACTGGGGAACACTCTCCAGACGTCGGCTGGAGTCTTCCCAGGAGGTGACCGGTCGTGCCGGACGGACAGATGCCCGAGCTCGCGCCCCAGCAGGTTCGCGAGATGTTCACCCGGGTCGCGCCGAGCTATGAGCTCGGCAACACCCTGATGACAGGCGGCATGGACCGCCGCTGGCGACGTCTGATCCAGCGGCTCGCGGCCCTGGGCCCCGACGAGGAGCTCCTCGACCTCGCGACCGGCACCGGCCAGCTCGCCCTCGATGCTCGCCGGCGGCAGCCGACGGCCCGGATCGTCGCCGCCGACCTGACCCCGGAGATGCTCACCGTCGCCCGCCGGCAGCCCAGCGCCGACACCATCGAATGGATGGAGATGGATGCGCACACCCTGCCGTTCGACGATGCCTCCTTCGACGTGATCACCCACGGCTACCTGCTCCGCTACCTCGTCGACGACCTCGACGCCGCGCTCCGCGAGCAGTGGCGCGTGCTCAAGCCGGGCGGGCGCCTGGTCGCGCTCGAGACCGGACCCGGCCGCGAGGGCCCGCTCGGCTCGGCCGCCCGCGTCGTCGGCGGCCGCTGGCCCCGGATCGTGGGCCGCCTCATCGGGAGCGACCCCGGCGACTACGGCTTCCTCCAGGAGTCGACGCTGGCCTTCCTCCGCCCCGCCCCGCTCGCCGCGGCCCTGGAGAGGGCCGGTTTCAGCGACGTACGCCACCACGGGTTCCTGCAGGGAATGGTCTGCGTCCACTCGGCCGTCAAGCGCTGAGGAGGGCGGCTCAGCCGTCCGCCGCGCCCTCCAGCTCGTCGACGAGCAGGAGCCCGCGCTCGGCCCAGGCGATCGCGCTGCGTGCCTGATCGATGAGGCCGTCGTAGGCGAAGATCTTGTAGCGCACGATCCGGTCCCACTGGCCGGCGTCGTAGTGATCGAGGCGCCGGGCCAGGGTGGGGTGGCTGCGGTCGACGAGCGTCGCCCGGGTGACTTCGAGCATGGCCATGTGCTCGGTCCAGTAGTCGCGGAACTTGGTGAGCTCGGCGCGTGCGGCGTCGGGCTCGGCCCACTCCAGATACGCCGCCTTGAGGTAGGCGGGCTCCCGCTGCCGGCGGATCTCGACCGGCGCGTCCATCCACTCCCGGAAGGCCGTCACCCCGGCCTCGGTGACGGCGTACTCCTTCTTCGTGCCCTTCTTGCCCCACGGCACCACGGTGGACTCGAGCAGGCCGTCGCGCTCCATCCGGTTCAGCTCCGGATAGATCTGCGAGTCGGGCGCGTGCCAGACATGGGCGACCGACTGGCTGAACTGCTTGGAGACGTCGTAGCCCGTCATCGGGCGTGAGGTGAGCAGCGCCAGCAGCGCGTACCTCAACGACATCGCGACCCCTCTCCAGCACGGCGGACTCGGCGAGCCTACCCGGCAGCTCCGGCGAGGACTTCCGGCGGCCAACCCCTTGCCACTACCTATATTGATAGTTAGTTTGTGATCAGCACCACAACACCTATCCCCATAGGGAGTCGCCATGACCACCGCCGTCGCTCGTCCCATCGATCCCGCTGCTCCGACGACCGCCGCCAGCAAGATCTTCAACTTCCCCCGCAACACCTGGTACGTCGCGGCCTGGGACCACGAGGTCACCGGGAAGCAGCCGCTCGCCCGCACCGTGGCCGACCGCCCGCTGGCGCTGTGGCGCAACAGCGAGGGTCGTGCGGTGGCGATGGCCGACGCGTGCTGGCACCGCCTGGCGCCGCTGTCGAAGGGGAAGCTGTTCGGCGACGAGATCCAGTGCCCCTACCACGGCCTGCGCTACAACTCGGCCGGCCGCTGCACGAGCATGCCCGCCCAGGAGACGATCAACCCGAGCGCGACCGTCCCGTCCTACCCGGTCGTCGAACGTCATCGCTACGTGTGGGTCTGGGTGGGCGACCCCGATCTCGCCGACCCCGCCAGCGTGCCCGACATGCACCAGATGGACTCCCCCGACTGGGCCGGCGACGGCGAGACGATCTACGCGCCCTGCAACTACCAGCTCGTGCTCGACAACCTGATGGACCTCACCCACGAGGAGTTCGTGCACAGCTCGAGCATCGGGCAGGACGAGCTCTCCGAGGCCGAGTTCGACGTGAGCCACACGGATCGTGGCGTGACCGTCACCCGCTGGATGCGCAACATCGACGCGCCCCCGTTCTGGCTGAAGAACATGCGCGACAAGTTCCCCGGCTTCTCCGGGAAGGTCGACCGCTGGCAGATCATCCACTTCGAGGCGCCCTCGACGATCTGCATCGACGTCGGCGTCGCCAAGGCCGGCACCGGCGCCCCCGAGGGTGACCGCAGCCAGGGCGTGAACGGGTTCGTGATGAACACGATCACCCCGGAGACCGCGCGCACGTCGCACTACTTCTGGGCCTTCATGCGCAACTACCGCCTGGAGAGCCAGACCATCACCACCCAGCTGCGCCAGGGCGTCCACGGCGTCTTCGGCGAGGACGAGGAGATGCTCGCCGCCCAGCAGAGCGCGATCGACGCCAACCCGGACCACGAGTTCTACAGCCTCAACATCGACGCCGGCGGGATGTGGGTGCGCCGGATCCTGGACCGCATGCTGCAGGCGGAGGGCCTCCCCTCTGCCGCGGCGGCGAAGTGAGGCCGCCGCCATGGCAGTGAACACCCAGACCTGGTGGCAGCAGGGCCGTGTGGTCGAGACCTCCGACCTCGCCAAAGGCGTACGCCGCGTCGTGCTCGCCCCCGACCGTCCCGTCCACGCCGCGCCCGGCACCCATGTCGACCTCCGGCTCGAGCTCGACGGCCACGTGCGGAAGCGGTCCTACTCGGTCCTGCGCTCCGAGGACGGCGGCCGCCGGATCACCCTCGGCGTGCAGCTCGCCGCGTCGTCTCGCGGCGGGTCGCGCCACATGCACGGGCTCGAGGTCGGCGACGTGGTCGAGATGACCGGCCCCGTCCAGAGCTTCCCGCTCGGCGTCGGCGCGGACCGCTACGTGCTGGTCGCCGGCGGGATCGGCGTCACCGCGCTGGTCGCGATGGCCGACGCCCTGCGCCGCCGCGGCGCCGACTACACCCTCGTCCTGGCCGGGCGCAGCCGCCGCGTCATGGCCTACCTCGACGAGCTCGTCGAGACGCACGGCGACCGCGTCCGCGTGTTCGTCGACGACGAGGACGTACACCTCGACGTGGAGACGCTCGTCGGCGAGATCGCCGGCTCGCCGGCAGCGGCCCGGACCGAGATGTACATGTGCGGGCCGATCCGGCTGATGGACGCGATCCGCCGCGCCTGGGTGGCCCGCGAGCTGCCCGAACCCAACCTGCGGTTCGAGACCTTCGGCAGCAGCGGCGCCTGGGCGGCCGAGGAGTTCGTCGTACACCTCCCCCAGCTCGACCGTTCGGTCAGCGTCGGCAAGGACAGCTCGATGCTCGACGCGCTCGAGGACGCCGGCGTCGACGTGATGTGGGACTGCCGCAAGGGCGAGTGCGGGATCTGCCAGGTCAAGGTCCTCGACGTCAGCGGCCGCATCGACCACCGCGACGTGTTCCTGAGCCGGCAGCAGAAGGAGACGTACGCCTCCTTGTGCCTCTGCGTGGCGCGAGCAGCCCGCGGCGAGTCGGGGTCGGGCTCGGCCGACCCCGCCGCCGTGACCCTCCACCTTCCGTGAAACCCCACACCGAAAGAGACCCGAGATGAACCTTCGTGCGCGCATCGACGCCGCCGCGATGACCCCGTACCAGTGGATGGTCGTCGCGCTCTGCGTCCTGCTGAACTGTCTGGACGGATTCGACGTGATGGCGATGGCCTTCACGGCCTCCTCGCTGACCGAGGAGTTCGCGCTGAGCGGCTCGGAGCTCGGCCTGCTGCTGAGCGCCGGGCTCGTCGGCATGGCCGTCGGCTCGCTGGCCCTGGCCCCGGTCGCCGACGTCATCGGCCGTCGGCCGCTGATCCTGGTCAGCGTCGGTCTGGCGACGCTCGGCATGCTGCTCTCGGCGGCCGCTCCGTCCGCGATCCTGCTCGGCCTCGCTCGGGTCGTCACCGGGCTCGGCGTGGGCGGCATCCTGGCCAGCACCAACGTGATCGCGAGCGAATACTCCTCCTCCCGATGGCGGGGTCTGGCGATCGGGATCTACACGGCCGGATACGGCATCGGTGCCACCTTGGGCGGCATCGCGGCCCGCGGCATGCTGACCGATCTCGGCTGGCGCAGCGTCTTCGTCGCCGGTGGCGTCGCGACCGGGGTCGCGCTGGTTCTCCTCGTGATGCTGCTGCCCGAGTCGGTCGACTTCCTCGTCCAGCGCCGACCGCGTCAGGCCGTGGAGCGGATCAACCGGATCCTCGGGCGGCTGGGCCAGCCTGCTGTCACCGCCGACTCGCTCGGCACCGCACCGGTCACGACAGCCCGGCGCCGGAGCGGCAACCCCGGCGTGCTGCTCGGCTCCGAGCTGCGTCGCTCCACCCTGCTGATCTGGGTCGCCTTCCTGGCCACGATGTTCGGTTTCTACTTCGTCAACAGCTGGACCCCGCAGCTGCTGGTGACCTCGGGGATGTCGGAGGCCGACGCGGTCACCGCCGGCATGATGCTGGCGCTGGGCGGCACGGCAGGCTCTGTTCTCTACGGCGTCGTCGCCTCCCGGCTCGACAATCGCCTGGTGCTCATCGGCTTCACGGTGCTCTCGTCGCTGACCATGGTCGTCTTCATCACCAGCACCGCCCTGCTCACGGTCGCGCTGATCATCGGCGTCGTCGTCGGCGCGCTGATCAACGGCTGCATCGCCGGGCTCTACACGATCACGCCGGCGGTCTACGGCACCGAGATCCGCACCACCGGCATGGGCTGGGCGATCGGCATCGGCCGCATCGGAGCGATCTTGTCGCCGATGCTCGCCGGGCGCCTGCTCGACTCGTCCTGGACCCCGGTGCATCTCTACATCGGTGCTGCCGTCGTCGTCGCCGTCTCCGCCGTCGCCCTGGCCTTCCTGCGCAGCGGCCGGGCTGCGCGGCCCGTCCCGGACGTGGCCTCGGCCTAGGCGGCCGGAATCGGCCCGTCCCGGCCGCAACCGGGGCGGGCCACACCGGTGACGACAGCCACACGGCCCTGTGCTGATTGCACAAACGACCTCAGGAAGACACGGAGCGTCGCGTTGGTAGCCTCCAGCACATGTCCCGCCAGCCGACTGGTGAAACACCGCCGCCACCCGTCCCCGTCCCCCAGCCCCTGGCGATCACCCGCGCACTGGCGGAGCGCCTGCTGCCGCGTGCCGAGGAGCTCGGCACGGTGCTGCGCGACACGCTCCTCATCAAGGACGAGCGCTACGCGACCACCGACCTGATCGCGGCTGAGGAGCTGCTGCGGTCGTGTCGCGACAACATGGTGCGCTCCCTCCAGTCGCTGGCCGACCGGATACCGCCGGGCGTGGACGTCTTCGACGCCGCCCAGATCACCGCGCGGCGCCGAGCCGACGCCGGCTTCCCGCTCGAGTCCGTCCTGCACGCCTACCGCCTCGGCACCGAGGTGATCTGGGCCGCGATCCTCGACGAGGCCCGCTCCCGGGCCCCCGAGCTGCTGGACGAGCTCCTGGACAGTGCCGTCCAGGTCATGCAGCTGATCGACCTGATGTCGACCGCGGTCGCCGACGAATACCGCACCCGAGAGCTCGAGGCCAAGCGGCGCGACATCGAACGCAGGCAGGCGATCCTCGACGGGCTGCTGGAGGGGCGCGCGGCAGACCCGGGTTTCGCCGCCGAGGCGATGCGCATCCTGGAGCTGACCTCGGCGGCACGGATCGCGGTCGTCGTGATCCGGCACCGCGCCTCACCGGGGCCTCCCCCGTCGCCAGGCGCCGCCCTCGCCGCCGCCGGGTTCCGGTCCGAGTGGCGCCTGCGTGCGGACCGCGAGATCGGGCTCGTCGAGCTGGGACAGGCGACCGTCACGCAGCTGGTGGGTCGGCTCTCGTCGATCGTCGACGGCTGGGTCGGTGTCTCCCAGGAGACGGTGGGCCTTGCCGACGTGGTCACCGAGTTCCGGATGGCCGAGCTCGTCCTGGCCAGCCTGCCCGCCGAGAAGCCGGGCGTCGCCGCGCTGACCGAGAGGCTTCCCCAGGTGCTGGTCGCCGCGAACCGACCGATCGCCGACCGGATCCGGTCCCGCGCACTGGGCGACCTGCTCTCGCTCCCCCTCGACAAGCAGGAGTCGCTGCTGGAGACCCTGGGCCGGTGGTTCGCCAACAACAGGTCGACCTCGGCGACCGCGACCGAGATGCACTGTCACCGCAACACCGTGGTCTACCGCCTCAAGCAGATCGAGGATCTGACCGGCTGCCGCCTCGACGACGGTGACGACCAGATGCTGCTGAGACTCGCACTGCTCGCGTCCTGAATCGACGACCTCCAGCTGTGCGCCAGCACAGTTTGGCTCCGCCAACTCTGTGCGTGTCACTGATGCCGACGGCCCGATCGCGGTGGCACTGTGAGATGCGTATCGAGCTCGGAGGTATGTGTCATGGAGACACCGCACGTCGATCGTCGCTTCTTTCTGACCCGTGTCGGGGTGCTGGGCGCCCTGGCCGCGGCCGGCACCGCGGTGCCCGGTGTCGCGAGGGCCGTCACCAGCGGGTCACCGGCCGATCCACTGGTCGACCAGGTCGCCAAGCTGTTGGCGGCCATCGCCCGGGACACGCTCAACGGACTCGCGGTCTTCGTGGTGCCCGGTCCCGACGCCTACTCGAGGACCCAGGGAACGCCGCGCGAGGAGCCCGGCGCGATGGAGGCCAGGACTCCGGACTTCCTCATCGAGTCCCTCGACAACTACGTGCCGATGTCGGACCAGGTCGCCGCCGCGGTCGGCCGGGCGCTCGCCAACGGTCTCGCCGACGTACCGATCGTGGTGCCGCCTGCGATCCCGGTGGTGACCAACTCGTTGCTCGCCGATCTCGACGACGTGGTCAAGGTGCTGCTCCGCAACGACTCGGCGCTGCCGCTGTCCGCGGTGATCGCGCTCCTCCTCAACACACAGGCCGTACGGGTCGATCCCGGGTCGGCGGCCGGGCCGCACCTCTCACCGTTCTCCCGGCTGTCCTTCGCGAAGAAGGCCGAGGTCTTCGAGCTCTTGGAGCAGGCCGACCCGCAGCTCGTCGGCTCGATCGACCGCGAGCTGCCCGAGCCGCTGAAGGGGTCCGTGTCGGGCATCCTGCAGTTCATCGCCGGCGCCCTGCTGGAGTTCTCGGCGTTCGGCGCCTACTCCGAGTGGTCGACGTTCGACGCCGCCACCCTGACCGTCGCCAAGCCACCCCTCGGCTGGGGTCTGGCGAAGTACGACCCCGGGAGCATGGACGGCTGGGACGAGTTCAAGGGCTACTACCAGGGACGACAGAAAGTGAGCCCCCTCTGATGCGCGACGTGATCATCATCGGTGCCGGCGGTGGCGGCGCGGTCGCCGCCAAGGAGCTCGCCGCTCAAGGCCTGGACGTACTCGTGATCGAGGGTGGGCCGCGGCACGCCAAACCGCGCGAGCAGTGGAGCCGCCTCGAGAACGATGCCAACAACCCGCTGACCGGTTACCTCCGGGTCGGCCAGGAGGACCGCACCAAGCCCGCGGCCTACCGCGAGCTGCCGCAGAACTCCTTCCTGTGGCAGGTCTCCGGCGTCGGCGGCACGACGCAGCACTACTTCGGCAACAGCCCACGGGCCTACCCCGGGGTCTTCACCGGGTACGACGGCCCCGACGCCGCCCTGTACGACGTCGACCACCGCTTCCCGTTCTCCTATGCCGACCTGGTGCCCTACTACGAGTGGGTGGAGACCACCCTGCCCGTGCAGACGGCGGCCGTCGGCACCAAGGAGTCGGTCTACCTCCAGGGCTGCGAGACCCTCGGCCTTCCGGTCCAGAAGACGAAGACGACGCTCGAGGCGTCCTACCGTCCGCAGGAGAACGCGATCCTCCAGCCGGGCGGCACCGCCGGCCGGACGAACGACGCCAACCTGCTGAAGTATCCGCAGGCGACCGGCTGCACCTTCTGCGGACACTGCTTCCAGGGGTGCGCATCGCCCGACAAGGCGCCGCGCAACCTGGTCGCGAAGCGTTCGACGGACAACAGCTACATGCCGATGGCGCTCACCGCCGAGTCCTGGGCCTCCGGCGGCAAGGCCGTCGGGCTGGTCACGGACGCGACGGTCACCAAGATCCGTACCGAAAAGGTCAAGGGCGAGCTGACCGCGACCGGCGTGACCTGGCTGGACAACCCGACCGGCATGGTGCACACCGAGGACGCGAAGGTCGTCGTGATGTCCGGTGGAGCCGTGGAGAACCCGCGGCTGTGGTTCAACAGCGACCTGCCCAACCCCAACGACTGGGTCGGGCGCGGGTTCACCGACCACTACCTGGACTGGACCTTCGGTCTCTTCGACGAGAACGTCGGCAGCTCGAAGGGGCCGGCGTCCGCGGCGCGCACCGAATACCCCGGCTACGGGATGAACATGAACGTCGGCCTGATGCCGGGCATCGAGGCGTTCACGATGACCTTCTCCGACAGCGGGATCCGCGACCAGTACTCCAACGGCCGCGGTATGACCGGCCCCTGGGACGGCACCACCGGCCGGCTGGTCGGTCCGGAGCTGAAGGACGTGCTCTCGCACGGTCTCGACAACATCCTCAACGTCGTCAGCATCGTCGACGACGACGTCTCCCCGATCAACCGGGTCACTCTCTCGACCCTGCCCGCCGACGAGAACGGCCCGATCCCGAAGGTCCGGTTCGACAACCGGCACCGCACCTCCCGGAGCCGACGCAACCGCGAGTTCCTCGCGCACGAGGCTGCCCGGCTGCTGAAGGGCGCCGGCGCGAAGAAGGTCTATCGGATGGACTGGCCGGCGCTCCCCCTGCACGTGCACTCGACGATGCGGATGGGTGACTCCGAGGACGACTCGGTGGTCGACCACAGCGGCGAGACCCGGGCGGTCAAGCGGCTCTTCGTCGCCGACAACTCCGCCCTGCCCAACTCGGTGGGCGGACCCAACCCGACGCTGACGATGCAGGCGATGGTCACCCGGATCAGCGAGCACATCGTGACCCGCTACTTCGACGGCGAGGCCTGGGTTGCCGACGGGTCACCTGTCATCTCCACCGACTCCCGGATCTCGCGAAGGCTCACCGAGCTCGGGCTGTGACCGGCTGTACGGTGGCAGTGACCGGATCCCGTTCTCGTGGAGGTATCCCATGTCCCGGCTCGTATCGACCGCTGCCCTGGCCGCCTGTGGCGTGCTGGCGCTCACCGCCTGCGGAGGGGCGTCGGACTCCGGCGCCACCGACCGCGGCGAGGTGAGCGCCAAGCTCGCCGACCCTGACGGGAAACGGGTCGGCACCGTCGAGATCGACGAGGACGACGGCACCCTGCAGATCAGCGTCGAGGCGAGCGGTCTGAAGGCCGGCTACCACGGCTTCCACGTGCACACGACCGGCAAGTGCGAGGCCGACAGCGCGGCACCCGACGACCCGTCGAAGACCGGCGACTTCCTCTCCGCGGGCGGCCACCTCAACCCCGACGAGAGCGAGCACGGCGACCACCTCGGCGACCTGCCGGCGCTCCTCGTCGACGACGACGGCAACGCGAGCCTGGAGTTCACGGGCCCGTTCACCCTCGAGGAGCTCCAGGATGACGACGGCAGCGCGTTCATGATCCACGCGGACCGTGACAACTACGCCAACGTCCCGGAGAGGTATGCCCCCGAGGGGCCGGACGAGGACACGACCAAGACCGGCGACGCCGGAGACCGGATCGCGTGCGCTGCGATCAAGGCCGGCTGACCGCTCCGAAATAACGCGACGTACGCAGCGGCCGGCCGCAGACTGGAGCGGTGACCAACGACCAGCCCAGCACCGAGATCACCCCGACCGACATGGCCCACCTGCGACGCTGCCTGGAGCTGGCCGCCGAGGCGCTGGCCGACGGTGACGGGCCGTTCGGGTCGGTCCTGGCCGACGCTGTCGGCAACGCGCTCCGGGAGGACCGCAACCGCGAGCACTCGACCGGCGACCCGACGGCCCATCCGGAGATCGCCCTCGCCCGCTGGGCAGCCCTCAACCTCGATCCGGAGGCGCGTGCGGGCGCGACGATCTACACCTCCGGCGAGCACTGCCCGATGTGTGCGGCGGGGCAGGGCTGG
Source organism: Nocardioides albertanoniae (assembly GCF_006716315.1). Lineage (NCBI taxonomy): Bacteria > Bacillati > Actinomycetota > Actinomycetes > Propionibacteriales > Nocardioidaceae > Nocardioides > Nocardioides albertanoniae. The sequence continues at coordinate 420,526 of NZ_VFOV01000001.1, read as the reverse complement.
TCCGGCGTCGGCCGGGTCGTCTACATCGCCTCCTCCGAGCAGCTGACGCAGTGGCGAGCCGGCTGGGGCGCGGCCGAGTCACCGGTGCTGCCGCTCGCGATCGGCGAGGTCGCACCCGCTGTCGAAGCGGTCGGGCCCGTGCCCGAGCTGGTCGAGGAGATCCGTACGCTCCACCAGGCCGCCGCGGGCGCGTGAGCCCGCGCCGCCTCCCCACCGAGCGCCTCGGCCTCGTGGCACAGTGACCGGATGATCACCGCAGCAGACCTGGCGCAGGCGGTCGCACCTGCTTTCGCCGAGCTGGCCCAGCCCGGGGAGGCCCGGCCCGTGCTCGGCGTGGAGCTGGTCGAGGCCACCGGACCGGTGCAGGTCGAGCAGGGCGACGTGGTGCTCGCCGTGGGCGTACGTTCGCCGGACGACGCCCTCGAGATCGTCGACAAGGCCCACGACGCGGCAGCCCTGGTGCTTCGACGCACCTGGGCCGACCTCGACGAGGTGCGGCGACGCTGCGCGGTCCGCGGGGTCCCGTTGCTGGCAGTGCCCGACCAGTCGCCGTGGTCGCCGGTGATGGCGATGCTTCGGAAGGCGCTCGAGGCCGCGCACACCGGGCGGAGCCAGGAGCCGGCCGACAACCTCTACTCCGACCTGTTCGATATGGCCGACAAGGTCAGTGCGCTCGTCGGCGCGCCCGTCACCGTCGAGGACGCCACCTCGCGCGTGCTCGCCTACTCCACCGGCCAGGAGGACGTCGACCAGGCGCGGATGTCGACCATCGTCGCCCGGCGGGTGCCGCGGGAGGTGCGCAACCACTTCCGCTCCGTCGGCGTCTTCCGTCATCTGGCCCGCTCCGACGAGCCGCTCTTCGTGCCCGCGGTCGACTCCGGGGCTCGGCCTCGCTACGTCATCCCGGTGCGTGCCGGCGGCGAGTGGCTCGGCTCGATCTGGGCCGTGGTCGACGCTCCTCCGCGAACCACGCGCGCGGGCGAGCTGCGGGCGGCCGTCGAGGTGATCGCCCTCTATCTGCTGCGCCTGCGTGCCCACACCGAGCTGCACCGTCAGACGCAGCTCGACCACGTCCGCACCGCGTTGCGCGAAGAGACCTCCGACCGGCCGGAATGGCTCGGGTCCGAGCCGTGGCGGGTCGCCGCGCTCCTCGGACCGGAGGGCCTGGGCCTCGACGCGCGGGCCGAGCTGTGGGTGATCCTGGCCCGGCGCCACGGGTGGCGGCAGCCGGTCGTGGTCGACCTCGACGGGCTGCTCTATGCGGTGCTCGACAGCTCGACGGGCCCCGGCGGCCACGACTGGTTCACCGACCTGGTGCGCGCCGAGTCCGTACGCAGCCCCTCGGTCGGGCTGCGCCTCGGCTCCGCGGTGGAGACGCTCGCCGACCTGCCCCGGTCGCGCACCGAGGCCGCCGAGCTGTCCACCATCGGCCTCGAGGGCGCGCGCCACGCGGTGGCGTCGGTCGAAGACTGCTGGCCCGAGCTGGTGCTCGGTCGCGCCCTCGGGGGCATGGCCCGGATGCCGCTCGTCTCCCCTGTCGCCGGCCTCACCGCGCCGGGCGCCGACGCCACGCTGCTGACGACCCTCGAGGCCGTCCTCGACCACTGGGGTGAGGTCGGCCGGGCCGCCCGCGCGCTCGGCGTGCACCCGAACACGGTGCGCTACCGGCTGGCCAGGCTGGCCGAGACCTGCCCGATCGACCTCGACGACGCCGCCCAACGGCTGGCCGTACGCCTCGAGATCGCGCGCGCCCGAGCCGACGCCGCCGAGCGCTGATTCTCAGCGCAGCGGGTCGACCGCGCGCAGCGGCTCGGGGCGTACGCCGGTGACGATCTGCTCGGCGAGCAGCCTGCCGGTGACCGGGCCCAGCGTGATCCCCCACATCCCGTGGCCCCCGGAGACGAAGACCCGGGGGTCGTTCGTGGCGCCGACGAGCGGGAGCCCGTCGGACGTGCACGGCCGGGCACCGACCCACTCGTCCTCGCGCTGGTCGAGGTGCACGCCCTCGAGGAGCGTGCCGGCCTCGGTCACCAGCGCCTGGATGCGGCGGTGGTCCATCGGCGCGTCGACGTCGCGGAACTCCATCATCCCCGCGATCCGCAGCCGGTCGCCGACCGGCGTGCAGGCCACCCGCTGGGTCGGGAAGTAGACCGGGCCGCGCGGCTGGTCGTCGACCTTGACGGTGAACGAGTAGCCGCGCCCTGCCTGCACGATGCGCCGCACGCCGAAGTCACGGGCGAGCCGGTTCAGCCGTGCGCCGGTGCACAGCACGGCGGCGTCGTAGCGCTCACCGGCGACGACGACACCGGAGCCGGACGAGACGACGTCGTCGGCCTCCTGACCTGCGAGGATCCGGCCTCCACGAGCCCGGACGGAGGCGGCGACGGACTCGACATAGGCGGCGGGGTCGATGAAGCGCTGGTTGCGGATCCGGATCGCCGTGGCGATGCCGCCGGCCAGGGCCGGCTCGTCGGCGCGAGCGGCGTCACCGTCGACGATGTCGAAGGTGACGTCCTGCCCGCTGGCCCTGATGTGCTCGAACTCCTCGAGCAGCGCCTCGCTGTCGGCCACCGTCCGGAAGGCCGCGGTGAACGGCTCGGCCGGCTTCGTCCGCGCCTCGACCCCGCCCCGCTCCAGCTCGGCGAAGGCGTCGAGCGAACCGTTGTTGAGCGGGATCAGCGCCGCCATCGCGCGCTGCCAGCGGGGGTGGGTGCAGTTGCGGCCGAACTGCGCGAGGAACCGCAGCAGGCGCGGGTTGGCGGTCGGCGGCACGTAGACCGGCGACGACGGGCTGAGCACGGCCTTGAAGCCGTACTTGAGCACCGACGGCTCCGGGAGCGGAACGGCGATGCTGGGGGTCAGCCACCCGGCGTTGCCCCAGCTCGAGCCCGCGGCGACGTCGTCGCGGTCGAGCACCGTGACGTCGACGCCGGCCTCCTGGAGGAACCATGCGGTGGACAACCCGACCATGCCCGCGCCGATCACGACGACGCGCTCGGGACGTGTGTGCCTGCTGGAGTTCATGGGGTCCATGCTCCGACGTCCGGCGCGAGCGCTCCTTGACCATCTGCCACAACTTCGGAGCGCGCGTCTGTGCTCTGCCCACAACGACTCTCACCCGGGCGGTGCGGTGTCACCCACGCCACATTTTCTTGCATTGACTGCAACTTGCACTGAATGCAAGAATTAACTCGTGTCTACCGCAACCCCACCTCACAACGCCCGCGAGCGCCAGAAGCGGGAGCGCCGGATGGCGCTGATCGAGGCGGCCCAGCGACTGGTGGGCGAGCGTGGCCTCGACGAGGTCACCGTCGAGGAGATCAGCGCCGAGGCCGGGTTGTCGACGCGCACGTTCTTCAACTACTTCGACACCAAGGACGACGCCGTGCTGGGCATCCAGGAGGTCGAGCTCGACGCCGAGGTGCGTGCGCAGTTCGTCTCCGGCGGGCCGTCGGGCCGGCTGATGAGCGACCTGGAGTCGCTCGTGGCCGGCTTCCTGCGAGACGGCGCCCCCAACATCGAGCAGGGCGAGCGGGCGATGCGGCTGATGGCCTCCGACCCGCGCCTCGTGCAGAGGCACATCGCCTGGCACCAGCGCGTGATCGGCGAGCTCGAGGAGCTGCTCGCCGAGCGACGTACGGCACGGCCCTCCCCCGTCGACGACGACACGATCGGGATGGTCGCCGGCCTGCTGATGCGGGCCAGCGCGCTCGCCTGGGCACGATCGGGCTACGAAGGCGACCCGACCGCGCACCTGCCCGAGGCCGTCGCCCAGCTCCGACTGCTGGTCGCCGACTAGCCACCCACCCTCTCGGGTCCACGACATACGACACACGGCACGCGTGTGCCGCCACCTCTTCACCACCTGCCTGGAAGGTCCACCCTCATGAGTCACACGGTCGCGCCCGATGCGCCCGACAAGCCGCTGATCGTGCTCACGCCGCGTACGGTCTGGCTGATCTTCGGGGCCCTGATGGCCTCGATGTTCCTCTCCTCCCTCGACCAGACGATCGTGTCGACGGCAATGCCGACGATCGTCGGTGAGCTCGACGGGGTCGAGCACCAGGGGTGGGTGATCACCTCCTACATCATGGCGATCGCGATCGTGATGCCCCTCTACGGAAAGTTCGGCGACCTGTGGGGCCGTCGCTGGCCCTTCCTGATCGCGGTCGGGCTCTTCACCCTCGGCTCGCTCTTCGGCGGTCTCGCGCAGACCTTCCCCGAGCTGGTCGCCGCGCGCGGTCTCCAGGGCCTCGGCGGCGGCGGGCTGATGATCCTGTCGCAGGCGATCATCGCCGACATCGTGCCGGCCTCCGAGCGTGGCAAGTACATGGGCCCGATGGGTGCGCTCTTCGGTATCTCCGCGGTCATCGGCCCGCTGCTCGGTGGCTGGCTCACCGACGGTCCCGGCTGGCGCTGGACCTTCTGGATCAACGTGCCGGTCGGCATCATCGCGCTCGTCGTGGCCTGGTACGCCCTCAAGCTGCCCTCGCACCGCTCCAACCGGCCCGTCGACTGGCTCGGGATCATGTTCATGGTGCTCTCCACCTGCGGCATCGTGCTGCTGACCTCGTGGGAGTCGCTGGGCAACGACGGCTACGACTGGACCTCGCCGCAGCTGCTCGGCCTGGTCGTCGGCACGCTCGCCGCGGTGGCCGCCTTCATCGTGACCGAGACCCTGGCACCGGAGCCGCTGATCCCGCTGCGCCTCTTCAAGAACCCCACCTTCACCGTGACCACGCTGATCGGCCTGGTGCTCGGGATGGGCATGTTCTCGGCGATGGCGATGCTGCCGACCTTCCTGCAGATGTCGACCGGCGCCTCGATCACCGGCTCCGGCCTGCTGATGCTGCCGATGATGGTCGGTCTGATGCTGACCGCGATCGTCTCCGGCATCATGATCTCCAAGACGGGTCGCTACAAGATCTTCCCGATCGTCGGGCTGCTCGTCACCGCCGCCGGCATCGCCTGGATGACCACGATCACCGGCGACATGTCGATGGTCGTCTTCGGGGCGATGATCTTCGTGCTCGGCGCCGGGATGGGCCTGGTCATGCAGACCATCGTGCTGGCCGTGCAGAACTCCGTCGACCCGCACGAGCTCGGCACCGCGACCTCGGCGAACAACTTCTTCCGGGAGATCGGTGCGACCGTCGGCACGGCGCTGTTCACGACCGTGTTCACCACCCGGCTGAGCGACAACTTCGAGGGGCTGGCGGCGAAGATGGCCTCCTCCCAGATGTTGCCGGCCGACGGCGCCGGTTTCTCCGGCGGCAGCCTCACCCCGGCCGCGGTCGAGAAGCTTCCCGAGCCCGTGCACGGCTGGGTCGTCGACGCCTTCACCGAGGCGCTCGCGCCCGCGTTCTGGTATCTCGTGCCGCTGGTGCTCTTCGGCTTCGCGCTCGCACTGTTCCTCAAGGAGGTCAAGCTCTCCGACCAGGCGGGCATGGTCGCCCGTGGTGAGGCTGTCGCCGGCTGAGGCCGGCTGTCACCGGGCGCCACAGGAGGGCCCTGACCAGCATGTCTCTGCTGGCCGGGGCCCTCCGTCCGTACGCCGCAGAAAACGCGTGCACCGACGGTCGCGGTGTCGCTAGGGTCCTCGCATGACTTCCCCCGCGCCGACGTACGTCCTGGTCCACGGCGCCTTCGCCAACTCGTTCTCCTTCGCTCCGCTGCAGGCCGAGCTGGCCCTGCGCGGGCACCGCTCGCTGGCGGTCGACCTTCCCGGGCACGGCTTCGGCGCGACCTTCCCGGCCGCCTACCAGGCGCCCCAGGATCTCGCCGCGCTGGCGACGGCGCCGGGCGCGATCAAGGGCGTGAGCCTCGCCGACAACGTGGCTCACCTGGTCTCGGTGCTCGAGCGCGCCAAGGAGCACGGGCCGGTGATCGTGGTCGCCCACAGCCGCGGCGGGGTCACCCTGACGGCCGCGGCCAACAAGCGCCCCGACCTGATCGACGCGATGGTCTACGTCTCGGCCTGGGCGCCGGTGGAGCTCGATGCCGCTGCCTACAACGCCGAGCCGGAGATGGCCTCGTTCGACCCCACCGCGCTGATCGCCGCCGCGGCTGCCGACCCGGCCGACGTCGGCCTGTTGCGCTGCAACTTCCGCACCGCCTCAGCCGAGGTGCTGGCCGGCTTCAAGCACGCGTTCATGGCCGACGGCACCGACGACGAGTTCCGTACGTTCCTCAACACCTTCCAGCCCGACGAGAACCTCGACCCCGGCGGCCCCGACGACCGGGCCCAGGCAGAGACGTGGGGCACCCTGCCGCGTACGTTCGTGCGCCTCAGCGACGACGTCAGCATGCCGCCGGCGATGCAGGACCGGCTCATCCGAGAGGGTGACGCGCTCACCCCCGACAACCCCTACGACGTGCACACGCTCGCCTCCAGCCACCTCGGCTGGCTGGTCAGGCCGGCCGCCGCGGCCGACCTGCTGGCAGGCCTGCACGTGGAGACGTCCGCCCGGTAAGCCATCCGGCCAGGTCTCTTGACCAACCTCTCGCGAGGCTGCACTCTCAGTTGTGGCAGGCGTCACCCGGGGACGCATGCGCCCTCGCGAAAGGCACGTCATGACGTTCCGCGCCCTGTCTCGACCCCATCGGCTCGCCACGATCGCCGTCGCGACCGTGTGCACTCTCGCCGCCACCCTGCTGCTCGGTGCGGTGCCGGCCCAGGCCGCACCGGCGGCGGCCGCCTCGGCCACCAGCGACGACGTCGTGCTCGAGACGCTCTCCAACCGGGCCGACCTGGTCTTCGACGGCAACGCCCTGGTGCGGGTGACGCTGCCGGAGGGCGGCGACCTCGACGACCTGACGGTGGCGCTGCCGGGCGACCGCGACGTCACCTCCGCCTTCGCGGAGCGGCCCGACGGTGAGATCGAGGGCGTCGTCCGCGGTCTGCGGGTCGGCACCAACGAGCTGACCGCGCGTCTCCGCGACGGCCGCGGCGCCCGGCTCACGATCACCAACCACCCACGCGGCGGTCCGATCTTCTCCGGGCCGCAGCTGCAGCCGTGGCGCTGCCAGCCGACCGCGACCGACGCGCAGTGCAACCAGGAGCCGGAGATCAGCTGGCTCTACAAATCGACAAATCCACTGCTCGACGGGCTCCAGGCGTACGACCCCGCGAAGCCGCCGAAGGACGTCGCCACCACGACGACCGACGAGGGCGTGACGGTGCCGTTCGTCGTGCGCGTGGAGACCGGCTACCAGAACCGCGATCAGTATCGGATCGCCGTGCTCTGGCAGCCCGGCGAGGCATGGGAGCGGTGGAGCCCGCAGGAGCAGTGGAACAACAAGCTGTTCATCCCGCACGGCGGCAGCTGCGGGGTCGACCACGAGGTCGGCGAGGCGCCGACCACCGACTACGCCGGCACCTTCGACCTCGGCATCCCGGTCGTCGCCGACGCGCTGGGCGACAGCCCGACGGTCGCGCTCGGCCGCGGCTTCGCGATGCTGTCGACGGCGTTGGCCAACACCGGCCACAACTGCACCGTGACCAGCGAGGCCGAGTCGCTGATGATGGCCAAGGAGCATCTGGTCGAGACGTACGGCGACCTGCGCTACACCATCGGCAGCGGCTGCTCGGGCGGCTCGATCGCGCAGCAGACGATCGCCAACGCCTACCCGGGCATCTACCAGGGCCTGGTCGTCACCTGCTCCTACCCCGACTCGCTCTCGCCCGGGCTGCAGTTCTCCGACTACCACCTGCTCCGGAAGTATTTCGAGAGCTCCGAGACGACCCGAGCGAGGCCTGACGGCGAGCTTGCTCGTCCGTCCGCGCCGAGCGAGGGAGTAGGCGCGCGCAGCGCGCAGCGGCTCACCGACGGGAAGTTCTGGAACCCGGCACAGTGGGCCGCGGTCGAGGGGCACCTGCTGCCGCTCAACGCGGTCACCGCCGACGAGGGCCTGTTCAAGCAGGCGGTCATCCCCACCTACCCGTGCGCCGGCGTCAGCGACGAGGAGCGCTACGACCCCGCGACGAACCCCGGCGGCGTACGCTGCTCGATCATCGACGGCTCGATCAACGTCTTCGGCCCGCGGCCGGAGAGCGTGTGGACGGATCAGGAGAAGCAGATCGGGCGCGGCTTCGCCGGCTCGCCGCTCGACAACACCGGCGTGCAGTACGGCCTCGAGGCGCTCCGCTCCGGGGCGATCACCCCGGAGCAGTTCGTCGACGTCAACGAGAAGATCGGTGGCCTCGACATCGACGTGCAGCCGCGCGCGGAGCGCTCCGTCGCCGACCCGACCGCGCTCGCCAACGCCTATCGCAGCGGCATGGTCAACACCGCCAGCAACCTCTCCGGGGTCGCGATCATCGACCACCGCGGGCCCGATCCGGGCATCGCGCACGACGCGCGGTGGGCGTGGGCGATGCGTGACCGGCTGACCCGCGAGCAGGGGCACGCCGACAACCAGGTGATCTGGTACGGCCTGACGCCCCTCATCGGCGACCCGAGCTACTCCAAGGAGGCGCTGCTCGCGATGGACCGGTGGCTGAGCGCCGTCGAGGCCGACTCGCGGGAGGTGCCGCTCGCCGACAAGGTCGCGCAGGACCGTCCCGGCGACCTGCACGACCGCTGCACCCAGACGCAGGGCGTCTCCAGCAAGGACGGCCTGTTCCTGCCGGTCGCCGACCCGCTCGTCGACGACCTGACCGGCGGTGCGCTCGACGGCCTGAACGGCGCCGTCAACCCGGTCCTGGACCCCGCACTCAACCTCGTCGTCGATCCTGTCTCCGACCTGGTCTGCGGGCTCGGCCCGGTCAGCGACCTGGTCAAGACCGACTTCGCGACCCCGCGGATCGTGGCCGGCGACAACAACTACTCCGACAACGCCAAGTGCCAGCTGAAGCCCCTGCGGCGTACGGACGACTACGGCACGTTCGGTCTCAGCGACCCGCAGTGGGCCCGGCTCGAAACGGCCTTCCCCGACGGCGTGTGCGACTACAGCAAGCCGGGCGTGGGCTTCTCCGAGACCGTGCCGTGGCTGACCTATCAGACCGCCGCCGGCTCCGCCGTCTACGGCGGTACGCCGATGGGCAGCCCGCCACGGTCAGAGCCGTTCGGCGGTCACGACCGGTCGCCCAACGACCGGTAGAAGTCGCCGATGACGTCGTTGAAGAGCTCGGGGAACTGCAAGTTCCACTCGTGGCCGGCGCCTTTGACAACCTTCAGCTCGGCGCCGGGCACCGACCTGGCGAGGAGACGGGCGGCCGGAAGGTTGGCGACGTCGCGCGACCCGCACAGCACGAGCGTCGGCACGTCGATGTCACTGAGGCCCGAGCGGAAGTCGGCGGCGGCGATCTCGCGAAGCATCGCGAGCCAGCCCTTCTTCGTCATCCCGAAACGAGCCGCGGTCTTCTCCGGCAGCAGCCGGATCACGGCACGCTGCGCGGCCATCAGAGCCAGGTTGGGCGCCACCTGACTGCCCGACAGCACCAGCGACGACACCCGGGCAGGGTGGTCGATGGCGATCTGGGTCGCGACCATCGCGCCCAATGACAGCCCGCACACGTGAGCGCGGGCAACGCCCTGCTGGTCGATCGCGGCGACGATGGCCCCGGCCGCCGAGCCAAAGTCGAACCGCACCTTGTCTGCCTCGGTGACCCCCGGGATATCCGGCGCGACCCCGACGAAGTCGTCCGGCAGGCCACGCACCTGGGCCTCCCACGAGGACGGCCACGCGCCCAGCGCATGAAGAAACATCACGACCTGACGTGTATCCACATCGGGAAGCTAGCACCGGACGTGCCGCCGGTCGCCGTAATTACATGGGGCCTTGGCGCGTCCGTGGCCACCCCGGGCGACGGTGAGCGTGACCGGCACCCGCGTACCGAACGGAGTCTGCGCGATGACGTCGCCCTCCCGTAGCAACACGTCGGGCCGCGCCGGGAGGCCGCTGACTGAGCGTGGCATCTGGTCCTCCTTGTACATGGCGGCGATGCGGACCGCCGTGACCGCTGGAGTCCGACGCTTTGAATGATTCGTGCGGAGCACCAGGCGAGCCAACGGGTGGCTGGTTGTCACCTCTGAGGTCGGCGGCTCTCGCGCAGATAGAGATCGCGCAACAGGCCGATCTCTCCGCCGTGATGCGCGACTTCGTCGAGGGCGTGCAGCGCGAGCTTCAGGTAGTGCTCGTCAGCCCAGCCGCCGGGTCCTGAGCCCATTGGCGCCAGCAGGCCTTTGTCGCCGAGGGACGCGATGCGCGAGACGAAGCGCTCCCAGTCCTCGGCGAGCGCTCGGACACCCTCCTTCGCGGTGCCCGGCCACGTGAGGCGGTCGCCGAAGTCTGGGACATCCTCGAAGAAGTGGATCACGTAGCCCCGCAGGCAGCCGGTGCCGATGTGCATCATGCGCCAGGCGATCGTCGTGACGGGGTCGGGCACGCCCGGGACCGACTCGGGGAACAGCGAATCGACGCGGTAGGTACCGTCCCTGCCCGGGCGGATGTTGAGACTGTCGTCGGCAGGCTCCCACAGGTACTCGGCGTCGGCCAGGCCCTCAAGGCGGCCGAACAGCCGCCGTCGCACGCCTTCGAAGGTCATGAGCAGATCGTGGGTGAGGGGGTTGGACAACGTCAGCTCCAAAGATCGGCGGATTCGGCGGTGGGGCATGCTTCGATCGCGATGACAAACATCTACCTGCACCACCTAGGAACGGTCGCCGACGAGGCTGGCTTGGCCGGTCTGACCGGTTCGAGGGGAATCTTCGCCGTAACGGTAGACCCAAACACGAAGAACCCCGCCTGACGTCCTGCGTTTTAGCAGGTCAGACGGGGATTATTGGTGGAGCCGCCTGTCGGAATCGAACCGACGACCTTCTCATTACGAGTGAGACGCTCTACCGACTGAGCTAAGGCGGCGTACCGTCACCTTTACCGCATGAAGCGGCTCTGGTTGAGCGGACCGGACGAGTGTACCGAGACTGCGCGCTCGACACTAAAACGGTGCGCCTCGACGTGCTCGTCGATGGTCATGCGGGTGGGCTTTCCCTTGCCGATGAGGCGGCCCAGGCGGCGAACGCCGTGCTTCATTACTGCTCTTCTCCCCTATGTGAACGTCAAACCACCACCGACTACGGACGCAGTGGTGGTGATTCAAGGATGACCGAACGCAATCCATAGAGGTAGGCGATCTTTCCTTGAAAAGACATAGGATGGCCCTATGTTGTCGCTGCACCAGCTCCGGGTGTTCCTCGCGGTCTACGAGCACGGCTCGCTGACCGCGGCCGCCGAGGAGCTCGGGTATGCGCAACCGTCGATCTCGGAGCAGGTCAGAGGTCTCGAGCGTACGCTCGGTGTGCAGCTTTTTCGCCGGGTTGGCCGAGGAGTCGTGCCCACCGGGGTGGCCGACGAGCTGCGGCCGCACGCGGAGCGCACGATCGCGGCGGCCGAGGACGCCCGCAAGGCCGTGCAGTCGGTCAAGCAGTTCGAGACCGGCACGATCCGGTTCGGGATGTTCGGGATCGCTCGGCTCTACGGCGGAGCGGGCCTGGTGGCGGATGTGCTCGACCGGTATCCGGGCGTACGCGTCGAGCTGGTCGGCCAGAACTCATCCGAGGTGCAGGACGACCTGCGCCGCGGACGCCTCGAGGCGGCGATGCTCTCGGTCGGCAGCGTCTCGGGGGAAGGGTTGAAGATCAACCCGGTCGCCCGCGACGAGCTCGTCTACATCTCGGCGGACCCGGCCCACCTGGCCACGCCGGTCACGTCGCACCGGCTCTCGCTGGCCACCCTGGTCATGGCCGACACGACCTGGAGCTCGGAGGACCCCACCCGCACCACGCTGCGCAACCTGCTCCACGAGACCGGCCGCAACCCACCGAGCCGGATCGAGGTCGAGGACGTCGAGACGGTCGTCGAGCTGGTCGGGATGGGCTACGCCGACAGCGTCATCCCCCGAGGAGCCGCCGAGCAGCTGCTCCCCCGGCTGGCGCCATCAGCGGGGTGGGTGTCGCTGCGACCCCGGACGTACGACACCTTCGCCATCGTCCATCGCACCGACGCCACCCTCTCCCCCGCCGCGACGCTGATGATCGAGCTCGCGACCGCTCGGATCCAGGCCATCGCCGACCCGGTGCGGCCTCGGTAGGGGCGGTTCCTCCGTCAAGGTATGCAGGCGAAGGCTCACATCCCGTACGGAGGTCCGGCCGGGATGTGACCCCTGAGCTGCATACCTTGACGAAGTCGCAGCCTCAGTAGCAGCCTCAGTCGCAGCCGTAGCCGTCCTTGTCGCGGTCGAGGCGCCACGGGTCGGAGCCGTGCACGCGCACGGGCTTCTTGTAGCCCGGGATCTGGCCGCAGTCGAGGTCGTTGGCCGAGGTGGCGTTGTAGACCTTCGCGCCGTTGCGGTAGGTGTAGTCGAGGCCGGAGCCGCCCGTCGAACCGCGCTTCTTCAGGTAGAACGACTTCGACACGTCGGCCTTGCGGCGCGAGTCACCGGCGAACTTCCAGCGGTAGTAGCGGCTCACCTTCGGCGTCATGACCACCGCGCACTTGCCGTATCGGTTCGTGACGCACGACTTCACGCTGATCCAGCGGCCGCTGCTCTTCTTCTGCAGGTGGATCCGCCGGCCCTTCACGGCCCGGCCTCCCGCGGTCAGCTTGCCGACCGGCCGATACGACTTGGTGCCATACCTGTTCGCGGAGACCTTGATGACCTTGGAGCTCACCTTGGCCTTCGCCACCACGGCATGAGGAGCCGTGGATGCGTACGCCGGTTGGCTGATGACGGGGGCGACCGCGACCGCCAGGGCGGCGACGGCGGTGGCGGCGAACGCCTTCGTGGTCAGGCGAAGGCGCAGGTTGGTGATCACTGGGGCGTGACCCTCTCTTCTCGAGGTGACTGTCAGCGGAGATCCTCTGAAGCAGGCGGATCGTCCGGTCGGGTAACGCCGAGAACACACCTCAGATGAGGTATGCGGGTCGTGCGGATCAGCGGAGAGCGGTCAGCACTCCAGGCCGTCGTCGGGCACCTTGCCGTCGACCAGGTAGTCGTTGATGGCGCCGTCGACGCAGCGGTTGCCCTGCATGTAGCCGGTGTGACCGTCACCGTCGCGAGAGACCAGCACCCCGGCGTCGAGGGCCTTGGCGAGCTCCTTGGCCCACTCGTAGGGCGTGGCCGGGTCGCGGGTGGTGCCGACGACGACGATCGGGTTGGAGCCCTCGGCGTCGATCTTCGGCTCGGGCTCGCTGGCCTTGAACTTCTCCCCGGCGCAGCCGTTGAGCATCCAGGCCAACGCGGCGCCGAAGGTGGGCGCGGCCTTCTCGAAGGCCGGCAGCTCCTTGCGCACCTCCTCGGGGCTCAGCCCGGAGGAGTCGTCGAGGCAGTTGATCGCCCAGTTGGCTTCCATCGTGTTGTTGGCATAGCCGCCCTCGGGATCACGACCGGCATAGCTGTCGGACAGGCTCATCAAGGTGGTGCCGTCGCCCTTGATGGCACCCTCGAGGGCCTTGGTCAGCTCGGGCCAGTAGGCCTCTACGTAGAGCGGGGTGATCAGGCCGTAGAGAGCGTTGCCCGAGGTGAGCTCACGGTCGCCGGCAGGCAGCGGCTTGTCGTCGATGTCGGCCATCAGCTTCTGCACTCGCTCGACGCCCTCGTCGACGGTGTCACCGAGGAAGCAGTCGCCCTTGTCGACACAGCTCTCCACGTAGGAGCGGAGCGCGACCTCGAAGCCCTTGGCCTGGGCCAGGTTGGACTCGAGCACGCTGAGCCCTGGTGCGATCGCCCCGTCGAGCACGAAGCGACCGACGCGGTCGGGATAGAGCTCGGCGTACGTCGATCCGAGCTGGGTGCCGTAGGAGGCACCGAAGTAGTCGAGCTGGTCCTCGCCGAGCGCCGCACGGAGCACGTCCATGTCGCGGGCCGCCTCGACGGTGCTGACGTGGGCGGAGATGCCGCCCTTCTGGGCGGCGCAGCCCTTGGCCATGTCGGTGCCGGTCTTGGTGTAGGCCTTCTCCTCGGCTGCGTCGTCGGGGGCGGGGTCGACCGCGACGTAGTCGTCGAGCGCGGCGTCGTCGAGGCAGTCGACCGGGGTGCTCTGCCCGACGCCACGCGGGTCGAAGCCGACGATGTCGTAGGCGTCACGGACCTCGGAGCTGAAGGACTGGTTGTTGTAGAGCGCGTAGTCGATGCCGGAGCCGCCGGGACCGCCCGGGTTGATCGCCAGCGAGCCGATCTTCTCCTTGTTGGCCGGGTCCTTGATGACCGCGACGTCGATGGAGCCGGCGGCTGGGTCGGTGTAGTCCAACGGCACCTCGAGCGTCGCGCACTCGAAGGCGCCGTTGCAGGACTTCCAGTCGAGCTTCTGGCTGTAGAAGGACTGCAAGGCCTTCTCCGGGGCGGCCGTCGCGGCCGCGCTCGGGCTGACCTGGTCGGCTTCCGGGGTGCCACCGTCGCCGGCACCACAGCCGGACAGGGCGAGCACGGTCAGGGCGACAGCACCGGTGGCTGCTTTGAGTTTCACTGGTCTCCTCCGGGCGGCAACAGCGCCACCATCATGGCCTCCAGCACCAACTGGGGCTGCACGTTGAACTCCAGCAGCTGCTCGCGGGCCTCGAAGATCGCCCCGATGCGCTGCAGATTGACCTCCGGCGAGGTCGCGGCGGCGAGCTGCTCGATCTCGCCGCGGTGCTCCTCGTTGACGAGCATCACCGGGGCTCGCGAGGCGATCGTGATCGCGTCGCGGTAGACCGAGACGAGATCCATCAGCCCACGGTCGATCACGTCGCGGTGACGCCGGGTCGCGCGGCGCTTCTGGTCCTTCTCGAGCGCCGACAGGGCCGGTCCGTACTCACGAGGGCGTCGGCCGCGGTCGACGACGCCGTAGCCGGCGTCGAGGTCTGCCTTCTCCCGGGCGTCGAGCTCGGCGGTGACCGCGTCGGCCTCCTCCTTGGAGACCGCGACCAGCTCACCGGCCGCGCGCAGCGCATCGGCGAGGGTGCTCAGCCGGGCCGGGTAGGACACGACCTGCTCACGGCGCCGCCGGGTGTCGTCGCCGCGGGCGAGCGCCTTGGCGCGGCCGATGTGGCCCTGGCTCGCGCGGGCGGCGTAGGCCGCGCGAGCCTCGTCGACGTCGAGGGTGCGCTGGAGGAAGGCGGTCACGTCGGGCGCCGTCGGGGTGCTCAGCGTGACCAGCCGGCACCGCGACCGGATGGTGGGGAGCACGTCTTCGACCGTCGGCGCACAGAGCATCCACACCGTGCGCGCGCCGGGCTCCTCGACCGCCTTGAGCAGCGCGTTGTTGGCCTGCTCGGTGAGCCGGTCGGCGTCTTCGACGATCAGGATCTGCCAGCGGTTGCCGGCCGGGGTGAGCGCCGACTGGCGCACCAGGTCGCGGATCTCGTCGACGCCGAGGGTCAGCTTCTCGGTGCGCACCAGGTTGACGTCGGCGTGGCTGCCGGCGAGCACCGTGTGGCACTCGTGGCACCGGCCGCAGCCGCCGTCGGGGCACTGCAGCGCGGCAGCGAAGGCGATCGCGGCGTTGGACCGGCCCGAGCCCGGCGGGCCGGTGAAGAGCCAGCTCTGGGTCATGCCGTGGCCGGCCGCGGCGGTCTGCAGCGTCGGGATCACGTGACGCTGACCGACGAGGTTGTCCCACACCGACGTGGTGGCCACGTTCATGCGCTCACCGCCTGGGTGAGCAGGGTCTCGAGGCGCGCCAGGACCGCGGCATGGACCTCGTCGACCGGCGCTCGCGCGTCGAGCACCAGATAGTGGTCGGGGTTGCGCTCCGCCAGCGCCACGAACGCCGATCGCACCCGCTGATGGAACTCCCCGGACTCCTGCTCCATCCGGTCACGCTCCTCGAACCGCGTGAACCCGGCCGTCGGGTCCAGGTCGAGCAGCACCGTCAGGTGGGGCCGCAGGTCGGCGGTCGCCCAGCGAGCGACCTCCTCGAGCTGATCGGCATCCAGCACCCGGCCCGCACCCTGGTAGGCCAGCATCGAGTCGACGTAGCGATCGGTGATCACCACCTCGCCCCGATCGAGCGCCGGGCGCACCATCGACTCGATGTGCTCGGCCTTGTCGGCGGCGAACAGGAGCGCCTCGGTGCGGTCGTCGAGGTCGCCGGTCTCCGGGGACAGCACGATGCGGCGTACGTCCTTGCCTACGGCGGTGTCTCCCGGCTCGAAGGTCAGCAGGACCTCGTGGCCACGGGCGGTCAGCGACTCGTGGAGCAGCCGCGACTGGGTCGACTTGCCCGACCCCTCGCCGCCCTCGAAACAGACGAAGACACCGCGCTCTGCATAGACACCCGGAAACCTCACGAGGCAAACCTACGGGGTGGGACCGACAACCCTGACGTACGCCGCCCGCGACCGCAGCGATTGGGGCTGCTCAACCTTTCACCGCCGGGTTAAGGTTCGGGTCGTCCTCACGCTGACCCAAGGAGTCTCCGGTGATCTACGTCCTGATCGTCCTGCTGCTGGCCGCGCTCGCGGTCGCGGCCTATCTGCTCTGGAGGAGCAGGCAGCAGCCGGCAGCACAGCAGGAGCCCGACGACTTCATCGGTGACCAGCACAAGCACGCCTCCGACCAGCTGCGACAGCTGCGCAACGGCGACGTCGTCGAATATCTCGGCCACAACTGGTTCGTCCGCGGACGGCTCGACTTCGACGAGCACGGCTACCGCTGGACCGAGCACATGCTCGACGACGCCGAGGGCAAGAAGTGGCTCTCGATCGAGGACGACGAGGGCTTCGAGGTCTCGCTGTGGCACGCGATCCCTCTCGGCGACATCGAGCAAGGCACCGTCGGTGACCGCGACATCATCGTCGGCGGGGTCGCCTACCGGCTCCAGGAGAAGGGCGCGGCCGCCTTCACCGCTACCGGCGCGACCGGCACCGCACCTTCGGGCACGGCGGAGTACGCCGACTACAAGGCGGTCGACGGCAAGCTGCTCGGCTTCGAGAAGTGGGGCAGCAACTGGGAGCCGTCCCTCGGCGAGGTGCTGCAACCGTTCGAGCTGACCGTCTACCCCTCCACCGACCGGCCCGCCACCCTGGACGACGAGTGACGCTCCTCGACGTCCCGTTCGCGGACGTCCGCGGCGACACCCTGCGCTGGACGCTCGCGCCGGTGCGGTGCACTCCCCTGGCCTCTCGAACGGTGAACCTCGGGACCGGGCTCACGGTCACGTTGAGCGTCCTGGGCGCCAGCCACCAGGTGGTCGTACGCCACGGAGAGCATCCGCTCCTGCACGAGACCGTCGCGTGCGGGATCGCCGAGGCCGCTCCCCTTCCCGGGGCGCACTCGGGCGACGGCTACCGGCTCCGGTCGCACGTCTCCCAGGTGGGGCCCGACGAGCTCGCCGAGCGAGCCTCCGCGCTCGTGACGCGGCTGGGCGGGCGTACGGATGCGGTGGTCGCCCACTTCCCGGGTGACCCGCACGCGGTGACCGCGCTGAGCCTCGACAGGGCCGAACCCGCGGAGCTCACCTGGCGCACCTGGCACACCTACCCACAGACCGGCGAGATCGTCGCCACCACCACCAGCTACCGGCCCAAGGAGGTCGTCAGTGCCTGACCCGAACCGCAAGCTGATCGGCTGGGCGGTGGTCGCCGTGTGCGTCGTGATCGTCATCGTCATCGCCAGCGCGATCGGCGGTGGCAACGGAGGCGGCAGCAGCCCCGAGAAGTATCTGCGCAAGCACTTCGACCACGTGCGCGGCAGCGACCCCGACAGCGACTCCGGCATCGTCTTCAAGGACAGCGCCTCGCCGGCCCCGGTCGCCGACAAGATCGCCGGCGGCACCGACGCCGACGAGAACCGCGCGGACGGGTCGAGCCACTACCTGCGCTACGACGACGACTGGCTGGTCGTGGTCGAGCCGGGTAACCCCTCGGGCTCGACGATCACGCTCTACGAGTACGACCGCGGCTACAACCACCACGTCGGCGTGATCGGGCTGTGGGGCTGGAGCAGCTACTACGGCCGCAACAGCGGCGGACGCGACGGCGGCGGATCCTTCCGCGGCGGTGGCAGCGGATTCGGCAAATGACGACCTCAGACCTGGAGATGAACCGATGACCGACCTGTTGAGCGGACTGCTGTCCACCGTCGCCTTCGCCGCCCTCGGGCTGGTCCTGCTGGTGCTCGGCTTCTATGTGATCGACCTGCTCACACCGGGCAAGCTGGGGCAGCTGATCTTCGTGGAGCATCGGCGTGACCCCGCGCTGCTGCTCGGCTCGTCGGTCATCGCGATCGCCACCATCGTGGCCACCTCGATCTACACCGCGGAGACGGACACGCTCGCCGGGTTCGCCGCGACCGCTGCGTACGGGATCGCCGGGATCATCCTGCTCGCGGTCGCGTTCGTGGTGCTCGACCTGATCACCCCGGGGCGGCTCGGTGAGCTGATGACCGACGACAAGGACGACCCGGCGATCTGGGTGACGGTCGCGGTGCAGCTCGCCGTGGGCGTGATCGTGGCGGCCTCGATCACGTGAGTCTCTCGCTGTCGTCGTCGCCGTCGCTGGACTCGATGCCGGCGGGGCGAGCGGCGCGGTTGCTCGTGCTCGCCGCCGTGTTCGTCTGCGCGGCGTGCGGGCTTGTCTACGAGCTCGCCCTGGTGACGCTGGGCAGCTATCTGCTCGGCAACTCCATCGCGCAGACCTCGCTGGTGATCGCGGTGTCTATGTTCGCGATGGGCATCGGCGCGGTGCTCGCCAAGCCGCTCACCGCGCGGCCGTTGCGAGCGTTCGTCGGGGTGGAGGTCGCGCTGGCGGCGGTCGGTGGCGCCTCGGTGCCGGCGCTGTACGCCTCGTTCGCGTGGCTGCACCTCTACACGCCGATGATGCTGCTGGTGACCTTCCTGATCGGCGCCCTGGTCGGCGCCGAGATCCCGCTGCTGATGGAGCTGCTGCAGCGGCTGCGGCGTCAGCAGGCCTCGCTCGCGGTCGCCGACATCAACGCGGTCGACTACGTGGGCGCGCTGGTCGGTGGCCTCGCGTTCCCCTTCGTGCTGCTGCCGACGCTGGGGCTGCTGGTCGGCACCGTGGCGACGGCCGCCCTGAACGTGCTGGCCGCCTGGACGGTCGGCGTCGCGCTGGCCGGGTCGCGGCGCGGACGCCTCGCCGTCTCGGCGGTCTGTGGCGTGCTCGCGATCGCGCTCGGCACGACCGCGGTGATGGCCGACTCCTTCGAGCTCAACGCCCGGCAGGCGCTCTTCCGCGACCCGATCATCCACGCCGAGCGCTCGGACTACCAGGAGATCGTGGTGACCCGGGGCGCCCCGTTCGGACCGGAGTTCGACGACGTACGCCTCTTCCTCGACGGCGACCTGCAGTATTCGTCCCTCGACGAATATCGCTACCACGAGATGCTCGTCCATCCGGCGATGAACGGGCCGCACCAGCGGGTGCTGATCCTCGGCGGCGGCGACGGGCTCGCCGCGCGGGAGGTGCTGCGCTACCAGTCGGCCTCGTCGGTGACGCTGGTCGATCTCGACCCGGCCGTGGTGTCGCTGGCACGCTCCTTCGAGCCGTTGAAGAAGCAGACGCACGGATCGCTGGAGGACCCCCGCCTGACGTACGTCGCCGACGACGCGTTCTCCTGGGTGCGCGACTACTCGGGCGCGCCGTTCGACGTGGTCATCGCCGACTTCCCCGACCCCGACTCGACCGCGCTGGCCAAGCTCTACTCGGTCGAGAACTACACCATGATCGCGCGGCTGCTCGCTCCCGCCGGGCGGATGGTCGTGCAGTCGGGCAGCCCGTTCTTCGCGCCCGACGCGTTCTGGTCGGTGCGCCACACCCTGACCGAAGCCGGCTACCGGACGACCCCCTACCAGGCCGACGTGCCGTCGTTCGGCAACTGGGGCTACGTGCTCGCCTCGCGCGGCCGCACGGCCCCCCGGCTCGGGCTCGCCGACGACGCTCCCGGCGGACTGCGCTACGCCAGCGACGCCGTGCTCGCCTCCGCCGGGACGTTCCCGCCCGACCGCGCCGAGCGCCCCACCTCGATCACCACGCTCCTCGACCCGGCGATCCTCGACTACGCCAGCAAGGGCTGGGTCGGCTACTGAGACGGACAGAACCCCGCCATGGCGGGGTTCTGTCACGAGACGGTCGCGCTGCGGGAACAGCCGCAGCGGCGTACGGGCTAGGCCTTCTTCGCCGCAGCCTTCTTGGTCGTCTTCTTGGCGGTCGACTTCTTCGCCGCGGTCTTCTTCGTCGTCGTCTTCTTGGCGGTCGACTTCTTGGCTGTCTTCTTCGTCGTGCGCTTGGTCGACTTCTTCGCCGGACCCTTGGCGCGCTTGTCGGCGAGCAGCTCGGCGGCGCGCTCGGCGGTCAGGGTCTCGAGGTCGTCGGCGGCGCGGAGGGTGGCGTTGTACTCACCGTCGGTGACGTAGGCGCCGAAGCGTCCGTCCTTGACCACCATCGGCTGGCCGGAGACCGGGTCGGGGCCGAACTCCTTGAGCGGCGGCTTCGCGGCGGCCCGGCCACGCTGCTTCGGCTGGGAGTAGATCTGCTCGGCCTCTTCGAGGGTGATGGTGAGCAGCTGGTCCTCCGAGCTCAGCGTGCGTGAGTCGGTGCCCTTCTTCAGGTAGGGCCCGTAGCGACCGTTCTGGGCGGTGATGTCCTCACCCTCGGCGGTGGTGCCGACGACCCGGGGCAGGGTGAGCAGCTTGACCGCGTCGTCGAGCGCGATCGTCTGCAACGACATGGACTTGAAGAGGCTGGCGGTGCGCGGCTTGGTGCCCTTCTTGGCGTCCTCGGGAAGCTGCTCGGTGACGTACGGACCGAAGCGGCCGCTCTTGGCGACGATGGTCAGACCGGTGTCGGGGTGGACGCCGAGGTTGATCTCCTCGCCGGCCGGGTTGGCGAAGAGCTCCTTCGACTTCTCCAGGGTGAGCTCGTCGGGCGGCAGGTCGTCGGGCACGTTGGCACGCACCGCGAACGGGGTGCCGTCGTCGCCGGGACCCTCGATGTAGGGACCGTAGCGGCCCACCCGCAGGTGGACGCCGGAGTCGGCCTCGCCGACCGGGAAGGTCGCCAGCTCGCGGGCGTCGATGTCGCCGAGACCGTCGACCAGCGGCTTGAGGCCCTTGACCCGCTCGGAGCCGAAGTAGAACTCGCCGAGCTCGGTGGTCATGTCCTTCGAGCCGTTGGCGATCTCGTCGAGGATCTCCTCCATGCTCGCGGTGAACCGGTAGTCGATCTGCCGCGGGAAGTGCTCCTCGAGCAGCCTGACCACGGAGAACGCGACCCAGGCCGGCACCAGCGCGGTGCCCTTCTTGAAGACGTAGCCGCGGTTGATGATCGTCTGGATGATGCTCGCGTAGGTCGACGGGCGGCCGATCTCGCGCTCTTCCAGCTCACGCACCAGGGTCGCCTCGGTGTAGCGCGCCGGTGGCTTCGTCTCGTGGCCGTCGGCGGTGAGGCTGGCGGCGTTGACGGTGTCGCCCTCGGCCAGGTCCGGGAGCCGGGTCTGCTGGTCGTCGGAGGTCTGCTCGGCGGAGTCGGTGCCCTCGACGTACGCCTTCAGGAAGCCGTGGAAGGTGATCACACGTCCGGTCGCGGAGAAGACGACGTCCTCACCGGTGGTGGCGGTGGCGCCCAGACGGATCGCGACCGAGCGGCCGACGGCGTCCTTCATCTGCGAGGCGACGGTGCGCATCCAGATGAGCTCGTAGAGGCGGAACTGCTCGCCGGTCAGGCCGGTCTGCGCAGGGGTGCGGAACGAGTCACCGGCCGGCCGGATCGCCTCGTGAGCCTCCTGGGCGTTCTTGACCTTCGAGGCGTACGTCCGGGGCGAGTCGGGCAGGTATTCGGCACCGTAGAGCTCGCGGACCTGGGCACGGGCGGCGCCGATGGCGTCACCGCTCAGCGTCGTCGAGTCCGTACGCATGTAGGTGATGAAGCCGTTCTCGTAGAGACGCTGCGCGACCGACATGGTCGTCGACGCGCTCATCCCGAGCTTGCGGCTGGCCTCCTGCTGCATCGTGGTGGTGCGGAAGGGGGCGTAGGGGCTGCGCTTGTAGGGCTTCGACTCGACGCTGCGGACCTCGTAGGTCCGCTCCTCGAGACCGGCGACGAGCGCCTCTGCCCGGAGGCGGTCGAGGTGGACGACCTTGTCACTCTTCAGCAGACCGTCGGGGCCGAAGTCGGAGCCGCGGGCCACCCGGTCGCCGTCGATCGAGGTGATCTTGGCCGGGAACATCCGCGGGTCGTGGTCGGAGCCGGCGTCGAAGGTGCCGGCGAGATCCCAGTAGGAGGCGGTGCGGAAGGCGATCCGCTCGCGCTCACGGTCGACGACGAGCCTGGTCGCAACCGACTGGACGCGCCCCGCGCTCAGCCGCGGCATGACCTTCTTCCACAGCACCGGCGAGATCTCGTAGCCGTAGAGCCGGTCGAGGATGCGGCGCGACTCCTGGGCCTCGACGAGGTCCATGTCGAGCTCGCGGGGGTTCTCGGCGGCGGCGAGGATCGCAGGCTTGGTGATCTCGTGGAAGACCATCCGCTTGACCGGGATGCCCTTCTTGGGCTTCAGCTCGTCGAGGAGGTGCCAGGCGATCGCCTCGCCCTCCCGGTCCTCATCGGTGGCGAGGTAGAGCTCGTCGGCGTCCTTGAGGAGCGACTTGAGCTTGGAGATCTGCTTCTTCTTGTCGCTGGGAACGACGTAGTAAGGAGTGAAGCCGTTGTCGACATCGACGCCGAAGCGTCCCCACGGCTTGTCCTTGATCTTCGCGGGGGTGTCTGCCGCGCTCTGCGGAAGGTCGCGGATATGCCCCACGGAGGCTTCGACGACATACCCCGATCCGAGGTAGCCACCGATCTTCTGTGCCTTCGCCGGGGACTCGACGATCACCAACTTGTGTGCCACTGACGTCCTTATCTCACTGCAGCAGAGCCTGGCACCTCTGACAAGCCCTGGCGAGACACGTTAGCGCGTATCTCCAGCCGGCATGGGGTCCAGTCACCGCGGATGATGCGGCACCGGCCGCTCGGCAACATGGCGTGTTGCCTTGGGCGCCGCGAGGACAATACCTAGCACGCTCCGGAGCATGAGCGTGAAATCGGTGTCTCACGAAGAGGTCGCGGAGGTGGCCTCTTCGTGTCGCTCGGGACAACCGTGCGGGCCGCCGACGGTCGCAACCGGAAATGTCGGTGCACGTCCCTAAGGTGTGGTGCGAGGACGGCGAGACCAATCCCCATCGAGAGGTCTTGCTGATGACTGACACCGAATACATCGACTACCTGGAGAGCGTCGCCACCCCGCCGGAGCATCTGGTGTGCTCGGAGTGTGCCCAGCTGCTCACCCGCACCAACACGATCCTGGAGCGGTTGGAGGCCGAGCTGACCCGACCCCGGGCCGACGCGCGGCCGACCCCACCGCCGCGCCCCGACCACGAGGTCGCGCTCGACTGGCTGGCCGCGCTGTGCGGCGGGCACGAGGCGACCGCGACGCTGAGCGTCGCACCGCTGGACGGGGCCGGGCTCGACCTGCCTCCGGTGGCGGACGAGGCGGGGCGTACGCAGCTCGCGGCTGTGGCCGCGCTGCTGCACGAGGTCGCCGCCGACTTCCCGGTCGCGGAGGTCGGGTTCGCCCTACGACGCGCGCTGCTGCGGCTGTGGGAGATCGACCCGCTGCTCGTCGACCGGCCCGCACGGCCGACCCAGGTGGCAGCAGGGATCGTGTGGACGGTCCTGGGGGCCAACGGGCTCGCCGGGCCCGGCGGCCTGGTCACCGCGACCGAGCTCAAGGAGCGGCTGGGCGTGACGAAGATGCCGTCGGCCTACGGCAAGCAGCTCGCGGCCGCGATCCGTGGCTTCTGGCCGTGGCAGACCCAGCGGCCGTGGGCGCTGCGCGACCTTCCCGACCTGGAGCCGCTGGGCTATCCCGACCTGCTCGTCTCGAGCGTGCGCAAGCGCCTGGTCAGGCTCCGGGACCAGGCGTGCCTTTCGCGGGACCAGGACGGAGGAAGCCCTCGCTGACGAGCTCCTGGGCGATCGGCAGATAGCTGCTGCGCACCACATCGGGGTCGCGCTCGAGGATCTGCGCGAGCGCATCGAGGATCTGGCCGACGCTCAGCTCGCCGTCGCACGCGCCCGCGAACGCCGCCTCGATCGTGTCGGCCTGGCGGGCGCGGCGCAGGCCACGTTGCTGACGGAGGATGACGGTGCTGGGGTCCTCGGCGCCGGGCTGGCCGAGGGTCTCCTGCTGCACGTCCTCGGCGAGCACGAGCGTGGAGTCCGCGGTGACCTCGACCCGGGCGGTCTCGCCCCAGGCCTTCAGCGCCGGGGCGATCGGCTGCTCGACGTCGTACGGCCACTCGAGGAGCTCGCGCGTCGGGTTGGCGGTGTCGGTGCGGTGCAGGTTGATCCAGCCGAACCCGACCCCCTCGATCTTCTGCTCCTCGAACCACGAGAGCCAGGTGTCGTAGCGGGTCAGGTAGTTCTCGGCGCCGTGATGGCCGGAGTCCTTGAGCCAGAGCTCGACGTACGCCGCCGGGTCGAGCACTTCGCGCTGCACGACGAACGCGTCGACCTCGTCGCCGAGCCAGCCTTCGAGACGGTCGTCCCAGGGCTGGTCCTCGGAGATGATCCAGTTGCCCAGGATCTGACACCAGCCGCCCTCGGTCAGCATGTCGGGCGCGGCCCTGACGATGTCCTCGACGACGCGGTCGCCGGGCAGGCCGGAGTCGCGGTAGACGAGTCGCTCGCCGGTCGCCGGGCTGATCACGAAGGGCGGGTTGGTCGCGATGAGGTCGAAGCGCTCACCTGCGACGGGCTCGAAGAACGATCCGTCGCGCACCTCGACCCGCTCCTCCACGCCGTTGAGGGCGGCGTTGAACCTGGTGATCCACAGGGCACGCTGGTTGACGTCGGTGGCGACCACCCGTTCGCTGTGGGCGGCGAGGTGGAGCGCCTGCACGCCGCAGCCGGTGCCGAGGTCGAGGGCCGTGCCGACCTGGTCGCGGATGGTCAGCTGCGCCAAGGAGGTGGAGGCCGGGCTGATGCCCAGGACGTGCTCGGGGCCGACGCGCTGCGGACCACCGTCGAGGCCCGGGGTGAGATCGGAGACGACCCAGAGCGAGGTCAGGTCGGTGGCGTAGGGACGTACGTCGAGGCGGGCCGCGACCTCGCCGACCGACTGCTCCAGGATCCCCTCGACGGCGAGCCTGTCGACGAGCCCGGGAAGAGCGGCCTCGGCTTGGTCGAGGGGCACCGTCGACTGCAGCAGGAAGAGCCGGATGAGGGTCTCCAGCGGGGTGATGCCGTGGGTGCGGCGTCGGCCCGGCAGCGTCTCGTTGCGGCTCAGTGCACTGTGCGCCGTCGCGCCGAGCACCTCGGCGACGGAGTCGTAGGAGAAGTCGGCCTGCTGGAGGGCGTCGCGGAGGCGGTGCGGAAGGTCACTCACCCCTCGAGCCTAATGGGGTGCTCGGGTCAGCGCGTCGCTGCGCCCTCGGCGCTGGCGTGGATGTCGAAGACCTTGGCGAGACCGGTGATGCGGAAGATCTTGAGCAGACGCTCCTGAGTGCAGACGAGGCGAAGCATGCCCTGGTTGGCACGCACCTTCTTCAGACCGCCGACCAGCACACCGAGGCCGGTGGAGTCGAGGAACTCGACGGCTTCTAGGTCGACGACGATGTCGTAGCGGCCCTGCGCGACGAGCTCGGTGATCTTGTCTCTCAGCTTCGGCGCGGTGTAGACGTCGATCTCGCCGCCCACGGCCACAACGGTGGCCGAGTCGAGCTCGCGAGTCGCAAGCGTCAGATCCACTTCGAAGTTCTCCTGCCAAGGAACGTGAGACAACCGAATCCGGCATCGGTCATCAGGCGTGTCCGACACTCTGGGTCGATCGTAATGTAACCACGGCTCACCAGGATGCGCGCACGAAACTCGCAACGTGATGCGCAGATGCGGGGCCGCCAGCGTAGCGATCGTCACGATTCTGGGAGAATCATGCGGGTGTTGACGACGACGACCGGTGACCTCGTGCGCCGGCTCGCCGCCGTCCCGGGTCGGGAGGACCGGCTCGCCCATCTCGAGAAGGTGCCCGCGCGGGAGGCCGTCTTCGCCGACTGGCCGGAGTGGGCCGCCCCGGAGGTGGTCGGCGCCTTCACCGCCCGCGGGATCGAGCGGCCCTGGCAGCATCAGGCGGTTGCCGCCGAGGCTGCCCATGACGGCAGCCATGTCATCGTCTCGACCGGCACCGCGTCGGGAAAGTCGCTGGCCTACCAGCTCCCTGCACTGACCGCGATCCGCGACGGCCGGGGGCGGCGTGGCGAGCGTGGGGCGAGCGTGCTCTATCTCGCCCCGACCAAGGCGCTCGCCCAGGACCAGCTGACCGGGCTGCGGGATCTGGGCGTCGACGTACGCGCGGTGACGCACGACGGCGACAGCACCCGCGAGCAGCGCGACTGGGCTCGCGACTTCGGCGAGTACGTCCTGACCAACCCCGACATGCTGCACCGTTCGCTGCTTCCCGGGCATCAGCGGTGGGCGTCCTACTTCAAGTCGCTGCGCTACGTCGTGATCGACGAGTGCCATCACTACCGCGGTGTCTTCGGCGCCCACGTGTCACACGTGCTGCGTCGCCTGCGCCGCATCTGCGCGCTCTACGGCTCCTCCCCTACGTTCGTCCTGGCCTCGGCGACGGTCGCCGAGCCGGCCGTGGCCGGGGAGCGACTCGTCGGGCTCCCGGTGCTCCCGGTGACCGCCGACCGCTCTCCTCGTGGCGAGCTCTCGATCGCACTGTGGCAGCCGCCGCTGACGACGTACGCCGGTGAGAACGGTGCTCCGGTGCGCCGCGCGGCTTCCGCCGAGACTGCCGATCTGCTCGCCGACCTGGTCTCCTCCGACGTACGCACGCTGGCGTTCGTACGCTCCCGGGTCGGTGCCGAGCAGGTCGCGCTGACCGCGGCGGGCGAGCTGGCCGAGGTCGACCCGTCGCTGCCGGGCCGGGTCGCCTCCTACCGCGGCGGCTACTTGCCCGAGGAGCGCCGGGCCATCGAGGCCTCGCTGCGCTCGGGTGACCTGTTGGGGTTGGCGGCGACCAACGCCCTCGAGCTCGGCATCGACATCAGCGGCCTCGACGCGGTCGTGCTGGCCGGCTATCCCGGCAGACGCTCGGCGTTCTGGCAGCAGATCGGTCGCGCGGGACGAGATGCGGGAGACGCGCTGAGCATCATGGTCGCGCGCGACGACCCGCTCGACACCTATCTCGTCACCCATCCGGACGCGCTTCTCGGGCAGCCTGTCGAAGCCACCGTCTTCGACCCGGCGAACCCGTATGTCGTCGGGCCGCATCTGTGCGCCGCCGCGCAGGAGATTCCGCTGACCGAGCCCGACCTTCCGCTGTTCGGGCCCGGCGCCCAGGACATCCTGGACAACCTGGTCGCCTCGGGGCTGCTGCGAAAGCGTCCGCGTGGTTGGTACTGGACCGACCGGCGGCGGGCCGCGGACCTCGCCGACATCCGCTCGTCGGGCGGGTCTCAGGTGCAGCTGGTGGAGTCGGAGACCGGTCGGGTCGTGGGCACCGTCGACGCGGCGAGCTCACACTCGAGCGCACACCCTGGCGCGGTCTACGTGCATCGTGGCGAGACCTATCTCGTGCACGACCTCGACCTGGACGAGCACATCGCGGTCATCTCCCGCGACGACCCCGGCTACTCGACCTCGGCTCGTGAGATCACGGAGATCTCGATCGTCGCCGAGCGCGAGCACGCTGCGTGGGGCGAGTGCCGGCTGGCCTACGGCGACGTCGACGTCACCCACCAGGTCGTCTCGTTCCTGCGCCGACGCCAGCCCAGCGGCGAGGTGATGGGCGAGGAGCTCCTCGATCTTCCAGAACGTACGCTGCGCACCGCCGCCGTGTGGTGGACCGTGCCCGCCTCGGCCCTCGAGGCAGCCGGGTTGTCGAGCGCCGACATCCCGGGTGCCGCCCACGCCGCCGAGCACTGCTCGATCGGGCTCCTCCCGCTGATCGCGACCTGCGACCGGTGGGACATCGGCGGGGTCAGCACCGCATCCCACGCGGACACCGGAATGCTCACCGTCTTCGTCTACGACGGCCACCCGGGCGGGGCCGGATTCTCCGAGCGCGGTTTCCATGCCGCCAAGGAGTGGCTGGGGGCCACCTTGGAGACCATCGAGACCTGCGAGTGCGACGACGGCTGCCCCTCCTGCGTGCAGTCGCCCAAGTGCGGAAACCAGAACAACCCCCTCGATAAGCAGGGCGCGATCGTGTTGTTGCGTCTGCTGCTGGCCGAATAGGCCTACTCTGGGCAAATGCTGATCTTGGGTATTGTCCTGATCGTCGTCGCCGCGGCTCTCATCGTCCTCGGCCTCTTCACCACCGGCAACGGCGACCTCGAGGACCCGATTGCGACCATGCTCGGTCTGCCCGTCGGCGCAACCACGCTCTTCGTCATCGGCCTGGTTGCCGGTGTGCTCCTCCTTCTCGGCCTCTCCCTCACCAAGTGGGGCGGCAAGCGCCAGGCGAAGAGCATGAAGGAGAGGCGCGAGATGAGGAAGATCGTCCAGTCCGTGCACGACGCCGACCCCAAGACGACCGACGAGAACTAGCCACGAGAGCTAGTCCGTCGGGCCCGCTCTCGCCTCGGCGACCGGGTCACCGGGCTGCCCCAACCAGCGCGGACCTTCGACCTGCACGGTGACGGTGACGTCTTCGTCGACGATCTCGCACGACTCGAGCCTCGCACCGTTGCGGTCGGCGATCGCCCGGGCCGTCGCACACGCGTCTTCCGAGACCTGGAGCGCGTTGGCTCCGGCCAGCGCCGCCAGATCAGCGGCCGACTGGGCGGTGCGGTGGGCCACGAAGACCGCGCCCACCACGCCGAGCGCCGCACCCACGAAGATCAGCAGACCGATCACTCCGACGGCGAACGGAGCCGCAGAGCCTCGTTCGTCACGGGCCGACCTGACCGCACTCACTGCTCCCCCTGGGTCGCCTCGGTCGCAGCGACCGCCTCGCCGTGCACCGTCACCCCCGGCATCCAGGTGAAGATCCCACCGGGGCCCTCGACGCGCGCTCGAGCCGACGCCACGACCTCCTCGGACCCAGCGCTGACGCTCACCTGCGTGCCGGCGGGGCCGACCCGACGTCCGCGGGCTGCCGCGGAGCCGCTGTCGTCGCCTCGCGCAACGGCCCGGGCGGTCTCCCGCGCCGCGTCGACCACCTGGATCTGAGCGGCACCGACCGACAGCAACCACACCAGCCCGATCGTGACGGCCACCAGGAGCGGGATGACCATCACCAGCTCCGCCGTGGCGGCGCCACGCTCATCCCGCTCGGCCACGGCTCAGACTCCGAGGAGGCTGAGAACGTGCTGGAACAACCGGTTGAGCAGGTCGTTGCCGAGACCGCCGGTCAGCAGCTTGTAGAGCAGGCCGGCAAGGCCGGCGCCGGCAGCCGTGCCGACGGCATACTCCGCCGTGGTGATCCCCTTCTCGTTCTTCTGAAGATGTGCCTTGGTCATGAGTTGATCCCCTCTGGTCGTTGGCCGTCCTTACGGCCGCTCGGCACGACAATGACCCTCATCGCCGACGTCCGCGACCCCCAGTCGACGCCCTGTGGATAACCCGGTCCCGAACCACGCCTGTGGACGCCGATCGGCCTACTGACCTGGGAGAACACTCACGTCGAGAGGTCACTTCTGCAGGTCGAGTGGGCAATGCATTGCCCACTCGACCTGCAGAAGTGACCTCTCGACCCCGTGGGGGTGACGTCTCGACGTGCGGGGGTGACCTCTCGGCAGCGGGTCCGGTCAGATACCGAGGTTGGAGAGGAGGCCGCCGACGACGGGGACCACACCGAGAAGCAGGAAGGCGGGGAGGAGGCAGAGGCCGAGGGGCACGGCGGCCTTGACGCCGACGGCACGGGCGCGGTCCTCGACCTCCGCGCGCGCGTTTCTGGTGAGGTCGTCGGCGAGGCGCTCGACGGTCGTCGCGACCGGAGCACCGCTCGCCTGCGCCCGGGCCAGCGCGCGCCCCAGCGGGGCCAGCGCGGGGTCGTCGACCAGCCCGCGCCACGTCTTCTCCGGGTCAGCACCCAGACGTAGTCGAGATGCCGCCGGGAGCAGGCGCTCGGCGGCAGGCCCGGGCAGTGCGGCGGCTACTGCCACCAGCGCCTCGGCGGGCGCGGCGCCCGAGGCGAGCGCGGCGGAGAGCAGGCGGACGAGAGCAGGCAGGTCAGCCTTCGCCGCCTCTCGCTCGTGACGGACGTCGGCAGGCTCGACCCGTCCGATGACCAGCCAGCAGGTGATCCCCGCCGGGGCAGCGAGCACTGCGCCGGCGACGCCGCCCACGAAGGAGTAGACGGCCCCGGCAGCAAGAAGACCCAGCAGCAGCCGCCACCGCATCATCCAGCCGCCAGGACGGCTCGGATCCTGGGCAGCAGCGACGGCCGCGCCAGGCAGCTGCATGGTCGGCGCAGGCAGCAACGCCGCGGCCAAGCCGAGCGTGACGGCGGCGACCCATAAGCTCATCGGGCCTCCACCCCGCGCGCGATGCCCTCGATCCACCACAGCCCCATCCACCCGAGCAGCAGCCCCAGACCGAGGCAGGCGAGACCCACAGGCGACCCGAACAGGAACGCCACCGGGTCACCGCCGACTCCGCTGCCCATCGCCAGGGCCGCCACCGGCAACGCCGCGATCAGGCGGGCCGTCGAGCGGGCCGAGCCGAGCTCGCCGTCGACCACGCGCTGGGTGGCGGCCGCCGCGCGCAGGTCCAACGCCACCCGGTCGAGTGCGTCCGCGAGACCGCTGCCGGTCTGATGAGCGATCTGCCAGGCGGCCGCGACCACCCGCAGCGAACCCGCTCCCGGCGCCTGGGCAACCTCCCGCCAGGCAGCCGGGACGTCGGCCCCCATCCGCTGCGCCTCCGCGACCGGCTCGACCACCGGCCACTCCTCGGCGAGCTGCGACAGCGCCGGCCCGGGCGGGTGGCCGGCGGCGAGCTCGGCCGCCATCTGCTCGCAGGCCTCCACGACTCGGGTGGCCGTACGCCCCGCCTCGATCCGCTCGCAACGGCGTCGCCACAGGGCGACCCCGCCGAACGTGGCGATCCCGAGCAAGACAGCCGCGACGACCGTCTTGCCCGGGAAGACGATGGGGATCAGGGCGGCGAGGAGCAGGGACCATCGCGGCAGCCGCCATGCGCGCGCCTGCCGGCCGACCGGGGCCAGCGTACGAAGCATCAGCGCCACCGCCGCACCTGCCAGGCAGGCGACCAGCCCGAGGCTCAGGCCGCTCATCGGCCCGCTCCCAGCAGCGCCTCGAGCCGGTCGGCGGCCGGACCTGCGACGACCCGCCCGTCGACATCGACCGAGCAGGCGGTCTCCATCCGCACGAACCCGTCGGCGTCACGGCGTGGCACGGCGACCTCGGTCAGCACCCGCCGCCCGTCTCGTCTGCGCAGGTGCACCACCACGTCCACCCCGGAGGCGAACTGGCTGTGGGCCGCGTCGCGCCCGAGACCGGCCGCCAGCGCCAGCGCCTCGACCCGCGCCGGGACGTCGGCCGCGGAGTTGGCATGCAGCGTGCCGCAGCCGCCCTCGTGGCCGGTGTTCAACGCCGCCAGGAGATCGACCACCTCGGCGCCACGCACCTCGCCCACGACCAGCCGGTCGGGGCGCATCCGGAGCGCTTGTCGCACCAGCGTGTGAAGCTCGACGGCGCCGGCCGCCTCGATATTTGCCGGGCGCGCCTCGAGGCCGACCACGTGGGGATGGTCCGGACGCAGCTCGGAGGCGTCCTCCACCAGCACCAGCCGCTCCTCGGGCGGCACCAACGAGAGCAGCGACGCCAGCAGCGTCGTCTTGCCGGACCCGGTGCCCCCGGAGACCAGAAACGCCGACCTCGCCCGCACCAGTCGGCGCAGCAGATCGGCCACCTCGGGGACGACCATCTCGGAGGACTCCAGCTCGTCGAGCGTGAACGCACGCGCCGAGGGCACCCGCAGCGAGATCACCGTGCCCGGCCGCGCCAACGGCGCCAGCACCGCGTGGAACCGGCTGCCGTCGCCCAACCGCAGGTCGACGTAGGGCGAGGCATCGTCGAGGCGGCGGCCGGCTCCGGCGGCGAGCCGCTGGGCCAGCCTCCGCACCGCGTCGTCGTCGGGGAACGTGACCGGAACAGGCTCCAGCCCCGAGCCACGGTCGACGAAGACCTGGTCTGGCCCGTTGACGAGCACATCGGTCACGCCGGGCAGCCGCAGCAACGGCTCGAGCGGGCCCGCTCCGACCACATCTCGGCGAAGCATCTCGAAGACCGCGAGCACGGTCGCGTCGCCGACGATCCGGCCCTCGGCCCGCAGCGCCTGCTGCACGCGGTGCGGGGTGAGCTCGCCCGGCGTACGCGCCAGGTGGTCGCGGACCAGGTCGACGACCTGCGGCGCGACATCGACCCGCTCGCTCATGCCGCCATCGCCCCCGCGCGCACCCGGCAGCGGGTGAGCACCTCGGCGGCGGCACGCGCGAGCGGCGCTCGTCGGGAGCGGATCGGGCCCAGGCCCAGGTCGATCGCCTCGGAGAGGCCGCGCTGGTCACCCATCGAGGCAGCGACGGGGAGCCCCAGGGCGCGTCCGACGGCCTCGGGCTCGGCCGCACGACCACGGACGACCACGCTGAGGCGGTCGCGCTCGGGCAGGCGCGCGACCAACCGCGCGGCCGACGCGGTGCCGGTGACGTTGGCGCGGACGACGATGAGCACCAGGTCGCACCCCGTCACGAGCGCCTCGGTGGCGGAGTCCGACTCACGGGGCAGATCGACGACGACGAGGTCGTGACCCCGTCGCGCGGCAGCGAGCACCTCGCGCACGACCTCCGGCTGCGGCGCCGACGCATCGCCGACGGGCCAGCCCAGCAGCCCCAGCGAGCCGACGTGCGGCACCGCCTCGCGCAGCGCCCGGGCCCCCAGCCGCCCGGCCGTCTGCCCGAGATCGCCCCAGGTCACACCGGGCAGATCCTCGAGCCCGAGCACACGACCCGCGCCGGGCCCGAGCCGGTCGGCATCGACCAGCAGGGTCGACCCACGCTCGGCGCCCAGACTGGCCAGCGCCGCGGCGTACGTCGTCGCGCCCGCTCCTCCCGAGCCGGCCAGCACTCCGATGACGAGCCCGTCACCGCCTTCGCCGTCGCTCACGTCGGCGAGCAGCCCGGAGACCACCGACTCCGCGGACGGCAGCTCCAACATCGTCTCGGCACCCACCTCGAGGGCGGCCCGAAGCGCGGGCTCGCCCGCCTGGCCCCAGCCCACGACGTAGACACCGTCTCGTCGTGGAGGTCGCAACGAGGCCAGCTCGACCAGCAGATCGGTGCCGACGAGGATCAGCGGCGATCTCTGCCAGCGCCGCAACGCGTCGACGGCGGCGGGGCATTCCTCGACGGTGACACCGGATGCGGCGGCGAGCCGGGCGGCCTCCGCGGCGAGCAGCGAGTCTGAGGTGATGACGAGCGGTTCTGAGGTCATGCCAGCAGCATCCGCCGCGGCACCGACAATTCCACCCGCAAATCCGGAGGCTGTGGATAACGCTGTCCCGAACCCACCCTGTGGACGGTGAACGGCCTGCCCAGCGGGCGTCTACGATGTCCGCATGACACGCGTCGCTGCGTTCTTCGACCTCGACAAGACGATCATCGCGAAGTCGAGCACGCTTGCGTTCTCCAAGCACTTCCAGGCCGGCGGTCTGATCACCCGCGCGGCCATGATCCGCTCGGCCTACTCCCAGTTCGTCTACACCGTCGGCGGGGCCGACCACGACCAGATGGAGAAGATGCGCAAGGCGCTCTCCGAGATGGTCACCGGCTGGGACGTCGCCACCGTGAAGGCGATCGTCAAGGACACCCTCCACAACGTCGTCGACCCCCTCGTCTACGAGGAGGCCGTGCAGCTCATCGAGGAGCACCACGCCCAGGGCCACGACGTCATCATCGTCTCGGCCTCGGGCACCGAGCTCGTCGAGCCGATCGGTGCGATGCTCGGCGCCGACCGCGTCGTCGCCACCCAGATGGAGATCGCCGACGGTCGCTACACCGGCGAGATCGCGCTCTACGCCTACCGCGAGGAGAAGGCGCGCGCGGTCCAAGAGCTCGCCGAGCGCTTCGGCTACGACCTCGACGAGTCCTACGCCTACTCCGACTCCGTCACCGACACCCCCATGCTGGAGGAGGTCGGTCACGCGTTCGCGGTCAACCCCGACAAGGATCTCCGCAAGGTCGCCAAGGAGCGCGGCTGGGAGATCCTGGTCTTCGACAAGCCGGTCGCGCTGCGCAGCCGGGTGCTCACCCCGTCGACCCCGACGCTGGCCGCGCTGGCCGTCGGCGGTGCCGTCGCGATCGCCGGCGGCGTCATCTGGGCCGGCACGAAGCGCCGTCGCCTCGGCGCCTGAACGACCGCGCCGACCGATCCCGAGCCGTTCTGCAGGGGCGCCATCATCCTCTTCATCCTGCAGAAATTCCAGCCTTGAATCCGGTCGCTAACCGGCGTACAAACAGAGGTGTAACAAGACGTATACGAATGCCAGGCACCCACGCGGCGATCCACCCATCTGATGGGGTGCTGTAGCCGGGGAGACATCCCGACGCAGTGACCAGACCTTGCACGCTTGGTAACCGAAAGGCACCTCGTGTACGCGGTGGCATCCGGTGATCACAACCCACCGGGTGCCACCTTCTTGTGTGCCTACTCGGCGGCGTCCAGCCGCAACGGCGAGGCCTCGGCCCCGGCAGCGTACGCCTCGGCCGCATAGAGCAGCCACGAGTGCGCGCCCGCCTGCCTGCCCTCACGGAAGCCACGCAGGTTCGACTCGTAGGCCGCGCGCAGGGCCAGGTGGCCGGCCTCCGGCACGACCAGCGACTTCTCGTCGACACCGCGCGCGACCAGCACCAGCCGCTCGGCGGCCCGCGCGACCAGCCCGTTGTGGGACGCGAACGGAGCAGCCGTGGCCAGGTCGGCGTGCACGAACGCAGCCACCACCAGCGCCGGCGCCGAGGTCGGGGCCAACAGCAGATCGGCGAGCCGCCGGAGCCGGGCAGAGGCCTCGGCAGACCGCGGCCGACCGAGCTCCTCGGGCGACAACGAGCCACCCGCCGCGAGCGCGTGCATCCGCGCGAACGCCTGCAACGGCGTCTGCTTCACGACCGGCGCGAGCGAGAGCAGCTCGGTCGAGAGCCGCACCGCGTCCTGAGCGATCTCGTCGCCGCCGGACTCGCGCACCTCACCCAGCGACGACCCGGAACCCTCCAGCACTGCGGAGGCGTGCGCGCCACGCAGCAGCGACTCGGCCGTGGTCTCCGGCGACGTACGCCGCAGACCTCGGTCACGCAGCATGACATCGATGCCGTCACGGGCTGCGGCGAAGCCAGAGGCCACACCTTCGAGCGACACCAACCGGGCCAGCGGATCGTCCTTCACGTGTCAACCTTAAGCGCGCGTTACCCTGACCGAGATGACCGACCCAGCCAGCCCCGATCCGGCACGCTCCTTCGGCAGCGTGGCGGACAGCTATGACCGCGGCCGACCGTCCTACCCGAAGGACGCGGTCACGTGGCTGGTCGGCGCGGAGCCGTGCTCCGTGCTGGAGCTCGGCGCGGGCACCGGCAAGCTGACCGAGGTGCTGGTCGAGCTCGGCCACGACGTCTTCGCGACCGACCCCGACGACGCGATGCTCGACATCCTCTCGGGCAAGCTGCCCGACGTGCGCGCCACCAGCGGCACGGCCGAGCAGATCCCGACCGGCGACGGTCTCTACGACGTCGTCATCGTCGGTCAGGCCTT
The DNA here is from genome assembly GCF_006716315.1 of Nocardioides albertanoniae. Lineage (NCBI taxonomy): Bacteria > Bacillati > Actinomycetota > Actinomycetes > Propionibacteriales > Nocardioidaceae > Nocardioides > Nocardioides albertanoniae. The sequence continues at coordinate 384,773 of NZ_VFOV01000001.1, read as the reverse complement.
CCACTGGTTCGACCACGCCAAGGCTCTCTCCGAGATCGGGCGGGTGTTGCGTACGGACGGACGGCTCGCCGTGATCCAGAACGAGCGCGACGAGCGCATCCCGTGGGTGCGCAAGCTCGGCAGGCTGATCGGCAAGCAGGAGGGCGACTTCGACCCGACCGGGATCCTCGACGACTCCGGGATGTTCTCGGCCGTCGAGACGCAGACGTTCCGTCACTGGCAGGTCGTCGACCGCCAGTCGATCCAGGATCTGGTGCTCTCGCGCTCCAACATCGCCACGCTCGCGCCGGAGGCCCAGGACCAGAAGCGGCGTGAGGTGCTCGCCTTCTACGACGACTACGGCCGGGGCATGGACGGCATGCAGCTGCCCTACAACTGCCGCGCCTGGCGCAGCCAGGTCCTGCCCCACGCCCAGCTCACGCACCAGCACTCCGCGGAGACCGACGAGACCGCCGGCGCCCACGAGACCACCGGCACCGCCAGCAGCACCACCAGCGCCGACGACCGGGGTCAGGAGCCGAGCCCGGAGGTGCCGCTCGCCAAGCGCACCGACACCGCCGTACGCCTCCCCCGGGTCGTCACCGACCCGGACAACGGCGACGACGACCTGCTCATCGACTTCCGGTGACCGGGTCTCCCGGGCGCGTGGTCATCCGGTCGCGCTCCGGGTCCATCAGGTCGAAGCTCTGCACGACCCAGAAGATCGTGAAGCAGGCCAGCAGCGAGACCTCGGTCGCCAGCAGCCAGTAGTCCCAGCCGACGACGCCGAGCAGCAGTCCGGCGACGAGCAGCACGGCCATCGCGCCGACCAGCGTCCAGTAGGTCTTGTCCAGCCGCGTACGCGCCTTGTCGGCCTCCCGCGCGATCTTGCGGACGCCCCAGTCGGTGTTGAGCACGACGGCGAGCGCGAACGGGGCGAAGGTGAACACGGCCGCGAGCCCGTGCGCCTTCGAGGCGAAGCTGTCCTGGTCGATCAGCAGCCAGGCCACGCCGACGGCCCAGGCTCCGGCGATCGACACCAGGCCGATCACCACCCAGCGCGAGGGCCAGGACCCGCCGCCACCACGCCTGCGCATCCCGAAGACGAGCACGACCGCCCACCCGATCGCCATCACCGCGAGATAGCTCCAGGCGTTGTTGACGATCGCCGCCTTGTCGACCGCCTCACCGACCTCCGGCGTGGGCACGAAGCCCACCATCGGAGCCGAGAGGCCGGCCAGGTTGAGCGCGGTGTCCTCCGCGTCGGTGTAGCCGCGCAGCACCACCAGGCACACGCCCATCGCGCACAGTCCGGCGGTGAAGACCGGGCCCGCGGCGGTGTAGTAGTAGGACGAGATCGACGTCTGCCACTCACCGCTGGTGATCGTCTCGGCCGCCACCGAGATCGCCAGCCCCGCGAGCAGGCAGCACAGGGCGAATCGGACATAACGGTACGTCGTGACCTCGGTCGTCATGGTTGACGAAGGTATCGGGATCCGACGCCCGTCGCTCCAGAATCCGCCAGCGAGTCCGAGACCCGCGCCACCCGATCATCGCCTCCATCGCCGGCTCGGTCGGCCGCGGATACCGCGAAGATGACGATCACGTGAAATCCCCCGCCGGAGCAGGAAGATCCCTTGGGAGAGGCCCGTCACGCGGGTTAGCGTCCAGCAGAGCCGCATATCTCTGCCGTAGCCCCACCACCATCACCGCTCGGGCCGACGCTCCCGCGGAAAAGTGAGGTCGACATGTCGAACGTGGCATACCTCGAGGACGGCCCGTCCGTCCTCTCCCTCTACGAAGGTTTCTTCGCCGGCGGCGCCCGGATCCTGCACACCGCAGTGGTGCGCGCGCTCGACGCCACCACGCCTCAGCACCACACGGTGCTGAGCCTGAGCGACCGCGTGCAGCGCGAGTTCACCGCCCAGCGGATCTCGTCCGACAGCTCCTATCGCCGCCTGACCGCGGCCGGCGTGCCCGTCAGAGCCTTGAGGCGTACGCCGAGCGGGCCCATCACCACCAGCCAGCTCAAGCGGGTGGCGCAGTCGGTGGCGAAGGCCGACGTCGTCCTCTCCCTCAAGGAGCAGCCGCTCACCGTGCTCGGGAGGGTCGGCACCTCGGGCACCCCGCTGATCACCTGCCTGCACCGCTCCGACCCCGAGCACCAGGGCGCCGGCGTACAGGAGCTGATCGACCTCGACCGCGCCGGCCTGCTGACGGCTGCGGTCTGCTGCGCGGAGTCGACGCAGCTGGCCTACCACCAGGCCACCGGGATCCCGCTCGAGCGGCTGCCCGTCTTCCCGAACGGCGTCGACCTCGACAGGTTCCGCACCGACCCCGAGCTGCGTGCGGGCAAGCGGGCCGAGCTCGGCGTGGGCGGCGACGAGCCGGTCGTGATGATCGCCGCGCGCTTCGACGAGATGAAGAACGTGCCGCTCTTCGTGCGCGCCGCACGCCGGTTCGTGCAGGAGCATCCCGACGCCCATCTGGTCATGTGCGGAGCCGGGATGACCCGCGACAACCCCGCGTTCGCCGAGCTGGTCACCGGTGAGCTCGGCAGCTGGTCGGCCTTGGAGACCAACCTGCACGCCCTCGGGATCCAGAGCCAGATGGCGGCGCTCTACAACGCGGCCGACCTGATCACGCTCACCTCGGCGTTCGGCGAGGCCGCTCCGCTGTGCCTGCTCGAGGGCATGGCCTGCGGCGCGGTGCCGGTGACCACGCCGGTCGGCGACGCCCCCGCGATGGTCGGCGACGCCCGCCTGGTCTCGAGCTTCGACCCCGCCGAGACGGCCGAGTCGTGGAAGGCCGCCTTCGCGCAGCGCGAGGAGCACTTCGAACGCATCTTCCGCGAGCGCCGACGCCTCTCCGAGCAGCGGCTCTTCGACGCCTACGCGCAGCTGGTCCAGGTCTGCGCCGGGTCGGCCTCCGTGCCGCTCGCCGTCTGAGGGCCGCGGCGGCTCAGTAGATGTTCACGCCGTAGGCGTCGAGCGCCTCGCGCACGGGCTGGAAGAAGGTGGTGCCGCCGGAGGAGCAGTCGCCGGACCCGCCCGAGGTGATGCCGAGCGCGGTCGAGCCGTCGTAGAGCGGTCCGCCGGAGTCGCCCGACTCGGCGCAGATGTTGGTCTGGATCATGCCGCGCACGGTGCCGGACCCCTTGTACTTGACCGAGACGTTGAGCGCCTTGACGGTGCCGGAGTGGGTGCCGGACGACGAGCCGTCGCGGGTGACGTGCTGACCCACGTGGGCATCGCCCGCGGAGTAGCCGCCGGAGTGGGTCAGCGAGGTGTTGTCGTAGCGCACCAGCGCGTAGTCGTTGCCGGGGAAGCTCGACTTCGCGGTCGGCCCGATCCGCGTGGTCTGGCCGGAGTTGGTGTACCAGTTCTCCGCCCGGTCTCCACAGTGACCGGCGGTCAGGAAGTAGTACGTGCCGCCGCTGCGTACGTTGAAGCCCAGCGAGCACCGGTAGCCGGCGCCGTAGATCGCGTCGCCGGCACCCATCAGCGGCCTGAACTCGCCCTTGACGTGCTTCACGCTGAGCAGCGCCGGGTCGACGCCGACGGCCCGGGTGACCTTGCCGAGCAGAGACTCGGTGACGGTGGAGTCGGCGGTCACGACGACCTTGCCGGTGGCCTGGTCGGTATACCAGGCGATGCCGGAGACGGCCGACCCGTTGATCGCGGAGTCGACGGCCGAGTGCACCGCGGCGAGCGCCCTGGGGCTGACCTTCGACCGATCCGGCTCGTCGGCGGCGGGCGCGGGCGCGGCGATCGCCGGCGTGGCACCGGCGACGATCAGACCGAGCCCGAAGGCTGCCGCGGCGATGCGGGCGCGAAATCGGGTGGACCTCATGTGCTCCTCCTGGAACGAAACCAGGCGCGCGCCCCGGTAGCGCACGCCAAGAGTGCACGACCACCGTGATGTGCCCGAACACAACCTCCCGTGGAGTATGTCGTTGCCGACACCTCCACGGCCAGTCGTATGAAGGAAATATTCGCAACCCGACGAAATTACGTACGCCGCGAGGCAAAGTGGTCCAGACCACCTCGCCCCACGGCGTACGCGCTGTCGATCAGTCTGTGGGGGTCAGATCAGCAGCTGGTGATCAGTAGATCGTGGCGCCGTAGGCGCTGAGCGCCTCGGTGACCGGCTGGAAGAAGGTCTGGCCACCGGAGGTGCAGTCGCCGCTGCCGCCCGAGGTCAGGCCCAGCGCGGTGGAGCCGGAGTAGAGGGCGCCGCCGGAGTCACCGGGCTCGGCGCACACGTCGGTCTGGATCAGGCCGCTGACGGTGCCCTCGGCGTAACGGACGGTCGCGTCGAGAGCGGTCACGGTGCCGGTGTGGACGCCGGTGGTGGAGCCGTCGCGGGTGACGCTCTGGCCGACGGAGGCCTCGCCGGCGGTGAAGCCGCCCTCCTTGGAGACGCTGGAGTCGTAGCGGACGAGTGCGTAGTCGTCACCCGGGAAGCTCGAGCCGTCGGTGGAGCCGAGGAACTCGCTGTTACCGGAGTCGGCGTACCAGTCCGAGACGGCGTTGCCGCAGTGGCCGGCGGTCAGGAAGGCGTCGGCGCCGCCGACCTTGACGTTGAAGCCGAGCGAGCAGCGCGAGCCGCCGCCGTAGATCGCGTCGCCGGCACCGATGAGCGGGGTGAACTCGCCCTTGACGTGCTTGACGGTCACGGCCTGGTCGCCCTGGCTGGTCTTCTCGGCGGCAGCACCCTTGACCCGGGAGATCTCCGAGTCGGAGACGGTCTCGTCGACGGTCATGACCACCTTGTTGGTGGCCGGGTCGGTGTACCAGGACGAGCCGACGGGTGCGGACTCGGCCACGGCCGACTTGACCGAAGCGACCTCCGACTTGCTGAACTCGGCGTCGGCGGCGGCAGCAGGCAGGGCGATGGCTGCGGATGCGGCCAGACCGAGACCGGCCGCGGCGGCAGCAACGGCGCGGGGACGGAGGATGGAGCTGTTGAACTTCATGGCGTCTCCTCTTTCGTGGGGAACACCCGCTGGGTTGCGGGCCTGGCGCCGAAGCCACGGGTCTCGTGGCGTTACCGGTGCCGGGTAACTGAGTTTCGTGTTCTTTCCTCGCGACCGCACCTCATTCCCCACCCCAAGAATCTGCATTGCAGAGACACGTTCTTCGGGTCTGTGCAATGCAGCAACACGCGAGACAGGCGTCGGAACAGGACCGGAACAAGCTGCGTCGCCCGCTGCGGCACACCGAACGCATTCCATCGAGATTGGGCAAGTTGTGGAGCACGAGCTCGGGGGCCGCGTACCCTAGGTATGAGCGTTCGTCCGTCTCGGACGGGCCGCCAGAACTGCTGACACGCGCCGCTCGATCAGGGGGATTCGAGCGCGAACTCCTCCGTCTTCCACGCCTTCGGCGTGGCGACCTCCGATAGGTGGTAGACAAACCCCATGCCGTATCCGCCGCCCTCAGGCGCCCCCGGTCCGGGCGCGCCTGACGAGGAGCCGCAGAAGCAGCCTGCGCCGTTCGACTACAACGAGCGCTTGATCGGGCTGTCCGCGGAGAGCGGCAACCGGCCGGAGTTCAACGCACGCAAGGAGCGCGGGCGGATCGGCCCGCTGCGCCAAGCACTCACCATCGCGATCTCGCTCGGTCTCGTCGCCGCGTGCGGCGTGATCGTCTTCGCCCTCTTCAAGGACAACCTCTCCGACAGGGACGCCACCAACACCGCCGGCGTGCCGACCACCAGCGACTCCTCGTCGCCGAGCCAGGCCCCGTCCTCCGACGCCGCCTCCCCGGGCAGCGGGAGCTCCGACGTACGCAGCGAGTCCAGCGGCATGCCCGGCTGGCCCGGCACGGCCGCCCCCGACGGCAGCGAGGGCCCCAGCAGCCCGCCCGCCCAGTCGACGGTCGGCCCCGAGCGCGTCTCCGAGGCCGACGCTCCCCGCCCCTGGGAGTTCACCTACGGCGAGGTGACCCTGAAGGCGCGCTATCTCGACGGCAAGGACTACGCCGGCTGCAAGGCGACCCTGAAGGCACCGATCCGGAAGATGGGCTGCCACTACGCGGTCCGGGTCTCCTACAAGGCTCAGCACGCCAACCTGCGGATGACCCACTTCGTCTACGACTTCGGCAGCGTCGAGAAGGCCGGGAAGGCCGCCAAGAAGATGGAGCCGGCCGACGTGACTCCGCCCCCGGAGGCCTCGCTGCCGGGTTACACCCAGGGCTGGTTCAAGGTGAAGGACTACGGCAAGTACGTCGTCTACACGATGGTCACCGCCAACGACCAGATCGCCGTCGACACCGGCAAGGAGTACACCTCCTACGGCAACACCGACCTCGGCGCGGAGATCCTCTTCCGGATGTGAGCCCGGCCTGGTGGTGCCGGCCTAGTGGTGCCCGGCCAGGTCGCGCTCCATGGCCGAGGCGGCAGAGGTCAGGCTGGCGACCAGGGCCGGCAGCGACTCCTTGTCGAAACGCACGCTGGGCATGGAGACCGACATCCCGGCGACGACGTCTCCCCCGGCGCCGTGGACGGGCACACCGATGGCGAAGACACCGCGCTCGGAGCGGCCGTCGTTGAAGGCGAAGCCGTTGCGGCGTACTCGATCCAGCTCGGTGCGCAGCGTGTCGAGGTCCGGGCGGTCGCCGGGGTGGTCGGCGTACCGCTCCTTGCTGTAGATCGAGGCGATCTCGGGCTCGGAGATCTGGGCGAGGAGCAGGAGACCGGCGGTGGTGCGGTGGGCCGGGAAGACCATGCCCTCCCGGGAGCCGACCTTGAGCGACTGCGGCGACTCGATGGAGGCGATGAACCGGCAGGTGTCGCCCGTGCGCACGGCGACGTTGGCCGACTCACCGAGCAGGTCGACCAGTCGTTGCAGGTGGGGCAGCGCGACCTGGCGCAGCCGGGCGGCGGTCGAACGCGAGTGGGCGGCGAGCTCCAGCACCGGCCCGGCTCGATAGCCCTTGTCGTCGTCCTGCACCGCGAAGTCGCGGTAGACGAGCATCGCGAGCAGGCGATGGGCGGTCGAGCGGGCGACATCGAGCCGCACAGCCGCCTCCGAGACCGTGAGCCGGCCTTCGAGCTGAAGGATCGCCGCCAGCTGGAGCGCGTGGTCGACGCTGGTGATCGCGTACGGGGGCCGGGTCTTGAGCGGCTTGTCCATCCCACCTCTTTCTGATCACCCCATAACAAAGCACCTATCGCTCGGCGCCGCAGCAGATTGGCCCAGCCGCCTGCGGCGTTCATCGAAATGAATGGTTGTCCTGCGCCGCCCGGCAGGGGAACCTGTGCCCATGACCACGAACAACCCGATGCGTACGTTCGACGACAGCCGCCGCTGGGCCACCGACGGCACCGCGATGCTGACCACGGCCATCGAGCAGCTCGACGCCTCCGGCATCGCAGCCGGCTCGCAGCTGCCCGGCTGGACGCGCAAGCACGTCGTCGGCCACGTCGCCGCCAACGCCGATGCCCTCGGCAACCTGATCTCCTGGGCCGAGACCGGGATCGAGAAGCGGATGTACGCCTCCACCGAGCAGCGCAACGCCGACATCGAGCGGGCCGCGACGCTCCCGGCCGACGAGCTGCTGACCTGGTACGCCCGCGGCGCCACCGCGCTCGAGGGCGCCTTCGACCGGCTCACCCCGCAGCAGTGGCAGCACGAGGTGATCACCGCGCAGGGCGTCACCCGGCAGGCGAGCGACGTGCCGTGGATGCGCGCACGTGAGGTGTTCGTGCACGCCGTCGACCTCGGCACCGGTCTCGGCTTCGCCGACCTGCCCGACGACTTCCTGACCGCCCTCGCCGACGAGATCCGCGTGAAGCGTGGCCTCTCCGAGGACGACCTGCGCGCCGTGTCCGGGTCGCTCCCCGACGTCACCGCCTGGCTCGCCGGGCGTCCGCACGGCATCGCGGACGCACCCGAGCTCGGGCCTTGGTTGTGAGGCCGGGTTCGTGAGGCCGGGCCGGCCGGCGGTCGGCGGCTAGCGCCAGCCGCCGAGCTTGTCCGGGTTGAGGACGATCCAGACGTCGGTGACGCGGCCGTCGACGACCCGGAGGTTGGCGACGCCGTGGTGAGTGGCGTCCTCGACCAACGTGAACCCGAGGCCGTCGGCGGTGGGCTCGGTGCGGATCGCCCACGTCGGCCGCTTCCTGAGCACGCCGACCAGGAACCGCGCCACCTTCTGCGGCCCTTCGATCGGGTTGAGGGCCGCGCTGACCCGCCCACCGCCGTCGGAGCGCAGCGTGACCGAAGGGTCCAGCAGCGTCACCAGCCGGCCGAGGTCACCGCCGGCGGTCGCCGAGACGAAGGCACGCACGACATCGTCGTGCTCCGGCAGCGCCGCGATGCCGAGACGCTGGTCGGCCACCCGCCGCCTGGCCGAGGTCGCGAGCTGGCGGACCGCGGCCGGGCTGCGGCCCACGACCGTGGCGACGTCGCCGAACGGCACGGCGAAGACGTCATGGAGCACGAACGCGACCCGCTCGGCAGGCGTCATCGCATCCAGCACGACGAGGAGAGCCGTGCTGACCGTGTCGTCCAGGGTCACGCGGTCGGCGGGGTCGGTCGGCTCCGTCGCCCCCGCGGGGCTGCCGGGAGCCGCCAGGAAGCCGGGTCGGGTCGGCTCGGGCAGCCACGGACCGACGTACTGCTCCCTCCGCACGCGTGCGGACTTGAGCGCGTCGAGACAGATCCGGCTCGTGACGCGGCTGAGCCAGCCGGCGGGATTATCGATCGCGGACCGCTCGGCATCGGTGAGGCGATACCACCGGACGTACGTCTCCTGGACCGCGTCCTCGGCCTCCTCGACCGTGCCGAGGAGACGGTAGGCCAGCGCGATCAGGCGGCGCCGCTCGACGATCACCTCATCCAGGTCGTCCATGTCAGGCATCCTGGCACCTCGCTGCGCGGTTCACACGAGTGTGACGAGCCAGACGTCAGGAATGTGAGGCGGCGACCTCACATTCATCGGCGACATCTCGTCAATCAGGTGAGTGCCCGCGACATGGCGGGCCCGTCACCGAAGGATCCCGATGCTCGCCAACGTCAACGTCACCAAGCTCTTCCCCGCCGCCTACAAGGCCCAGATGGCGGTCGAGGAGGCTGTCGAGGAGGCCATCACCGCTGCGGGTCTCGACCGGCTCGCCGTCGACCTCGTGAAGCTGCGCGCCTCTCAGCTCAACGGCTGCGCCTTCTGCCTGCGCATGCACACCCAGGACGCCATCAAGAACGGTGAGACGGCCGAGCGGCTCGCCGTCGTCGCCGCCTGGTGGGAGTCGCAGTACTTCACGCCCGAGGAGCAGGCCGCGCTCACCATCGCCGAGCAGATCACCCGCATCGGCGACCTGCACACCGCCGCCTCCCCCGGCGTCGATGTCGAGAGCATCCTCGACGACAAGCAGATCGCCGCCCTCACCTGGGTCGCGATCTCGATCAACGCCTGGAACCGGATCGCGATCGCCAGCCACTACCCCGTCGCGCCGTGACGATCTGACGACCTCCCCCGAACGGCTGTTCCGGCCGGGCGGCGGCGGCCGGTGTGGCAATCTGTGAGGGCACGATCTCTACTCGGCAGGGGACCGATGACGACACCTCCGCAGCACCCGCCACCTCCGCCGCCGGAGGGGTACGGGGCGTTGCCACCCGCACCGGACCCCCAGGGCGGTGGCTCGGCGAACGAAAGTTCGTACGCACGCCCCGGCGGGCCGTGGGCGCTCGTCATCGGCCTCGGCGCGCTGGCGGTCGTGCTGGTCCTCGCCGCGATCGTCACCGCCGGGATCGTCCTCCTCCGCGGCTCGGACGACCCGAGCGCCGGCCCGGCCCCGGCGACCGCGTCGTCCCCGCCCACCTCGCCGTCACCGTCGGCCGGCAGCTCCACCCCCGACCCCGGAGGCTTGGCCGACGACCTCTTCGCGGGCGAGTGGAACTTCAAGCTCGGCGACGTGCAGATGGACGCGACGTACGTTGCCGCGAAGGACTACCCGGACTGCGGGCCGATCGCCTCGGCCGCCCTGGAGAAGAAGGGCTGCCGCTACGCCGCGATGGGGATCCACGACGCCGAGGGCGGCAAGCTGCGGCTGCTCCGGATCATCTACGTCTTCGACAGCGACGCGGCCGCCAGCGCAGCCGCCACGTCGGCGAAGGAGACCGACTTCGACCTGCCGACCGGCAGCCTCATCGCGGACGACGTGATCGGCAAGTGGGTGGCCAAAGACTCGTCCAAGGCTGTCGTGGTCGGGTTCGTGACCGCGCAGAAGGGCGTCACCGAGAAGACCGCCGACGAGTTCCTCCACTACGGCACCGCCGACATCGCGGCCGCGCTGGGGTTCATGGACCTCTAGATGATCTAGGCGTTCACCCGAGGTTTCTGAGTATTAGAGAGCGTTTGGCTCAGCGCACACGGCACGCCCATACCGTCGGTAGGCGTGTCCCCCAACGCACTCTTCTCGGGTCCCGCGTCGGCGAAGCTGCTGCGCGCGGTCGTGCCCGCGGTCGCACTGTGCGGCATCGTCGCCGTCGCCTCGAGCCTCCTCGCCCCGACGACCGCCACCGCCGGCCCGACGATCAAGGTCGCCCAGGCCGACCCCGTCCGTCCCGGCTTCCAGCGGTTCGCCTGGCTCAACGCCTGGGCCGACCACCACACGGCGCCCGGCGGCTCTGCCGCCGGCAGGCTCGACGGGGTGCCGCGGATGCGGATCGTGGTCGGTCATCTGCGGCGTACGCTCGTCGACTTCGGTGTGCTCGCCGAGGTGGAGGCACCGCAACGGGCCACCTTCGAGCGATACGGCCGCGAGTACGCGTTGATCTCCACGCCCGACGCCACCGACGACGCGGTCTTCTACCGCCGCTCGGTGTTTCGGCTGGTCAGCAGGGACCCCGTGACCATGTACTACCGGCACGGCGCCCGGGTCACGGCCCCGGTCGTGGTGCTGGAGGAGCGTGCCACCGGGCGACGGGTCGGGGTGCTCCCCGTGCACTTCCCGGCGTCGATCCCCTCGGCTCCCAACCAGAAGAAGTGGCGGCAGATCGACGCGCAGATCGTCAAGAGCATCGTCGCGCGATCCGAGGTGCCGATGATCGTCGCGGGCGACTTCAACCAGCGCAACGACATCCTGTGCGACCTCACCTCGCCCGAGACCGGGCTGATCAGCCCGCTCGCCACGCACGAGACGTGCAACACCTTCGGGCGGGCACCGATCGACCAGACCTTCCTCGACCCCTCGCTGCGCCCGGACCGCTACCGCGCCTACTCCGGCCCGTCGGCGCGGCGAGCCACCGACCACGGCGCGTTCTACCAGGTCAGGATGCAGATTCCCGCCGGCGGCCAACCGCTTCCGAGGACTGCTCAGAAGTAGGTGCGCACCAGGTCGGTCACCACATAGTCGCCGTCGACGACGGGGATCAGCCGCCACTTGTCGAACGCCGTGCACGGGTGCGAGATGCCGAAGGCGACCAGGTCGCCGGGGCGCAGGCCGGCGTCGGTGTGCAGATAGGCGTGCTGGTCGTCCATCTTCTCGACCGCTCCCTCGAGCGGCTCGGCGCGGTCGTGGCCGTTACGGCGCACCGCCAACGGGATCGGCTGGCCGCTGTCGTAGGGCGCGTCACGCTTGCCCATCCCGACGATCACCAGCCCGGGCTCGGGCGCCGAGACCACCTGGGCCCAGATCTCGAGAGCTGGCTCGAGGCTGCCCTCGATGCGGTTGTAGGGCGTCTTGTCGGTGTAGGTGCCGTGGTCGTGGGAGACGTACGCCCCGCTGCGCAGCACCTTGCGAGGGGTCATCTCGGCCGGCCAGCCCGTCGACCAACGCTCGGCCAGTACGTCGAAGAAGGCGCTGCCGCCCGCGGAGACGATCGCGTCGGCGGCGACCAGGCCCTCGGTGAACAGCGTCGAGGCGAGCCGTCTGAGGTCGTCGAAATAGCCACCGGCGGCCTCGACCGTCTTCAGCCCGCCCTCGTATCCGGCCACACCCGCCAGGAACACCCCGGACGTGGAGGCCACGACCCGACCGAGCTCGAGCGCCTCCTCGACCGACCGGCATCCCGTGCGTCCGCCCACGAAGCCCAGGTCGATCAGCACCGACAGCGGCCGGTCCTCGACGCCCACCAGGGCGGAGGCCTCGGCGGCAGCCTCGACCCCCTCGACCGAGTCGACCAGGTGCAGGTGGAGGAACTCCGGGTCGGCGGCCCGCTCGGAGGCAACCCAGCTCAGCGCGCTGTGGTCGAGGATCTCGTTGGCGACCAGGACACGGCGTACGCCGGCCCGGCGAGCGACCAGCGCCTGGCTCGGCGAGGCCACCGTGATCGCCCAGGCGCCGGCGTCGAGCTGCTGCTGATAGAGCGACGGCGCCATCGTGGTCTTGCCGTGCGGAGCGAGCAGCAGACCGTGCTCGTCGGCGAACCCGGCGAGGGTCACGACGTTGTGGTCCAGCGCGCCGCTCTTGAGCACCATCACCGGCCAGGTGAACGAGCCGTCGAAGAGGTGGCGGCCGGAGGCTGCGTACGTGGTGGAGTCGATGGGCTCTCCGGGCTCCCAGAAGCCCTTGTCGGCCCAGCACACTTGCTCATCCATCGGCCGTAAAACTACCGATGCCGAGCATCCGGGGTGACGGAAACCGGTGAACTTTGCCGGTTCGCCGGTGAACTCGCCGAGCAGCGGCACGGACATGGGCATGGGCGCCCGGAAGCTCACATGAAGGTCTTGCCCTCGCCCCGGTAGGTCGGCGCCACGGTGATGATGGCGTCGTTCTCGACGAGGTGGAGCGAGTCGAGGCGTTCGCAGACCTCGCCCGCCTTCGCGTGCCGGAACCACACCTTGTCACCGATCGCGAGCGTGTCGGCCGCCGCCCCGCGCAGCGGGGTCTGCACCTCGCCGGCACCCTCGGTGCCGACGTAGTCGAGCCCGAAGGGGTAGGTCGGGCTCGGCGCGCGGTCGGGCCCGACCGGTCCCGACGCGATCCAGCCGCCGCCGGCGACGGTGACGATGCCGGGGGCGGGCCGGCGCACGACGCTCAGCCCGAAGTAGGCCGCCGGGTGCGGTGTGAAGCCGTCGTAACGGTCGAAGAGGGTCGGGCCGTAGAGCCCGGACCCGGCCGCGATCTCGGTCACCGACGGGTCGGCGCGGGTGGACTCGATCGAGCCGGTGCCGCCGCCGTTGACGAACTCGAGGTCGGCCAGCGAGCGAACGGCCGCGACCACCTTCCCGCGACGCTCGGTGATCTCGGCGACCGAGGCCCGCTTCATCCGGCGGATGACGGGCGCGGGCGGGTTGCCGCCGAGCGGGCGGTCGACCAGACCGGCGACCTGACCCTCGTAGGCCATCAGACCGACCAGCTCGAAGTCCGGATCCTCGGTGACCAGCCGGGCCAGGGCGACGGCATCCTCGGGCGTGCGCACCGGGGAGCGGCGCGGGCCGAGCCAGATGCGCCGGGCGATGACCAGCGCCGCGTCGAGGTCGAGGGCGACACGTACGGGGGCGGCCGGGGTGCCGATCGCCGACTTGAGCAGCGACAGCCCCTCGGCGCTGTCGACCATCAGCGTGATCCGGGCGAGCTTCTCCTCGTCGCCGGCGAGCGCCGCGAGCGCCGCCCGCTCGGCGGTCGGGTAGCCGATCACGATGTCGTAGTGGGTCTCGGCCAGCCACAGCGCCTCGGACAGCGTGAACGCCAGGATCCCCTCGTATCCCTCGCGGGCGAGCACCCGGTCGAGCAGCGCACGGCAGCGTACGGACTTGCTCGCCACCCGGATCGGAGTGCCCGCGGCCCGGCGTACGAGGTCGTCGGCGTTGGCGTCGAACGCCGCCAGGTCGACCGCCCCGACAGGGCCGTCGAGTCCGGCGGTCGCCCGGTCGAGACGATCGTGCTGCTGAGCGGAGAGATGGTGGGATGTCGTAACCACGAGGCCAGTGTCTATGCCCCTCATGGCACTCGCGTCAACGGTGGGTGGGCAACTGTTCCGTCGCGCGGTCCGACGGATCTGGACGCAGGCGTTGACCGGACGCGTCCGAGCCGACACCCTTGCCGCGTGAACGAGCCGCAGAACGAGCAGGGCTGGCAGAACTGGGCGGGCAACCAGCAGGTCGGTGAGATCGAGGTCGTCGTGCCTCGCGACGAGGCGGAGCTGGCGGCCGTCGTCGTGGCGGCAGCCGAGGCCGGGCGGAAGGTGAAGCCGGTCGGCGCGGGCCACTCGTTCACCGCGATCGCCTCGCCGGTCGACGTGCAGGTCAGCCTCGACCGGATCTCCGGGATCGTCCGCGCCGACTCGACGACCGGGTTGGTGACCGTGCGCGGCGGCACCCGGCTCAAGCGGCTCAACCGGGCGCTGGAGGCGCTCGGGCTGTCGATGACCAACCTCGGCGACATCGAGGAGCAGTCGATCGCCGGGGCGATCTCGACCGGCACCCACGGCACCGGCGCGCGCTTCGGTGGCCTGGCGACCCAGGTACGCGGCCTGCGGCTGCTGCTCGCCGACGGCTCCGTGGTCGCGTGCTCCGCGTCGGAGAACCCCGAGATCTTCGACCTGGCCCGCGTGGGGCTGGGCGCGCTCGGGATCGTCGTCGAGGTGACGCTGCAGACCGAGCCGCTGTTCGCCCTGCGCGCCCGCGAGGGCAACGGCGAGCTCGCCGAGGTGATGGCCTCGTTCGAGTCGCATGCGAGCGAGACCGACCACTTCGAGTTCTACTGGTTCCCGCACACCACCCGGGTGCTGACCAAGCACAACACCCGGCTGCCGCTGCCGGAGACGCCGCTGGCGCCGGTGCCGCGGGTGCGCGGCTGGGTCGACGACGAGCTGCTCTCCAACACCGTCTTCGGGGCGACGGTCGGCCTCGGGCTGCGGGCGCCGGGCCTGGTGAAGCCGTTGGCCCGCGTCGCCGCCTCCGCGCTCTCGCCGCGCGAGTTCACCGACATCTCCCACCGCGTCTTCACCTCGCAGCGGAAGGTGAGGTTCGTGGAGAGCGAGTACGCCGTGCCGCGGGCCGCGGGCATGGAGGTGCTGGCCTCGCTCCAGCGTGCCGTCGAGGCGTCGTCGTGGAACATCTCCTTCCCGGTCGAGGTGCGCGTCGCTGGCGCCGACGACATCCCGCTCTCCACCGGGTTCGAGCGCGAGAACGTCTACATCGCCATCCACACCGCGCCGTCGTCGCCGTGGCGGGAGGAGTACTTCGCCGCCTTCGAACGGATCGCGGACGAGGTCGGTGGCCGACCGCACTGGGGCAAGATGCACACGCTCTCCGCCGCCGACCTGGCCGAGCGCTATCCGAGGTTCGGCGACTTCGTCGCCCTGCGCGACAAGCTCGACCCCGCGCGCACCTTCGGCAACCCCTATCTCGAGCAGGTGCTCGGCTCCTGACCATCGAGTCGGCGCATCCTGACCGAAACCCCCGCCGAGTCGGCTCGTTCTAACGAGCCGACTCGGCTTCATCTGGGCGTCTCCCGGGAGTCACCAGGCCGACCTAGCCTGACCCGATGCCGCAGCCGCCCCCGACTCAGCGCATCGCCGAGATCCACGGACTGCGGGGGCTGGCGCTGGCGCTCGTGGTGGTCTTCCACCTCTTCGGGCACGGTCGGGTCTCGGGCGGGGTCGACGTCTTCCTCGCGCTGACCGGGTTCTTGGTCACCCGGTCGCTCGTACGCCGCGTCGCGGCCGGAGAGCTGCACCTGGCCGACCACTACGGACGCACCTTCCTGCGCCTCTCGGCGCCCACCCTGGTCGTGCTGGCCGGCACGGCAGCGCTGATGGTGGCGGTCATGCCGCGGTCGGTGTGGGGCTCGACGCTGCGGGAGATCGCTGCGTCGGCGGCGTACGTCCTCAACTGGGAGATGATCCGCACGCAGCTGACCTACGGGGCGGCCGGGCCGAGCGCGAGCCCGCTGCAGCACTTCTGGTCGCTGGCCGTGCAGGGACAGTTCCTGCTGGTGTGGCCGCTGGTCGTGCTGGCGATCTGGTGGCTGGCGCGGCGACGGCTCCCCCAGATGCTGGCGGTCGTCGTGGCGGTGGCGACGGTCGCGTCGTTCGTGCTCGCCTGGCGGCTCGGCGCCGCCGACCAGCAGGTGGCCTACTTCCACACCTTGGCGCGCTTCTGGGAGCTCGGGGTCGGAGCGCTGCTCGCGCTCGGGCTCGACCGTCTGCGTCCGCCCGACGCGGTGCGCCCGGCGCTCGCCTGGGCCGGGCTGGCGATGGTCGCGAGCTCAGGGTTCTGGCTCGACGGCGCCGCGCTGTTCCCCGGGCCGTGGGCGTGGTGGCCGGTCGGCGGCGCGCTGCTCGTCGTGCTCGGCTCGGGATCGCAGGCGCGCTGGGGTCCGCAGCGTCCGCTGGCGATGGGGCCGCTGCGGTTCGTCGCCGACATCTCCTTCCCGCTCTACCTGTGGCACTGGCCCCTGCTGATCGCCTGGCTGAGCTGGACCCACACCACGAGCATCGGACTCCTCGCGGCGCTGGTCGTGCTCCCCAGCTCGACGGTGCTGGCGTGGCTCACGCATCGCTACGTCGAGAAGCCCGCCGCGCGCCTCGACCCGTCCTTCGCCGGACTGCCGCGGCTGGCGGCCGCCGCCGTCGCGATGGCCGTCGTCGCCGGCGCGACCCTCGCCGGCGCCGTCGAGGTGGAGCATCGCGACGCCGTAGCCAAGGCCGCCGCGATGCGCACCGCGGAGAAGTACGCCGGTTGCATCGGCGCCGCCGCGATGGACCCCGCCACCGAGGGCTGCCAGGCACCGGACAGCCTGCTGGACGCCCAGCTCGCCTACGAGGCACCCGACGGGTCGGGCTGCTGGTCCAACAAGGAGCGGCCGGTGCAGTTCAAGGTGTGCACGCTCGGACCGACCCGCGGCTACTCACGCCACCTCCTCGCGATCGGCGACTCCCACAACAACCAGCTCGTGCCCGCCTACCGGGAGATCGCCGAGCAGCGCGGCTGGCGCATCGACGTGGCCGGACGAGCCGGCTGCCACTGGAACGCGCGCGACCGCGTCGGCCCACCCCGGTCGAGCCTGGAGCTGTGCGGGCAGTGGAAGGAGAAGCTCGCGGCGTATATCTCCACGAAGTCGGAGATCGACGCCTACGTCGTCATCCACTCCAGCCAGGTCGCGGTCGAGACCTCCGGTGACGAGAGCGGCGGCGAGGCGCTCAGCCGTGGCCTCGCGGAGGCCTGGGCGACCCGCCCCGACCCGGCGGTGCCGGTGATCGCGATCCAGGACAGCCCCATCTTCGAAGGCGACACGACGCGGTTCGCGCGGGTCGTGCAGCCGTGCATCGACCAGGCGGGGCTCGCGGCGGAGTCGACGTGCGACCGCTCCAGGCGACGGGTCGTGCTCGACGACGGCAGCGCCGGCGCCACCCGGCTGACACCGAACGCCCATCACATCGACCTGACCGACTACTTCTGCGGCGACAAGACGTGCTCGCCGGTCGTCGGCAACCTGCAGGTCTACCAGGACGGGTTCCACATCTCGCCGCTCTTCGCCGCCACCCTCGCGCCCTATCTCGGCGACCGGATCGCAGCGATCCTGCGCTAGTGGCGCGCTAGACCGCAGCCGGGTCCGGCTCCTCTTCCCGCGGGAAGTGGGTCTGCTTGAAACGTACGGCCATCTTCGTCGAGGGGCCCATCGCGGCCGCGGCAGCGACGATGATGGCGGCGATCACGATCCAGCCGGCGCCGCGGTAGAAGTCGGGGTGCCAGCCCATGGCGAGGAAGGTGAACAGCGCCGGCGCCCACGCACCGCCGAGCTGGCGGCCGATGCCGGCGACGCCTTCGTACTCCCCTCGCCGGTCGGGGTCCATGAGCTCGGCCTGCAGGGCCCAGGAGGCCGAGCTGATCGCGAGCTCCGCGCCCGTCACGGCCACATGGCCGAACCAGACCAGGAAGATGGTGAGGAACCCGCGGGTGTCGTGGGTGAACAGGGTGATCGCGCACGCGGCCACGAAGAACCCGCTGCTCCACCACACCCGCCGCAACGCGTCACGGACGTGATGGACCCCCTGGGAGGTGTAGGCCGGGAGCACGATGCAGAGCACGGTGTTGGTCGCGAAGAGCCAGGCCAGCAGCCAGCGCGGGGAGTCGGTGTATTCGACCAGCCACAGCGGAATCACGGTGTGCAGCAGCACCTGGTTGGTCCACATCGTGCCGGTGAACGTGGTGACCAGCAGCCAGCCGACGTTGCGCAGCGCGCCCGGCCCGACCTTCACGATCGCGGCCTCGCCCGACACGCGACGTTCGTCGTGCGGTGCCTTCGGCAGCCGGGTGATCCAGAAGGCGTTGGCCACGCCGACCGCGGTGGCCAGGAACGGCACGCCCCACTTGAGCACGGTGTCGGTGTCCAGCGCGAGCGCGACGCCGGCGATCAGGGCGCCGACGGTGAACCCGAGGTTGAGGCTCGAGTACATGAACGCCTGGGTCTGGACCCGCTCCTTCTCCGGGAGGACGTCGAGGACGTACGCGTTGCGGCCCGCGCCGCCCGCGTTGTTGACGACCTCGAAGACCACGACGACCGCCAGATAGGCCCAGAAGCCGTGGATGAACGGCATCAGCGAGAACGAGGCCGCGCTCCCGGCGGCGCTGATCGCCCAGATGCGCCGCGGGCCGACCCTGTCGGCCAGCCGCCCCATCGGATAGGCGGTGAGGAACGAGGCGATCCCGGCCACCGTCAGCCCGATGCCGATCTGCGCCGGGGTCAGCCCCACGAACACGACCAGGTAGAACGCCGACGCGGTCGTGAACGTGCCGTCACCCGCCGCGAACAGCAACGACTGCGTCGCCAGACGACGCGACAACGGCGTCGGCGGGATCAGACCGCGGAGGAAGCCGAACGGAGATCGCACGGTTCATTCCACCACCGCCACCGAATCGACAGCACCTGGTTTTATCGCCGAGAAGTCACGTACGCAGGTCGAGGCGTCACCTCTGCAGGCCGAGAAGTCACAAGCGTGCCCACTCGACCTGCAGGAGTGACTTCTCGGCTGGGCGGGGTCAGCGGCGGGCGGCGAGAGCTTCGACGGCCTCGCGGGCGGTGGCGGCGACGGCGAGGTCGACGTCGTTCTGGATCCGGGCGGTGCGGTCGGAGTCGGTAAGCACGGCGATGGCGACGCGGCCACCGGGGTGGGTGACGACCGCGATCTCGTGGCGCAGGGTGAGGAAGCCGCCGGTCTTGCCGGCGAGCTGGATGTCGTCGGCGAGCAGGTCGGCGGCGATGCGATGGGTGAAGACCTGCTTGCTCATCAGCCGTCGCACCAGCTCGGTGGCCTCGGGCTTGGCGATCTCGTCGAGCCAGATACGTTGCAGCAGGTCGACACAGGAGCGCGGCGAGCCGACGGTGGCGCGCTCGACGTCGAGCGAGTCGATGACGTGACGCCCGCCGGGCCGCCGGCCCTCGACCGCGAGCTGGGTGGCGAGGGCGAAGTCGTCGCCGGCGATCCGGGTCGCGTAGTCGTACATCGGCTGCATCCGGTGCCGCACCCGCAGACCGGCCAGCCCCCACTCGGCGAGCTGCTCGTCGACCTCGCGGGGTGCCACGAGCTCGAAGAGCGCGTCGGCGGCGGCGTTGTCGCTGAGGCCTAGCATCATCAGCATCAGGTCGGCCACGGAGCAGGTCGCGTCGTGGGTGAAGGCCGAGATGCCGTACGGCCCATAGCTCCGCGCGTCAGCGGCCAGCCTCACCATCGCGCCCCCGTCGATCTCGCCACGGGCGATCCGGTCGGCCACGACCAGCGCCAGCGGCACCTTAGCCACCGACGCCAGCGGCATCGGTCGCCCCACGTCGACACCGACCTCGACGCCGGTGTCGATGTCGCGGGCGAGGAAGGCGGCGCTGACCCGAAGGGTGCGGAACCGCTCCGACGCCACCTCGGCGAGGTCGATCAGCCCCCGGTCGCTGCCGATCAGCGGCGAGCTCATCCGACCCCGCCCTCGGTGGCACCGAGACAGGCACCGAGCAGCGCGAGCGCCTGCTCTCGGACGGCTCCGGCGACGAGCGGCCCGGGCAACGGCGGCTGCTCGACCAGACGGTGGCCACGCAGCACCGGATCGAGGAGAGGCGACCACACCAGGCCGTACGTCTCCGCCTCGTGCCGCGCGCAGAGCAGTGTCGCGCGGCCCGCGATGACCTCGGCCGCGGCGATCTGGTGCGACGTCCGGCGCAGTGTGCCCGGCCCGATGCCGGCGCGGTCAGCCGCGCGCGGAAGCCGGCCGCCGGGATCGTCGAGATCGCGTGGCAGGGCCAGCACCGGCGTGGCCTCGGTGCTCCGCCTGGGGCGCAGCGACCCCAACGACGCCCGGGTCGGCGTGGTCCCGGGAGCGGTCGCCGCACCCAACGCGGTCACCCAGGTGGCCGCGTCGGGATCGCACGGCTCCACCGTCCACGCGGCCGAATCGGGCATCTCCTCCCCCGCTCCCGCGAGCCGTACGCCGACCCCGGCCTCCTCCACGAGCGCCACGAGCCGCGCGAGCAGAGCCGGATCACATCCGGCCGGCACCGCCACGACGAACCTCTCCCGGTCGAAGCGGCGTACGCTCCGCAGCAGGTGGTCGGCCTGGTCGATCAGGTGCCTGGCGCGCGGCAGGAGCGCCACGCCCGCCTGGGTGAGCGCGATCTGGCGGCGGCTGCGGTCGAGCAGCTCCACGCCCAGCTCGCGCTCGAGGGCACGCAGTCGACGGCTGAGCAGCGGCTGGTCGACGCCGAGCTCCACGGCAGCCTCGGAGACGCTCATCTCGTCGGCGACCGCGGCGAAGCCGCGCAGGTGAAGCAGTAGGTCCACACGTACAGGATGTCTGATCGCCCGCAGCGCGTCCCATGTCGCAGGCACATACGTCCATGCCGGATCGTCCTTGGACGCCATCGCCACCGCGGCGTCACGATCGGCTCTCGAGACCGACCCAGACGTTCAGCGAAGGACCTCGCCATGACCCACCCGATCCTCAGCCGCCGCGCCGTCCTTGGCGGAGCCGCCGCCGCGGCCACCCTCGCCGCGACCGCGGCCGCCAGCCCAGCGGCATTCGCCGCCGACAGCCCCTCGATCGCCGCGCTCGAGAAGCGACACCAGCGTCGCCTCGGCGTCTGGGCGACGAACATGCGAACCGGGCGCACGCTCGCGCACCGCGCCGACGAACGCTTCCCGATGTGCTCGACGTTCAAGACCCTGCTCGCGGCCCAGATCCTGCGGGACCTGCCTGCGCGTACGCTCCAGCAACGCCTGACCTGGGACGAGTCCGATGTCGTCGCCAACTCTCCGGTCACCTCGCTCACGACACGCAACGGTCTGACGGTGGCACAGCTCGCCGAGGCGACGCTCACGCGGTCCGACAACACCGCGGCCAACGTGCTGCTCCACCTCGTCGGCGGCCCGTCGGCGATCACCGGGTTCGCCCGGTCGCTCGGCGACACCGTGACCCGCCTGGACCGCTGGGAACCCGAGCTCAACAGCGCGATCCCGGGCGACCCGCGCGACACGACGTCGCCGCGAGCGATCGCGCAGACCTACACCAGGCTCCTGCTCGGCGACGCGCTCGCGCGTGCAGATCGCGATCAGCTGACCACCTGGATGCTGGCCAACCAGTCGACCGTCACCCGGTTCGGCGCCGGAGTGCCCGCCGGCTGGCGGCTCGCCGACAAGACCGGCGGCGGCGACTATGCGACCCGCAACGACGTCGGCGTCACCTGGACCCCCGACGGCGCCCCGATCGTCATCGCCGCCCTCACCCGCTCCGACGACCCTGCCGCCCAGCCTCTCGACGCCCCGCTCGCCGACATCGCCGCCACCGTCTGCGCCGAGCTCGCCTGACCCACCCCCTGCCGAGAAGTCACCCCTGCAGGTCGAGAGGTCACCAGCGTGCCCACTCGACCTGCAGAAGTGACTCTTCGGCCTGCGTACGTGACCTCTCGACTGGCTCTTGTTATTCACCCATGGTAATTTTTATCTGAGCGAATAAATCTAGGAGGCGGCGTGGAACGGACACTCACGACGGAGGCGCGACGGGCACAGATCGTGCGCGCGGCGATCGAGACGATCGCCGAGGTCGGCTATCCCAAGGCGAGCTTCGCCCGCATCACGGCGCGCGCCGGGCTGAGCAGCCCGCGGATGATCTCCTACCACTTCGCGGACAAGCACGACCTGCTCCGCCAGATCGTGCTCGACATCTTCACCGAGGCCGCCGCGTTCATGACGCCGCGGATCGAGGCCGATGAGACCGCCACCGGCAGACTCCGGACGTACGTCGAAGCCAATCTCGACTTCCTGCGCGAGCATCCGGTGGAGATCGCCGCGCTGACCGAGCTGGGCCCCCACCTGCGCACGACGGTAGGCGAGGGTTACTCCGGCACCGACGCCCAGGACTTCAGCGTCAGCCATCTCGCGACGATGCTCGCCGCCGGCCAGGAGGCAGGCGAGTTCCGCGACTTCGACACGCGCAGCATGGCCGTGATCATCCGGGCGAGCATCGACGCCGCCGCCCAACGCGTACGCGACGGCTCCGACGTCGATCTCGACACCTACACCCGCGAGGCCGTCATGGTCGTAGACCTCGCCGTACGCAAGGAGGCGTGATGAGCAGGCGTGACCACAAGGAGCTCCTACGCAGGCTGGGCCCGGATCTGCTGGGTCCGGTCGGCGTCTACTACATCGCCCGGATCGCCGGGGTCGACCAGACTCCCGCCCTGCTGCTGGCCGCCGCCGTGCCGGTGCTGAGAGCGGTGCGGTCCTACCGCTCCGAGGGCCGGGTCAGCGGCCTGACCCTGTTCATGCTCGCCGCGGTCGGGATGAGCGCCGTGATGTCTGTGGTGACCGGGGATCCACGGATGCTGCTGATCAGATCCGCGTGGGGAACGGCAGCGCTCGGCCTGCTCCTGCTCGCCACGCTGCTGATGCGTCGACCACTGCTCTACAGCGCCGCGACCCAGATCTTCGACGAGCAGCAGCGACGCGACTGGGCATCGAGCTGGGAGCACCACCCAGCCTTCCGCAGGGTGCTGTGGGCATGCACCGCGGCCTGGGGCGTACTCCTCGTGCTCGACGCCACCGGCCGGGTCGTCATGGCGCTCACTTTGCCGGTCGATGTGGTGCCGCTGCTCGACGACCTCCTCCTCGTCGTCGTGATCGCTGCCATGTTCGTCTTCCAGCGGGTCGTCGGCCGCCGGATGCTCCGCAGGGCCGGCCTGCGGCTCGACGGCACCCGGGTCACGCCCGTGTCTTCGTGACGACCACCCTCATCACCGGGGGCGCCGGAGGCATCGGGTCCGCCATCGCCCGACGGCTCGCCGCCCGAGGAGACTCGGTGGTCCTCGCCGACATGAACGCCGACCGCGGAGAGTCGCTGGCGGCCGAGCTGGGCGGACTGTTCGTACGCACCGACGTGGCCGCGCCCGCGGACAACGAGCGGGCCGTGGCCGCCGCCATCGAGGCCTACGGCGGCCTGGACCTGGCCGTCTTCACCGCCGCCACTCCCGGCGGCACCGGGCTCTCCGGATTCGATGCCGACGCATATCGAGCGAGCAGCCGGGTCAACCTCGACGGCGTCGTCTACGGCCTGGCGGCCTGCTGGGAGCCGCTGCGCGCGAGCGACGGCTCCGCGCTGGTCGTCTCCAGCATCGCCGGCCTCCTCGGGTCGCCCGACGTCTTCTACTCCGTCGCCAAGCACGCCCTCGTCGGTCTCGTCCGTGGTGCCGCCATGTCGGGAGCGACCATGTCGCCGTCCGGCAGCGTCCGGGTCAACGCGCTCTGCCCCGGCTTCGTCGACACCCCGATGCTCGCGCCGATGTGTGACGCCCTCGAGGCCGCCGGGCTACCGATTGCCGACCCGGCGGAGGTGGCCATCGCAGCGGAGACCGTGCTCAGCAGCCGCGACACCGGCGAGGCCTGGACCGTCAGCGCCGGTCGCGAACCCGAGCTCGTACGCCCTCCCGACATTCACCTCTGAGCCTGTCGAACCCGGCCGCGGTCAGGTGCCGTAGACGTTCTCGGGGGTCGGCGCCTCACCAAGGAGCTTGCGGAGGGCGGGGCCGACGTCGGCGGCGTCCCAGCGGGCGCCGGCGTCGGCGGAGGGGCCGTGGGCCCAGCCGTTCTCGACGGTGACGACGGTGCCGTCGATCTCGATGACCCGGCCGGTGACGTCGCCGGCGTCCTCGGAGGCGAGCCAGGCGACGATCGGGCTGTTGTCCTCGGGCAGCGCCATGGCCGAGGTGTCGAAGGCGCCCTCGGTCATCCGGGTCTTGGCGACCGGCGCGATCGCGTTGACGGTGACTCCGTAGCGGCCCATCTCGGCGGCCGCAACGAGGGTCAGCCCGGCGATCCCGGCCTTCGCGGCGGTGTAGGTGCCCTGCCCGATCGACCCCTGCAGGCCCGCACCGGAGGAGGTGTTGATGACCCGCGCCGCCCGCGGCCGCCCCTGCTTCGACTCGGCGCGCCAGTAGGCGCCGGCATGCCGCATGGTCGCGAAGTGACCCTTGAGATGCACCCGGATGACGGCGTCCCACTCCTCCTCGGAGGTGTTGACGAGCATCCGGTCGCGCACGAACCCGGCGTTGTTGACCAGGATGTCGAGCCCCCCGTACGTCTCGACCGCCTGTCGCACCATCGCCTCGGCATCCGCGAAGTCGGCCACGTCGGCAGCGTTGGCAACCGCCTCCCCACCTGCGGAGACGATCTCGGAGACGACCTGCTCGGCGGGCGACTCACCGGTGCCCTCGCCGGCCAGGGAGACCCCGAAGTCGTTGACGACGACCTTCGCTCCGTGGCGGGCGAGCTCGAGCGCGTGCGCCCGGCCGATCCCCCGCCCTGCTCCGGTGACGATCGCGATCCTGCCGTCCAGCAGTCCCATTGAGTGCTCCCTGCGTCGATACGTACGTCGGTCTTGCCAGCTTGAACCAAGCAACTGCTAGGCTACCAAGCAATCGTTTGGTTAGTCATCACCCACCATAGGACGCTCATGAGCATCTCCACCGAGGTCACCGACGAGCAGATCGCCG
Source organism: Nocardioides albertanoniae (assembly GCF_006716315.1). Classification (NCBI taxonomy): domain Bacteria; kingdom Bacillati; phylum Actinomycetota; class Actinomycetes; order Propionibacteriales; family Nocardioidaceae; genus Nocardioides; species Nocardioides albertanoniae. The sequence continues at coordinate 359,873 of NZ_VFOV01000001.1, read as the reverse complement.
TCGTCACGATGAGCCACCCACCGGTGAACGCGTTGCCGGTGAAGGGCTGGTTCGAGGTCGCCGACGCGGTCACGACCGCCGCCGAGAACGGCGCCCGGGTCGTGATCCTGCGCGCCGAGGGCAAGGGCTTCAACGCCGGCGTCGACATCAAGGAGATGCAGCAGATCGAGGGGTTCGAGGGCATCCTCGGCGCCAACCGCGGCTGCTACGCGGCCTTCAAGGCGATCTACGAGTGCCCGGTGCCGGTCATCGCCGCGGTCAACGGCTTCTGCCTCGGCGGCGGCGTCGGGCTGGTCGGCAACGCCGACACGATCGTGGCCAGCGACGACGCGTTCTTCGGCGTACCCGAGGTCGACCGCGGTGCCCTCGGTGCCGCCACCCACCTGAGCCGGCTGGTGCCGCAGCACATGCTGCGCACGCTCTACTTCACCGCCCAGACCATCACCGCCCAGCGCCTCCACGAGCTGGGCTCGGTCCACCAGGTGGTGCCACGCGACAAGCTCGACGAGGCCGCGCTCGAGGTCGCCCGGCAGGTCGCCACCAAGGACCCGCGGGTCATCCGCGCCGCCAAGGCCGCGCTCAACGGCATCGACCCGATCGACGTGAACGCCTCCTACCGCTTCGAGCAGGGCTTCACCTACGAGCTCAACCTCGCCGGCGTCGCCGACGAGCGCCGCGACGCCTTCGTGAAGGACGGCAAGTGATGCCGAGTCGGCTCGTCATGACGAGCCGACTCGACGCTGATCTTGGTCAGAACGAGCCGACTCGCCCCAATTTCATGTCAGTTTGCGCCGACTCGGCGCGATGAGGAGACCTGATGAGCACCACACCCACATTTCGTACGCCGCTGACCGAGCTGACCGGGGTCGAGCATCCGATCGTGCAGACCGGCATGGGCTGGGTGGCCGGGCCGCGGCTGGTCTCCGCGACCGCCAATGCCGGCGCGCTCGGCATCCTGGCCTCGGCGACGATGACGCTCGACGAGCTGGAGAAAGCGATCGTCGAGGTCAAGAGCCGCACCGACAAACCGTTCGGCGTCAACCTGCGCGCCGACGCCTCCGACGCCCCCGACCGCTGCCGGCTGCTGATCGACCACGGGGTGAAGGTCGCGAGCTTCGCCCTTGCGCCCAAGCCCGAGCTGATCAGCAAGCTCAAGGAGCACGGCATCGTCGTGATGCCGTCGATCGGCGCGGCCAAGCACGCGAAGAAGGTGGCGAGCTGGGGCGCCGACATGGTGATGATCCAGGGCGGCGAGGGCGGCGGCCACACCGGAGCCGTCCCGACGACCCTGCTCCTCCCGTCGGTCCTCGACGCCGTCGACATCCCCGTCGTCGCCGCGGGCGGCTTCTTCGACGGCCGCGGTCTCGCGGCGGCGATGTCCTACGGCGCCGCGGGCATCGGCATGGGCACACGCTTCCTGCTCACCGCCGACTCCGCCGTCCCCGAGGAGGTGCGGCAGCGCTATCTGAGCTTCGGCCTCGACGGCACCGTCGTGACCACGAAGGCCGACGGCATGCCACACCGCCTGCTCCGCACCGAGTTCATCGACACGCTGGAGAAGGAGGGCATCACCGCGAAGCTGGCCCGCACGATCAAGCGCACCAGGCAGTTCAAGGAGATGTCCGGCCTGCCCTGGAAGACCCTGGTCAAGGACGGCCGCACCATGGTCCATGGCGGCGACCGCACCTGGGCCGAGGTGGTGCTCGCCGCCAACACTCCGATGCTCCTGCGCGCCGGCCTCGTCGAGGGCGACACCGACGCCGGCATGCTCTCCAGCGGCCAGGTCGTCGGCCTCCTCGACGACCTCCCGACCTGCGAGGAGCTCGTCGACCGCATCGTCAGCCAGGCCGCCGAGCGCCTCAAACACCTGGACGCGGCCCGCGTCTGAGCCTCACAGTGACCCCATGACCATCGAGGTTCGGCCCGCGACGGTGTTCGAGGACGTACGCACCCTCGTCGGGCCCAAGCGGCCCGAGTCCAACGTGTGCTGGTGCCTCAGCTACCGGATCCCGTCGAAGCTCAACAACGAGCTGCGCGGCCCGGCGCGAGGCGACAAGGTGCGCGAGCTGCTCGGGTCGGGGCCGCTGGGCGTGCTGGCCTACGACGGCGACGAACCGGTCGGCTGGGCGGCGATCGCGCCGCGCACCGACACCTCCTTCGCCCGCAACCGCAAGATCCCGCACGTCGACGACCTGCCCGTCTGGTCGCTGTGGTGCATCCGGGTGCGCCCCGGCCACCGTCGGCAGGGCATCTCGCACGCGCTCATCGACGGTGCGGTCGACTTCGCCCGCGATCGCGGTGCGCCCGCCGTCGAGGCCTATCCGCTCGACAACCAGGGCGCGAAGGTCGACCAGACGATGGCCTACGCCGGCATCCGGAAGAACTTCGAGGCCGCGGGGTTCACCCACGCCGCCGACACCACGTCCGTGCTCGCCGGCCACCCGCGCGTGCTGATGCGTCGCGATCTGCGATGACGCCCGGGTTGACCACGATCGCTACAGTGAGAGGGTGAACACCGAGACGAAGCGCGTACGCATCGCGCTCGTCGCGCTTTTCACCCTGATGCTCCCGGCGCTGATGAGCGTCGACCCGGAGCAGGCGCTGCTCACCATCGCGGTCTCGACCGCGCTCGCCGCCGTCGCGATCGGCGCGATCCACAACGTCGGATCGTTCGCCCTGGTCAGGGCACGGTCGACAGCTGCACGCGACGCCTACGACGGACCTCATCATCTCACCGCCCGGGTCACCGACCCGGTCTGCTCCCCGCGCCGCCCGCGCGCTCCTGAGCAGGACTGACCCCTTCGCTCGCCCGCCGGCGAGCCCGTCAGTTCTACCCACTCACCTCAGGAGCACACCCATGTCCGTCCTCGCCCCCGTCTCGCACGCCCTCGCTGCCGCCCTCGCCGGAGCCCACCACGTCCTCGCCTTCGCCGGCGACAATGCCAGCTGGCTGCTGGCCATCGCGGCCGTCGTGGTGCTGGTGCGGCTCGTACTGCTGCCGCTCACGATCCGCGGCGTACGCACCGCCCACGCCTCCGCCCGCGCCCGCCCGCAGCTCCAGGCACTGACGAAGAAGTACACCAAGAAGAGCAAGTCCGGCACCCAGAGCCAGGCCGACATGATGGCGATGATGGAGGAGCGCCGGAAGATCAACGAGGAGCACGGCGTGCCCCGGTTCGCGATGCTCGCCGCGTTCGCTCAGCTGCCGATCTTCCTGGCGCTCTACCACCTGCTCTCCGACGTCAGCCGGAACACCGCGGTCGGGGCGATGAGCGACGGCCTGGTCGCCTCCCTCGGCAGAGCGACCTTCCTCGGCACCCCGCTCACCGGGCACGGCTACCTCTCCGGCGACACCACCCACCTGGTGATCACCCTCGGCCTCGCCGCCACCGCGGCCGCGGTCAGCTTCCTGAGCCAGCGGCTATGGGTGCTGCCCAACATGGTGCGCGCCGACATGCCCGAGTCGATGATCCGCATCCAGGAGCTGATGCCTGTCATCTCCGCGGGCGGGATGCTGCTCGCCGGCAGCACCGTGCCGCTCGCCCTGCTCGTCTACTGGGTGATCAGCGGCCTGTGGACCGCGGGGCAGGCGGCGGTGATCCACCACTGGTTCCCCACGCCCGGCTCCCCTGCCGCCGAGCGCCGGACGGTCAGGTTGCAGCCGGCCTGATCTGGCCGCCGGACGTTGTGAAGCTGAGCGTGGCCTCTAGACCACTCTCAGCTTCACAACCCCGACCTCAGAGCCGTTCGATGATCGTCACGTTGGCCTGGCCGCCGCCCTCGCACATGGTCTGCAGGCCGTAGCGGCCGCCGGTGCGCTCGAGCTCGTTGAGGAGAGTTGTCATCAGCCGGGCACCGGTGGCGCCGATGGGGTGGCCGAGGGCGATGCCGCCGCCGTTCACGTTCACCTTCGAGCGCGGGATGTCGAGCTCCTTCATCCACGCCAGCACGACGCTCGCGAAGGCCTCGTTGCACTCGAACAGGTCGATGTCGTCGACCGACAGGCCCGTCTTCGCCAGGGCGTGGCGAGTCGCCTCGATCGGCCCGGTGAGCATCCACACCGGGTCGTCGCCGCGCACCGAGAGGTGATGGATCCGGGCTCGCGGGGTCAGATCGTGGCTGCGTACGCCCTGCTCGGACGCCACCAGCAGCGCCGAGGAGGCATCGCAGATCTGAGATGCGACGGCAGCGGTGATCCGTCCGCCGGGCGCCAGCGGGTCGAGCGAGGCCATCTTCTCCAGCGAGGTCTCGCGCGGGCACTGGTCGGTGTCGAAGTCGCCGACCGCGACGATCTCGCGGTCGAACCGCCCTGCTGCGATCGCGGCCTTGGCACGCTGGTGCGATTCGAGGGCATAGGCCTCCATGTCCTCGCGCGAGACGTCCCACTTCTCGGCGATCATCTCGGCGGAGCGGAACTGGGAGACCTCCTGGTCGCCGTAACGCTTCATCCAGCCGGGCGACTCGGCGAACGGAGTCGTGAACCCGTACTGCTGGCCCACCAGCATCGCCGCGGAGATCGGGATCGCCGACATGTTCTGCAGCCCGCCGGCGACCACCAGGTCCTGGGTGCCGGACATGACGCCCTGCGCGGCGAAGTGCACCGCCTGCTGCGAGGAGCCGCACTGCCGGTCGATGGTCACACCCGGCACGTGGTCGGGCAGACCGGCCACCAACCACGCCGTCCGCGCGACGTCGCCGGCCTGTCCGCCGATGGTGTCGCAGCAGCCCATGATCACGTCGTCGACGGCGCCCGGGTCGACCCCGGTCCGGTCGACGAGCGCGGCCAGCGAGTGGGCGCCGAGATCAGCGGGATGTACGCCGGCGAGCGCGCCACCGCGCTTGCCGACCGGCGTACGGACGGCGTCGATGATGTATGCCTCAGACATTGTTCTGACTCCTTGACCCACGCCGGTCGAGCCGACGTCGTGAGGTACGAGCGACGTCGTGTCGAGACCAACACGGTCCCGTCGACGCTCGATAGGACTGCGTTGGTCTCGACACGCTCGGCCGCAGGCGGCCTCCCGGCTCGACCAGCGGGGTGCTGCTACGCATGCTGACTCGAGACCGAGACGACCTCGCCGGTCATGTAGGACGAGTAGTCGCTGGCCAGGAAGACCATCACGTTGGCGACCTCCCAGGGCTCGGCGGCGCGGCCGAACGCCTCGCCGCCCTTGAGCTCGACGAGCAGCTCGGGGCTGGTGACCTTCTCCAGGAACGGGTGCATCGCCAGCGACGGCGAGACGGCGTTGACGCGGATCCCGTGCGGCGCGAGGTCGGCGGCGGCCGAGCGGGTCAGCGCCATCACGCCGGCCTTGGCGGCGGCGTAGTGCGCCTGTCCCTCCTGCGCCCGCCAGCCGATGACGGAGGCGTTGTTGACGATCACCCCGCGCTTGCCGGCAGCGACAAACCGCTTTCCGACGGCCCGGACGCACCGGAAGGTGCCGGTCAAGGTGATGTCGAGGACCTTCGACCACTGCTCGTCGGTCATCTCCAGCACCGAAGCGGTGCCGCCGAGTCCGGCGTTGTTGATCAGCACGTCGACACCGCCGTACGCATCGGCTGCATCGAGCAGCGCATCGACCTGCTCCTGCTGGGTGACGTCGCAGGTCACAGCTGTGATCCGGTCTGCCCCGAACTCCTCCCCGAGGGCGTCGGCGGCCTCCTTGAGCCTCCGCTCGTGGGTGTCGGAGACGACGACCGCCTTGGCCCCCTCCTCGAGCACCTTGCGCACCACCGCCGCCCCGATCCCGGCACCGGCGGCCGCAGTCACGACGACGACTCGGCCCTCGAGGAGCGAGTGGCCGGGGACGTACGCGGGGGCTGGCTGCTCTGGTTTCTGGGTGCTCATGCACGGGCCTCTCTGCGTGGTTCCTGGGGGCGTGGTTCTCTGGGCAGGCCGAGCACACGCTCGGCGATGATGTTTCGCTGGATCTCGTCGGAGCCGCCGTAGATCGTGTCGGCCCGGGAGAAGAGGAAGAGCGACTGCAGCCGGTCGAGGGCGTAGTCGTCGCCGGTGGTCAGACCGGCGAGCCCGACGACGTCCATCGCCAGCTCGCCGAGGTCGCGATGCCACCTGGCCCACAACAGCTTCGAGACGCTCGCCTCGGGCCCCTCGGAGCCGGAGTCGTACGCCGAGAGGGTGCGCAGCGCGTGCAGCCGGAGCACCTCCAGCCCGACATGGGCCTGGCTGAGCCGGACGGCTATCCCGGGGTCGTCGATGGTCCCGTTGGCCCGGGCTGCCTCCTCGACGGTCTCCAGCTCGCGCGCGAAGCCGACCTGCTGGCCGATCGTCGACACCCCGCGCTCGAACCCGAGGGTCGCCATCGCGACCTTCCAGCCGTCGCCGGGCTCGCCGACCACCATGTCGGCACCGGTCACGGCGCCGTCGAAGAAGACCTCGTTGAACTCCGAGGTGCCGGTGAGCTGCTGGATCGGCCGCACCTCGACGCCGGGCTGGTCCATCGGCACCAGCAGGTAGGAGAGTCCGTGATGGCGAGACGAGCCGGCGTCGGTGCGGCACACGACGAAGCACCAGTCGGAGAGGTGGGCGTTCGACGTCCAGACCTTCTGGCCGTCGACGACCCACTGGTCACCCTTGAGACGCGCGCGAGTGCGCACACCGGCCAGGTCGGAGCCGGCGCCCGGCTCGGAGTAGCCCTGACACCACAGCTCGTCGGCCGCGACGATCCTGGGCAGGAAGCGCTCCTGCTGGGCCGTGGTGCCGTGGGCGATGAGGGTCGGCCCGAGCAGCTCCTCGCCGAGGTGGTTCACCCGCACCGGAGCGTCCGCCCGGGCGTACTCCTCGTGGAAGATCACCTGCTGGAACAGCGGCAGGCCGCGGCCACCGTGCTCCTCGGGCCATCCCAGGCAGGTCCACCCGTGCTCGGCCAGGTAGCGGTTCCACGCCAGCCGGCCCTCGTACGACTCATGGTCACGGCCGTTCCCGCCGGTGCCACGCAGGGCCGCCCACTCCCCCACGAGATGGTCGGCCAGCCATGCGCGCACCTCGGCCCGGAAGGCCTCGTCCTCGGCTGAATAGGTCAGATCCACGTCGATCACCGTACCAAACCAAGCATTTGTTTGGTAGCGTCTGCGGCATGAGCGCCACCCCAACCGAGACCAGTGTCGTGACCTACGAGACCCACGGACCCGTCGCGGTGGTGCGGCTCAACCGCCCCGACTACCGCAACGCTCAGAACTCGAAGGTGACCTACGCGTTGGACGAGGCGTTCACCCGCGCCACCAACGACGACGACATCAAGGTGATCGTGCTCGGCGGCAACGGCAAGCACTTCTGCGCCGGCCACGACATCGGCACCCCGGGCCGCGACGTCGACGAGAGCTTCGAGCGCAAGGCCGTGATGTGGTGGGACCACGTCGGCAAGGAGGGCGTCGACTCCCGCTTCGCGCGCGAGTCCGAGGTCTACCTGGGCATGTGCCGCCGCTGGCGAGAGCTGCCGAAGCCGACGATCGCGATGGTGCAGGGCGCCTGCATCGCCGGCGGCCTGATGCTGGCCTGGTCCTGCGACTTCATCGTCGCCTCCGACGACGCCTTCTTCTCCGACCCGGTGGTCAAGATGGGCATCCCCGGCGTCGAATACTTCGCCCACCCGTGGGTCACCAACCCGCGCGCCGCCAAGGAGATGCTCTTCACCGGCGGTCGCTTCTCGGCCGCGCAGGCGGAGACCTGGGGCATGGTCAACCATGTCGTGCCCCGCGACGACCTCGAGACCGAGACGCTGGAGCTCGCCGGAAGGATCGCCGAGATGCCGCGCCTGGGGCTGGCCCTGGCCAAGAAGGCGGTCAACCAGGCCGAAGACCTGATGGGCATGCGCACCGGCATGGACTCGGTCTTCGGCCTCCACCACGCCGCCCACGCCCACAACGCGGAGGTCGGCAAGGACTCGCTCTCCGGCATGGACGCGAGGTCGATGAAGCGGTGACTTTCCAACAGGGGACCCTGGAGTTCACCGAGGCCGAGGAGGCCTTCCGCCTCGAGGCCCGCGAGTGGCTCGCCGCCAACAACCCCGGCCGGCTGCCGTCGATGGACACCGCCGAGGGCGCCGCGGCGCACCGCGAGTGGGAGCGCACCCTGGCCTCGGGCCGCTGGTCGGTGGTCACCTGGCCGGAGGCGTACGGCGGCCGGGACGCGTCGCTGACCGAGTGGGTCATCTTCGAGGAGGAGTACTACCTCAGCGGGGCGCCGACGAGGATCAGCCAGAACGGCATCTCGCTGCTCGCGCCGATCATCTTCGGGCACGGCACCGAGGCGCAGAAGGAGCGCTATCTCCGCGACATGACCGACGGCACGCTCGTCTGGGCGCAGGCGTGGTCGGAGCCGGAGGCGGGGTCGGACCTGGCCTCGTTGCGGGCGACCGCGACGCGGGTCGACGGCGGTTGGCGGCTCAACGGGCAGAAGACCTGGAGCAGCCGGGCGCCCTTCGCCGACCGCGGCTTCGGGCTCTTCCGGTCGGATCCGTCCGCCGAGCGGCACCGGGGTCTGACGTACTTCCTCTTCGACCTTCACGCCGACGGCGTCACGGTGCGGCCGATCGACCAGCTCGACGGCACCCCCGGGTTCGCGGAGATCTTCTTCGATGACGTCTTCGTGCCCGACGAGGACGTGCTCGGCGGGGTCGGTGACGGCTGGAAGGTCGCGATGTCGACCGCCGGCAACGAGCGCGGTCTGTCGCTGCGCTCGCCCGGACGGTTCTGCGCCGCCGCCGGCCGGCTGCTCGATCTGTGGGCGACCGACCCGCAGCCGCACCTGCGCGACCAGGTCGTCGACGCCTGGATCGGCGCCGAGGCCTACCGTCTCTACACCTGGGGCACCGTCACCCACGTCGAGGCCGGCGGATCGGTCGGCGCCGAGGGGTCGATCAACAAGCTGTGGTGGTCCGACCTCGATCTCGCGCTGCACGAGACGGCGCTCGACCTCCTCGGCCCCGACGCGGAGCTCGAGGGCCCATGGCTCGACGACTATCTCTTCTCCCTCTCCGGCCCGATCTACGCCGGCACCAACCAGATCCAGCGCAACATCGTCGCCGAGCGCGTGCTCGGCCTGCCGAGGGGCGGCCAGAAGGGTGGAGCACAGTGAGATTCGGACGTACGTCGGAGCAGCACGCCTTCGCCGAGGCGCTCGACGACCTGCTCGAGGCCGCCGACGTCACCGCTGTCGCCCGCGGCTGGGCGGCCGGTGACCACTCGGCAGGGCTCAAGCTGTGGCAGCGGCTCGCCGAGACCGGCGTCACCGGGCTGCTGGCGCCCGAGGAGCACGGCGGCGTCGGCGCGACACCTGCCGACCTCGCCGTCGCCTTCGAGCGCCTCGGGTATCACGGTGTCCCGGGCCCGTGGATCGAGTCCGTCGCGGTCGCGCCCGCGCTGCTCGCAGACACCCCTGAGGTCGAGACGCTCGGACGCATCGCGTCGGGTGAGACGCTGGTGTCGGTGGCGTCCTCGGGCCGGGCGCTCGATGCCGACGTCGCCGAGCAGACGTACGCCTTCGGCGACGCGCTCCACCACGCGGTGGTCGGAGCCGAGCGGACGTCGGCCGACCCGAGCCGCCGGCTCTTCGAGGTGACCCTCGGGGAGCAGGTCGCCGCCACGATCGATCCGACCGCCCTGGACCTGGGCACCCTCGCCTGCTCCGCGATGCTGCACGGCGCCGGGCTGAGGCTGCTCGACGACACCGTCTCCTACGTGAAGCAGCGGACCCAGTTCGGACGCCCGATCGGCGAGTTCCAGGCGGTCAAGCACCTGCTGGCCGACGTACGCGTCGCCCTGGACTTCGCGGCTCCGCTGGTGCACAACGCGGCGGTCGAGCTCGAAGCCGGGACCACGACGGCACCCCGCTCGGTCTCGGCCGCGAAGGTCGCGGCCGGTGACGCGGCGTACCTCGCCTCGCGCACCGCGCTCCAGGTGCACGGCGCGATCGGCTACACGCGGGAGTTCGACCTGAGTCTGTGGATCCTGAAGGTGCGCGCACTGGTCGGCGCCTGGGGCACCCCAGCCGAGCACCGCGCCCGGATCCTCGCTGTGCTGACGAGCGACGGGCTGGTGGAGGCCCGATGAGGTTCGCGCTGAGCGAGGAACAGTCCGACCTGGTCGCGACGGTGCGCACGCTGATCGCCAAGCGGGCCGCGTCGATGGATCTGCGTGCGGCGCTGGCCACACCGGAGGGCTACGACACCTCGCTCTGGCAGACGCTCACCGAGCAGATCGGTGTCTCGGCGCTCGCCGTCCCGGAGGCCCACGGCGGTGTCGGCTGCACCTATCTCGAGGCACATCTCGTCCTGGAGGAGCTGGGCGCCGGCCTGGCGCCTTCGCCGTTCGTCGGCACCCTGCTGGCGACCCAGATCCTGGCCTCCGCGGACACCCCCGCGGCCCATGAGCTGCTCGAACGGATCGCCGGCGGTGCCGCGGCCGCGCTGGCGGCCAACGCCGCTGGTTCTGATCTGACTGACCGGTCAGTCAGATCAGAGACAGACCCCTCCGCCACGAGCCCGACCGCGAGCACGCAGACGTGGCCGATGGTCATCGACGGCCCGGGCGCCGAGATCCTCCTGCTCGTCGAGAACGACCGTCTCTACGCCGTCGACCCGGCCGCCGCGGAGATCACCCCCGCGCCCGCCCTGGATCCGACGATGCGGCTCGCGACGCTCGCCCTCGCCCAGGCACCCGACACCGCCGGAGATCCGATCGGCACGGTCGACCCGGCGTACGTCACCACGGTCGGCGCGACCATGATGACCGCCCTTCAGGCCGGCGCTGCGCGGGAGGCGCTGGAGCGTACGGTCGCCTACCTCAAGGAGCGCCACCAGTTCGGCCGCCCACTCGGCTCGTTCCAGGCCCTCAAGCACCGCTGCGCCGACCTGCTGGTGCAGGTCGAGACAGCTCGCACGATGAGCTGGGCGGCGGCCTGGGAGCTGACCCAGGAGACCCCCGACGTACGCCTCATCCAGGCCGCCAAGACCTGGTGCTCCGACGCGTTCTCGCAGGTCGCAGCCGAGATGGTCCAGCTCCACGGTGGCGTGGCGATCACCTGGGAGCACGACGCCCACCTCTACTTCAAGCGCGCCCACGCGACCGCCCAGCTCTGGAAGGACGTCCATGCTCGATAAAACCCTCCCCCTCACCGAGGTGACCAGCAAGCTCGAGTCCGGGATGACCATCGGGATCGGCGGCTGGGGCTCCCGCCGCAAGCCGATGGCCCTGGTGAAGGAGATCCTCCGCAGCGACATCACCGACCTGACGGTGGTCGCCTTCGGTGGCCCTGACGTCGGTCTGCTGGCACGCGCCGGGAAGATCCGCAAGCTGGTCTACGGCTTCGTCAGTCTCGACTCGGTCCCGCTCGACCCCAACTTCACCCGCGCCCGCGAGCGGGGCGAGATCCCGGAGACGAGCGAGTACGACGAGGGCATGTTCGTCGCCGGCCTCAAGGCGGGCGCCAACCGGCTCTCGTTCCAGCCGATCCGGGCCGGCCTCGGTAGCGACGTGATGGCGATGAACCCCGACCTCAAGACGGTGAGGTCGCCCTACGACGACGAGGAGTACGTCGCCGTGCCCGGCCTCCGCCTCGACGTCTCGCTGATCCACCTCAACCGCGCCGACGCGGCCGGCAACGGCCAGTACCTCGGCCCCGACCCCTACTTCGACGACCTCTTCGCGATGGCCGCCGACACCACGATCATGTCGGTCGAGCAGATCGTCTCCACCGACGACCTGACCGCCAAGGCCCCGCCGCAGACCCTCTTGGTCCCCCGGATCTTCGTCAACCACGTCGTCGAGGCCCCGGGCGGCGCCCACTTCACCACCTGCGAGCCCGACTACGGCCGCGACGAGGAGTTCCAGAAGGCGTACGTCGCCGCAGCCAAGGCCGACCCTGAGACCGACGCTGGACCCAACGAGGGCTGGACCGAGTTCGAGGAGCGTTACCTGTGACCGTGCAGACCATCAGCCGAGCAGACATCTGCGTCGCCGCCGTCTCCGACGCCTTCAAGGGCTCCGGCGAGGTGCTCGCCCACGCCGTCGGGATCGTCCCGGCCATCGGCGTACGCCTGGCCAAGGCCACCCACACCCCCGAGCTCGCGCTCAGCGACGGTGAGGCGTTCATGATGTCCGAGGCTCCCCCGCTGCTGAAGTCCGCGGCGGCCGGCGGCACCCCGGAGGCATGGGTGCCGTTCCGCAGCATCTTCGACATCGTCGCCAGCGGCCGCCGCCACTCGATGATGGGCGCCAGCCAGATCGACCGCCACGGCAACCAGAACATCTCCTCGATCGGCGACTGGCGCAAGCCGAAGCGCCAGCTGATCGGCGTACGCGGCGCCCCGGGCAACACCGTCAACCACCGTGTCGACTACTGGGTCGCGAAGCACTCCGCCCGCATCTTCGTCGACGACGTCGACGTGGTCAGCGGCGTCGGCAACGACCGCGCCACCGGCCCGGCCGGGAAGTATCACGGCCTCGGCGTCGTCGTCACCAACCTGGCTGTCTTCGGCTACGACGAGCACGGCCTGATCAAGGTCGACTCGATCCACCCCGGCGTCACTCCCGAGGAGCTCCAGGAGGCCACCGGCTTCGAGATCGACGCCTCGTCCGCCCCCCTCACCCGCGAGCCCACCCCCGCCGAGCTGGCGATCATCGAGGCGGAAGATCCCAAGGGTCTCCGTCACCGCGAGGTGCCCGAACCCTGAGACGGCGGGGAGCACTGGACGGGCACTTCATGGGGTTGACGGGTGTTCCAGTGCCCGTCAACCCCAGGGATACCCGGTCGGCCGGGTATCCCTGGGAGATCTCCCGTCAGGCCAGGATCCCAGCATGGAGCAGCTTCAGATACTGCTCCGAGAGCGTCTCGGGGGTGTGCCGCCCGTCGGGGCGATACCAGGCGACGGTGGACCAGACGCCGTCACGGATGAAGCGGTAGGTCAGTGCCGGGTCCAGGGACGCCTGGAAGACGCCCGCGGCCTGACCGGCCTCGATGACCCGGATCCACAGCGCCTCGTTCTCACGCGAGCGCTCGGCGACGAACTCGAAGCCCTCGACGGTGGAGAGGAATGACGCCTCGTTCTGGTAGAGCGCGACGGCGAGCCGCTCCCGATGGATCGTCTGGAACGACTCCGTGATCAGTCCGTCGAGGTCTGCCTGGGGGTCGACGCCGGACTCGACGATCTCGGTGAACCGCGCGTTGAGCCCGTCGAGGAAGCCCGCGAGCAGCTCGGTCAGCATCGCTTCCTTGGAGCGGAAGTGGTGGTAGAGCGAGCCGGAGAGGATCCCGGCACCGTCCGCGATGTCGCGTACGGTCGTCTGGGCGAACCCCTTGGTGGCGAACATCTCCGCTGCCAACGTGAGCAGCTCGGCCCGTCGTGTGGACCCCGTCGCCGTGCCTCGTCTTCTCGGCGCAACCCCCGTGTCAGTCATGGACGAACCCTACCAAACAAGCAGTTGCTCAACTACGCTGAAGAGCCTCATCACAGGAGGCACCGATCCGATGACCCCCCGCACGATCCCCGCTCTGCTCGAGAAGGCCAAGCAGTCCTACGCCGACCGACCGGCCATCGTCGACGGCGCGACGACGCTCACCTACACAGACCTGGCCGAGGCCGCGGAGAACGCAGCGCGGGCATTCCTCGCCGCCGGCGTACGCAGCGGCGACCGCGTCGCGATCTGGGCCCCCAACCGCTGGGAGTTCCCGGTCGCGGTGCTCGGCGCGCAGACGATCGGCGCGGCCGTGGTGCCGCTCAACACCCGCTACCGGGGGCACGAGGCGCGCGAGATCCTCGAGCGGTCACGGGCGACCGCGCTGATCACCCTCAACGGCTTCCTCGGCGCCGACTACGTGCAGATGCTCCGCGACGCCGGCCCTCTCCCCGAGCACCTGATCGCGATCGTCGACCTGTCCGGCGACGACGCCGCGAGCTCCGCTCCGGTCGTCGGCTGGTCCGCGTTCCTCGCCAAGGGCGAGGAGGTCACCGACGAACGCCTCGACGGCGCCAAGGCATCGGTGACCCCCGACACCGTCGCAGACCTGCTCTTCACCTCCGGCACGACCGGGAAGCCGAAGGGCGTGATGAGCGCCCAGCGCCAGACGATCGGGGTCGCCGACGTCTGGGCCCGGGGCGCCGAACTCACGCCCGAAGACCGCTACGCCATCGTCAACCCGTTCTTCCACGGCTTCGGCTACAAGGCCGGGTTCATCGCGGCCTTCACCTCGGGCGCAGCGGTGCATCCGATCGCGACGTACGACCCGACCCAGGCGCTGAAGCTGATCCAGGACGAGCAGATCACCGTGCTCCCGGGCGCCCCGACGATCTTCGCCACGCTGATCAACCACCCCGACCTGAAGACCTACGACATCTCCTCGCTGCGGTTCGCGATCGCCGGCGCCGCCAGCGTGCCGGAGAGCCTCTTCTCCGACATGCTCGACATCCTCGGGATCGACGAGGTCAAGGGTGCCTACGGCCTGACCGAGTGCATGGTCGCCACCGCCACCCGCCCGGGTGAAGACCCCGCCCACGTCGCCCAGGTCGTCGGCCCCGCGGTCGAGGGGCTGGAGATCCGCACCGTCACGGAGTCCGGCGAGGATGCTGCCCAGGGCGAGGACGGCGAGGTCTGGATCCGCGGCGACAACGTCATGCTCGGCTACTTCGAGAACCCGGAGGCCACCCAGGAGGCGATCGACGCCGACGGCTGGCTGCACACGGGCGACGTGGGTCGTCTCGACGAGCACGGCTGTCTGAAGATCACCGACCGGATCAAGGACATGTTCACCGTCGGCGGCTTCAACGTCTATCCCGCCGAGGTCGAGAACGCCCTCGCCGACCACCCCGACATCGTCGAGTCGGCGGTCATCGGCGTACCCGACGCCAGGCTCGGTTCGGTGGGACGCGCATTCGTCGTCGTACGGAACGACCTGGTGCCCGACGAGATCGACACCTGGTTAAAAGACCGGCTCGCGAACTACAAGCGGCCCAAGACGTACGCCGTCGTGGACGCGCTGCCTCGCAACGCCAGCGGCAAGATCCTGAAGACCGAGCTCAGGTCATGACCGGCATCAGCCGGCCGCGGCGGTCTGGCGCTCCTGGTTGATCCTGAGCGCCTTCTCGGCGAGGTCGGACCCGGCCGAGGCGTAGAGGTTCAGCACGGCGTGAGCGCCGCGCTTCTTGAGCTCGTCGCGCTCCTCGGGCCGCAGCGCGATCGCCGCGACCGTGCCGGTGAACCCGAGCTTGCGGAGCAGGTCCATCGCGAGCAGGTTGTCGCCGTGGAAGGGCATCGTGAGCACGACCAGCTCCATGCCGACGCCCTTCTTGACGCGCTCCCAGAAGTCCTGGTCGGTGGCGTCGGCCTCGACCACACGGAAGCCCTCCGCCTTGAGCGAGTCGGCCCGCAACGAGTCGTGCTCGATGGCGAGCACGTTGTAGCCCTGGGTGTCGTGGAGCTCCTCGTAGGTCGTACGCCCCACCCGGCCCATCCCGACCACCAGCGCCTTGGCGTTGCCGAGGTTGATCGGCCGGTCGGCCTCCTGGAGCCGCTTGGGGTTCTGCGTGGGCAACACCTGGTTGAGCAGGTTGATCAGCTTCGGCGCGTAGGCGTTGAAGACGGCGGCGACCAGGAACGAGAGCGAGGTCGCCACCGCGAGCACGGTCTGCCACTGGGCCGACGCCAACCCGGTCGAGGCCGCGATGACGATCACGATGAGGCCGAACTCGGAGTAGTTGGTCAGCGTGAACGAGGCCAGCGTCGCGGTGCGGTAGCGCAGGCCCATGAGCGCGAAGACCGCCACGTACGCCGCGGCCTGGAACGGCAGCAGGATCTGCAGCACCGAGGCCAGCGCGAGATCCTCGATCGAGGGCACCCCGGTCAGGCCGATGCTGAGGAAGAACGCGATCAGGAGCAGCTCCTTGGTGCTGAACAGGAGCTTGGCCAGCGCCGGCGCCTTGGCGTGCGACCCCAGGAGCACACCCACGATCAGGGCGCCGAGGTCGCCCTTGAGACCCACGGCCTCGAAGAGCCAGTGGCCGGGCACGAGCGCGATCGCCAGGCCGAAGAGGGCGGTCAGCTCGGCGGAGGTGATCTTGTCCCAGACCCGGTGGGCGAGCCAGGCGCCCGGCAGCAGCAGCACCAGCGCGAACACCCACGGCGAGGGCCAGTGGCCCTTGGAGATGGTCAGGAACACCACCGCGACGATGTCCTGCATGACCAGCACACCGATCGCGATACGGCCGTAGAGCGTGTTGTTGTCGTGACGCTCGTCGAGCACCTTGATCGCGAAGACGGTCGAAGAGAAGGAGAGCACGAACGCGATCAGCGCCATCTCGCCCAGGTCGGCGTCGGCGAGGAGCGCGAAACCGAGCGGCGCGATGCCGGCCAGCAGCCCGACACCGATCAGGATGCTGAACCCGAGGTGGGCGAAGGTGCTCAGCCAGACGTCAGGACGCAGCAGCGACCTCACGTCGAGCTTGAGACCGATGCCGAACAGCAGCAGCGTGACGCCGAGGTCGGCCAGCGTGTGCAGGCCCTCGAGCTCGCCGACGCCGGCGGCGTGCAGCCCGAACCCGGCGGCCAGGAAACCGACCAGGGGCGGCAGCTTGAGGAACATTGCGACCAACCCCGCTCCTAGTGCGACAAGCAGATAGAGCGCGGTCAGCGACATATGGTCCTTCTCCTCATGCTGAAACGTTCGGCGTCAGGGTCAACCCTGCAGGTCGCTGAAACATTTCGGCGTATTCTTTGACATTCGCACGATACCGGCTGATACCAACCCGGAGCTACGCTGGGTTGTATGGCGATGACACTTCGACTCAGCGAGAGCGACGACCGGCTGCTGACCGATCGCGCGCGCACGGAGAACCGCTCCAAGCAGGAGATCGCCCGCGAGGCGATCCGCGCCTACCTCAACGACCAGGACCGGCGCATCGAAGACCTCGAGGACGACCTGGCCGTCGCCCGCTACTCGCTGCGTCGTGAGCTCGGCGAGGTCACCTACACCCGGCACGCCGAGGCTCGCCGCACCCTCGGCCTCGACCGTCCCGCTCACGGGTGAGCTATGAGGTCGTCTGGGCCGACGAAGCACTGCAGTCGGCCGAGGCGTACGTCGACGACGACCCGGTCGGCCTGATCCAGGTCTTCGACACCGTCGACACCCTGGCCGAGACGCCGCGCGACGCCGGCGCCTACGCCTGGGGCAAGGACCGCTACCGGCTCCGCATCGGCCACTACCGGATCATCTACATCGTTGAGGAGCGCTACGTCACGG
Source organism: Nocardioides albertanoniae (assembly GCF_006716315.1). Taxonomy (NCBI): domain Bacteria; kingdom Bacillati; phylum Actinomycetota; class Actinomycetes; order Propionibacteriales; family Nocardioidaceae; genus Nocardioides; species Nocardioides albertanoniae. The sequence continues at coordinate 342,622 of NZ_VFOV01000001.1, read as the reverse complement.
TCGCCGTGATCCACCTGGGGCGGCGCAGCGTCTAGCCCCGCTTGGCCGACCGGCGGCCGTGTAACACGCTGTTCGTTCGACTACTCGCCCTATCTGATAGGGCGAGTAGTACTTCGAACAGCGTGTTACACCGCCTGATGCGGCTCCAGTCAGATCAGCTCAGCCGCTCGATCACCAGCGCCATCCCCTGACCCCCGGCGGCACACATGGTCTCCAGGCCGTAACGCCCGCCGGTCTCCTGGAGCCCGTGAAGAAGCGTGGTCGCGAGCCTGGCCCCGGTGGAACCGAACGGGTGGCCGAGGGCGATGGCGCCGCCGTTGACGTTGACCCGATCGGGGTCGAGGCCGATCTGCGAGATGCTCGGAAGCACCTGGGCCGCGAACGCCTCGTTCATCTCGACCAGGTCGATGTCGCCGGGCGTCAGGCCGGCACGGGCGAGCGCCTGGCGTGAGGCCTCGACCGGGCCGAGCCCCATGATCTCGGGGGAGAGACCGGAGACTCCGGTCGACACGATCCGCGCCAGCGGCTCGATCCCCAGCTCCGCCGCCCGGGTGTCACTCATGATCACCAGCGCCGCGGAGCCGTCGTTGAGCGGGCAGCAGTTGCCGGCGGTGACGGTGCCGTCCTCGCGGAAGACCGGCTTCAGCCCGGAGACCTTCTCCAGCGTCACGCCTGCCCGCGGCCCGTCGTCAGCAGCGACGACCGTCCCGTCGGGGAGCGTCACCGGCGTGATGTCGCGCTCCCAGAAACCACGTGCGGCTGCAGCTTCGGCGCGGTTCTGGGAACGTACGCCCCACTCGTCCTGCGCCTCGCGCGTGATGCCGTACATCTCGGCGACGTTCTCGGCGGTCTCGCCCATCGCGAGGTGATAGTCGGGCAGGTCGCCGGTCTCACGAGGGTCTGTCCAGGCCTCGCCCGCGGCCACCCGTGCGGCGCCGCGCTCGCCGGCCTCGAGGAACTCCTCGGCCTTGGTGTCGGGCATCCCGTCGGCCTTGCCGCGCTCGTAACGGGAGACGCACTCCACCCCGGCGGAGACGAACGCGTCCCCCTCGCCCGCGCGGATCGCGTGGAAGGCCATCCGGGTGGTCTGCAGCGACGAGGCGCAGTAGCGGTGCACGGTGGTGCCGGGCACGGCGTCGAGCCCCAGACGTACGCCGACGACCCGGCCGATGTTGTAGCCCTGCTCTCCCGCGGGCTGCGCACAGCCCATCATCAGGTCGTCGAGCTGTGCCGGGTCCAGCTCCGGAACAAACGCGAGGGCGCTGCGTACGATCTGCTCGGCCAGCTCGTCGGGACGCAGATCCTTGAGCGATCCCTTGAAGGCGCGGCCGATCGGCGAGCGGGCGGCAGAGACGATGACTGCTTCGGGCACGGTTTCTCCTCAGGAGTTGGGGGTGTGCTGGAGGAAGGCGGGCCACTCGCCGCCGCCGTCGACGTCGAGCACCGCGCCGGTGATGTGCGTGGCGAGCGGCGAAGCGAGCAGGAGGCAGGCGTCCCCGATCTCCGCAGGCGTCGCGAAGACCCCGCGTGGGATGGTCGCGGCCACCGCCGCCCGTTGCTCGGGGCTGCCGTAGTGATCCTCGGATCCGGGCGTGGCGACGATCCCGCAGGAGACTGCGTTGATGCGTACGTCCGGCGCCCACTCCACCGCGAGCGAACCGGTCAGGCTCTCGACGGCGGCCTTGGCGGCGCCGTAGATCGCGGTGCCGGGGCTCGGCCGTCGTGCCGAGATCGAGCTGATGTTGACGATCGACCCCTGCGAGACCTTCAATGCCTCGTACGCCGCCTGGCAGACGTAGGCGGTCGCCAGGAAGTTGATGGCGGAGATCTTCTCGTGGAACCTCGGCGACGCCGCAGCGAAGTCGGCGTAGGGCGCCCCGCCCGCATTGTTGACGACCACGTCGAGCCGGCCGTGGCGCTCGATGATCGCACCGATCCAGGCTGCGACCTGCTCGGGCTCACGCACGTCGACCTGCGAGAAGACCGGCTTGCGGCCGTCGACGACGGGCAGCTCGTCGGGCGCGTTCCGACCGCAGATCTCGACCTCCGCCCCCGCCTCGAGGAACCGCGCCACGATGCCGGCGCCCACTCCGCGGGCACCACCGGTCACCGCGACCACCTTGCCGCTGAAGTCGATCTCGACTGCCATGTCCGGCAGTCTAGGGGTCAAACCAAGCAAATGCTAGGTTGAGGTCGCGATGACCGGCACCCGGATCAGACGCAGTGCACATCCACCCAGTAGGTGTGGTCTCCCTTCATGTGCTTCTTGACCTCCACCGGAACGGTGACGGAGCCGGTGGCGCCGGGGAAGAACGTCTGCCCGTCGTGGTGCACGTCGTCGATCTCGCAGCCGGGCTGGTCGGTCACGGTGATCGTGTGCAGCCCCGCCTCCGCCGCCTCGACGTGCGCCTCGTGGAAGGCGAGCACCGCCGGGTTGTACTCGGAGTACTTCACGTTGTGCGCCCCCAGCGTGTCGGTCCACTCGGCGGCCAGGCCATCCATGAACGGCCCGCCGTCACGGGAGAACCGGGTGTCGATCTCGACGATCGCCCGGGCGCGCACCTTGAAGTTGTCGGTCTTGCTGTCCGCAGGGACGAAGCCGTGACGGTTGCCCGGAGCGGTGGGGTCGAGCGCGTCGTACGGCGTCAGCCAGGCCTTGTACTCGCCACCGTTGTTGGGGGTGTCGAGGAAGGGGAACAGCTGCACGGTGATGCCGCCGTCCTCGGCGTCGGTGCCGGTCGCGTGCGCGCAGGCGCCGCTCGACGCGACGCTGGCGAAGCGGCCGCTGTCGTCGACCTCGACCCGGCGGCAGGCGACCGGGTCGGTGGAGAGCAGCGTCTTGCCGGACGGGTCGGTCACCTGGAAGGCGTAGATCCCGGCGGGCAGACCGGCCGCGTCGACGGGCGCGTTGGTGCCGGGGCCGCCGTTGAGATAGACGTCCTCCTTGGCGGCGTAGTGGTTGAGATTGACGGGCGCACCGGAGACGTCGCTGGTAAAGATCGCACCGGAGAGCTGCAGGAGCGGCGCCGCCGTGGCCGGCGACGACGCCCAAGGCGTCACCCAGAGGGCGGCCGCGGCGACCCCCGCCGCGGCCGCACAGACGAGTTTTCGAATCATGGGTCTCCCCTTCGGGTAGGTCGGACCTCGAGTCTTCGACGCCCCCACCCCCACGCCCGGGACGACGCCCGGCCATCACCGGAACCGGGTAGGAGCACACGGTGTGTCGTGAGCCACGGCGCCGCCGGAGAAGGAATACCGGAGACTCTCTCCGCCTTTGCTTGGTCGTAGTCCGTGGTCTTCGACCTCAGCGAAATCTCGAGAGGAACCTCCCTTGACGTCCCCTGCGCAGCTCTTCACCGACGTGATCCGCTCCCGACGGTCCACCCGGGCCTTCCTGCCCGATCCGGTGCCTGCCGACGACATCCGCGGTGTGCTCGAGGACGCTCAGCGCGCCCCGTCGCACAGCAACACGCAGCCCTGGGAGGTCCATGTCTTCTCCGGTGACGCCCGCGACCTCCTCGCCGAGGCGATGCTCAAGGCGTTCGAGGCCGGCCAGATGAGCCCCGACTTCACCACGACGTACGGCGCCGACGACAGCGTCCACACCCAGCGGTCGCAGCAGGCCGGCGCCGTCCTCTACGGCGCCATGGGCATCGCCCGCGACGACGTCGACGGCCGCACCAAGGCGGTCGCGGAGAACCTCCGCTTCTACGGCGCGCCCCACGTGGCACTGCTCTTCGTGCCGGAGCTCGGCGATGTCGTACGCGCTGCCAACGACGTCGGCATGTATGCCCAGAACTTCCTGCTCTCGCTCACCGCCCGCGGCTACCACGGCGTCCCGCAGGGCATGCACGGCCTGTTCGCCGACGCCGTCCGCGCCCACCTCGGGCTCCCCGCCGACCTCAAGCTGCTCTACGGCATCTCCTTCGGCACCGCCGACCCCGACGCCGCCGTGAACCGCCTCGACATCGGCCGCGCGCCGCTGGAGGAGCACATCGTGCTGCACGACACCCGCCTCTGAGGGTCCCTCGAGCTGAGCGCCGCGCGAGCTGTAACACGTCGTTCGTAGGACTACTCGCCCTATCTGAACGACCGGAAAGTCCTGCGAACGACGTGTTACACGTCCGACCGGCTCACGAGACGGCAGCCACGCCGCCCCGGATCTCCGCCACCGACGTACGCTGCGCCCGGCTCGCCGCGAAGACGCTGAGCGCCGACGCACCGATGAGCCAGAGGACCAGGCCGGCCACGGGGCCACCGACGGCCGCGCCGCTCTGGGCGATCGAGACGCCGCTCAACGCCTCGGCGGCGAGCGGCACCGGGAGGACGCCGGAGAGCGCAGCGAACGGTCCGGACGCGGTGGCGGTCGGCAGCAGTCCGCCGAGGGAGACCACCTGCAGGGCGAGGAAGGCGAGCGAGAAGAGCCAGCCGCGCCGCTGCCCGGCGAGCGCGACGGTGGTCTGGTGCACCGCGACGAAGACGACGCCGGCGAGCCCCGCGATGCCGGCAGCGGCGACGGGCCGGTCGAGGTCGGCGCCCAGCACACTGGCTGCGACGACGAGGAGCACCGCCTGCGCGAGCCCGACGACCACGGCCGGCCACAGGCCCAGGAGCGTGAGCCGGCGAGCCGTGATCGCCTCGCGCAGCCGTCGCACGGGGAAGGCGGGCCGGAGCAGGTAGATCGCCAGCGCGCCGATCCACAGCGCCAGGGCGATCACCGCGGGCGCCAGCCGAGTGATCCCCGACGTGGACGATGTCGACGCGACGTCGACGCGCACGGGGTCGGCGACGACGTCGGTCTGCTTCTTGTCGGGCACCGTGATCTGCTCGGCGCCGTCGTCGAGACCGGTGGCGAGGTCGCCGGCGCCCTTGCTCAGCGATGAGGTGCCGGAGGAGAGCTCGTCGGCCCCGTTCGCGAGCTCGGCCGAACCGCTCGAGAGTCGCCCGGTGCCGTCGGCCAGCTCGTCAGCACCCGCGGAGAGCGCGGTCGCGCCGTCGTTCGTCTTCGTCAGACCGTCCTGGAGGGCACCGGCTCCCTGGGCGATGTCTGCGTTGGCTCCGGCGAGCCGGTCGGCACCGGTCGCGACCTGGTCGGCCCCGGACGCGGCAGAGGAGATCCCGCCCGCCAGCTTGGGTGCGGACTGCGACAGCACACCAGCACCGTCGGCGACCTGCGACGCGCCAGCGGCGAGCTGGTCTGCCTGAGCGCCGCCCTCACCGACGGCCGCAGCGGTGCCACCGCACAGCTGCGGCCGGGCCGCCGCCAGCACCGGGTCGGTGGCGCAGGCCTGCGCCCACCCCTTGGCGAGCTGCGTGTAGCCGGCCACACCCTCGGACACCTGGCTGGCACCGGCGGCGAGCGAATCGGCCTGGCCCGGAAGGCCCGCGGTCGAACGCTCGAGCTGCCCGAGACCACCGCTGAGCTCGCCGGCACCGTCGGCCAGCTCGTCGGCGCCCCGCGAGGCCTTGCCCGCTCCCCCGGCCAGCCGCCCGGCGCCGGCCTCGAGCCGGTCGGTGCCGGAGGCGAGCTCGCCGAGGCCGCCGGCCACCTGGGAGGCCCCATCGGCAGCGCCGGACGCGCCGTCGCTGAGCGAGCGTGCCCCGTCGGCGACCTTCCCGGCGCCGTCGTCGGCGGCGGCAGAGCCGTCGGCGAGCTTGCCGGCGCCATCGGCTGCCGAGCCGAGGCTCTTCTTGAGCTTTCCGGTCTGGTCCCTGACCCCGTCGAGATAGGTGGTGGTGACGGTGCGGCCCAGCGTGTCCGCCGACTGGCGCGCGACCTGCCGCGCGATCTCGGCGGTCACCTCGCTGGAGGCGTCGGAGGCTTCCACATCCACCCTGCCGGCGGCGGGGTCGCTGCCCGGGATGCCGGAGAGGGTTCGTGAGAGGTCCTCGGGGATCGTGATGACCGCCGCGTAGCTCCCGTCGGCGTAGCCCTCACGCGCGTCCTCCTCGTCGGTGAGCGCCCACCCGAGGGTGGGGCCCTCCGACGACCTGGAGGAACCGGACGAGGAGACCAGGTCGGCCGCGAGTGCGCGCCCGGCGAACACGGTCTGCTTGTCCTTCCCCTTCCCGGTGGTGACGGGTTCGTCGAGGTTGACCACCGCGGCAGGCACCTTGTCGAGGTTGTCGGCGCGGTCACCGAGCGAGACCAGGGCGAGCGCCGTCACGATGACGGGCAGCAGGATCACGGCCGCCACCAGACTGCGGCCAGGCGTGATCTGGGCACGAGTGGCGCGGGCGGCTGAACGGACGTTCGTACGTTTCATCGGACTGTCTCCAGGACGCCGACCGTGTTGTCGGCCGGCTCGGTGATCTCGGTCTGGGGTCGGTCACCGGCGGGCGGTGCGGCATGCGCGAGCGCGTCGGCGACCTGGGTGACGCGAGGCGGGTGGGGCACTCCGAGGAGCACCGTGATGCCGCGAGAGGTCAGCGCGGACAACGCCGCCACCTGACCGCTGTCGAGGTCGGCGGGGCTGTCGATCGCGACCAGCCCGAGCGCGCGTCCGCTCATCTCGAGCGCGGCCTCGACGCTGTCCACCAGAGCCGCCCGGCGGCGTACGCCTGCGGACTCCTCGGGCAGCAGCCGGTCGAGCACGGCCAGCTGCCCGTCGAAGCCGAGGCGTCCGGTGATGGCCGCCAGCGCTGCCGAGCGGGCCACCGGATCCGTGCCGTGGACGATGCCGAGACCGGCCGGCGGGAGGGTGAGGTCGAGCGGTGCGAGCGCGCCGGTCACCTGCACGCCCCGCGCCCGGACGGCGACCTCACCGTGCGCGGCGACGTAGTCGGCATGCTCGAGGTGGTGGACGAGTGCCTCGCCCTCGATGTCGAGCACCGGCATCCGTCGATCGAGCCAGCGCGGCAGCCACCAGGCACCGCGGCCGAGCATGGCGAGCACGGCCGGCACCAGCGTCATCCGCACCAGGAAGGCGTCCACGAGCACACCCACGGCGAGGCCGAGCGCCATCGGTTTCACGATCGGGTCGCCTTCGGGGATGAAGGCGGCGAAGACGGCGATCATGATGATGGCAGCGGCGGTCACGACGCGGGCGCTGGCCGCGAACCCGGTGTCGACCGACCCGCGCGCGTCGCCGGTGTGCACGAAGTCCTCGCGCATCCTGGAGACCAGGAACACCTCGTAGTCCATCGCGAGCCCGAAGAGCACGCCCATCAAGATGATCGGGAAGAACGCGATCACCGGCCCGACCTTCGCCACGTTGAGCAGCTCGGCGCCCCAGCCCCACTCGAAGACGGCCGCGACGACGCCGAACGAGGCACCCACGGAGAGCACGTAGCCCAGCGTCGCCTTCAGCGGCACGGCGATCGAGCGGAACACCAGCGCCAGCAGGATCAGCGAGAGCCCGACGACGACGGCACCGAACGGCAGGATCGCGCCCGAGAGGCGTTCGCTGACATCGATGGCGACCGCGGTCTGGCCGGTCACCATCACGTCGTCGATGCCGAACCGCTTCTCGAGCTCGGCATGGTCGCCGCGGATCGCCTCGACCAGGTCGGCGGTCGCCGGGTCGCTCTTCTCCGTGGTCGGGTAGATCACCACCAGCCCAAGGTCGGCGGTCTGGTTCGGCGTGGCCAGCGCCACCTTCTGCACGCCTTCGTAGCCGCCGAGCACCTTCCCCAGATCGTCCATCACACCGATCGGGTCGGTGGTGTCGATGATCTCGGCCGTCACGAAGAGCGGAGCGTTGTAGCCCGGGCCGAAGTCACGGCTGATCAGGTCGTACGTCTCCCGCTCGCTGCTTCCGGGGTCCGCACTGCCGTTGTCGTTGAGCCCCAGGGTGAGGTCTTTGGCCGGGATCGCCAGGACGGCGATCACCAGCAGGGAGATCACGACGGTCACGGCAGGCACCTTGGTCACCAGCCGCACCCACCGGGTTCCGAGAGTGATGGCGTGAGGCCGCCCCTCCGCAGCAGCCTCACGCCGATGGGCCCGAGACCCACGCTTGGGACGCAGTCGCTCACCCGCGATCGCGAGGAGCGCCGGCACGGCGGTGAGCGCCACGGCCACCGCGACCAGCACGGCCGAGGCCGCGGCGTAGCCCATCACCGCCAGGAACGGGATGCCGGCGACCACGAGGCCGCAGAGCGCGATGATGACCGTGACACCGGCGAAGATGACCGCGCTGCCGGCGGTCGCGACCGCCCGCGCGATCGACTCCTCCACCCCCAGCCCGTTGGCGAGCTGGCTACGGTGCCGGGCGATGACGAACAGGGCGTAGTCGATGCCGACCGCGAGCCCGATCATCAGCGCCAGGGTCGGGGTCGTGGCCGAGATGGTGGTGAACGCCGCGGTCGAGAGGATGCCCGCCATCGCGATCCCCACCCCGAGCAGCGCGGTCAGGATCGGCAGACCGGCAGCCAGCAGCGAGCCGAAGGTGATCGCCAGCACCAGCAGGGCGATCAGCACCCCGATGCCTTCGGTCGCGCTGACGTGCACCCCGGTGGCGGCGTACGCATCCCCGCCGATGTTGATGTCGAGGTCCGATCCGTCGGGCGTGACCGCGACGCGCTCCAGCTGCTCGGTCGCGCTCTCGGGCAGCTCGTCGATGCCGAGATCGAACTGCACGGTCGCCAGCGCGTCCCTGCCGTTGTCGCTCACGGTCCTGGTCGCCTTGGCCAGCGGGTCGGTGACCGTGCTGACGTGGTCGACCTTCTCGACCTCGGCGAGCACCGCTTCGACCTCCTTGCGGTGGTCGGTGATCTTCTCCCCGTCGGGGGCGACGAACACCAGCTGCGCCGAGGTGCCGGAGACCTCCGGGAAGCGCTGGGTGAGCGAGTCGAGGCCCTGTTGCGACTCGGTGCCGGGGATCGTGAAGTCGTTCTGCAGCTTGCCGCCGAGCGACACGGTCAGCACTCCGAGGAGCACGGCGATCAGCAGCCAGAGGGCCAGCACGCTCTTGGCGTGGCGAGCGACCTGGCGGCCGAGGCGGTAGAGGTAGGAGGACACATTCGATACATTAATGCATTGGATTCAAAAATGTATCATCGGATTGTGTGAGGATGACTACATGACGGAAGTGAAGGCCCCCAGGCGACGTACGAACACCCGCGCCCGACTGCTCACCGCAGCCGTCGACGTCTTCGTCGAGCGTGGAGCGCGCAGGGTCACCGTCGACGACCTCGTCAGCGCCGCCGGCTACACACGCGGCGCGTTCTACTCCAACTTCGGCACCGTCGAGGAGGTGCTCCTCGAAGCCTTCAAGGAGGAGTCGGAGGCCCTGATCGAGTCCGTACGCTCCGCCATCGGCGCCCACGGGGAGACCGAGTCGAGCGGGTCGCTGATCGCGACCGCCTTCGACGCGCTGCGCCCCATGCAGGATCGGTGGTTCGTGCTGCAGAGCGAGGTCGTCCTGCAGAGCCTCCGCGACCCCGATGCGCGAGAGATCAGCTCGGCCACCTTCGCCGCGCTCAGCGAGCAGCTCGTCGAGGTCGTCGAGCTCGCTCTGGACCGGCTCGACTGCACGTCCACGATGCCGACCGACCTCCTCGCCCAGACGATGATGGGCGTGTTCCTGCACAGCCTCACGATGCGCGCGATCAACCCCGACGACCCGCGTGCCGACAAACTTCTCGACGAAGCGCTCCCCCAGATCCTCGATGGGGTGTCTGTGCCGAAGGCACCCGCATAGGCTGAGGCAAGGCCGAACTCGCAGATCAGCTCTTGGGGGTTGTCAGTATGGGTGCACCAGCATGGGTATGGCTGCTCACGGTGATCGGGATCGTCGGGCTGCTCGCGTTCGACTACTTCTTCCACGTACGCAAGGCCCACACGCCCACGCTGCGTGAGGCCGCGATCTGGTCGTCGATCTACGTGGGCATCGCGCTCGTGTTCGGCGTGGGTGTGCTGGTCTTCGGCGGCGGGGCGATGGGCGGCGAATACTTCGCCGGCTACGTCACCGAGAAGGCGCTCTCGGTCGACAACCTGTTCGTCTTCCTGATCATCATCGCCAGCTTCCATGTGCCCCGCGACGACCAGCAGAAGGTGCTGCTCTTCGGGATCGCCTTCTCGCTGGTCGCGCGCACCGGCTTCATCTTCGTGGGCGCCGCGCTGATCAACACCTTCGCGTGGGTGTTCTACCTGTTCGGGCTGATTCTGCTGCTCACGGCCGGCAACATGCTCAAACCCGACGACGACTCCGGCGACAAGGAGAACTTCGTCGTACGCCTCACCCGCAGGCTCTTCCACGTCAGCGAGCACTTCGACGGCGACAAGCTCTTCACCGTCGAGAACGGCAAGCGCATCCTCACCCCCATGCTGCTGGTGATGGTGGCCATCGGCGGCACCGACATCCTCTTCGCGCTCGACTCGATCCCCGCGATCTTCGGCCTGACGCAGAACGTCTACCTCGTCTTCACCGCGACCGCGTTCTCGCTCCTCGGACTGCGCCAGCTCTACTTCCTGCTCGACGGCCTCCTCGACCGGCTCATCTACCTGTCCTACGGGCTGGCCGCCATCCTCGCCTTCATCGGCGTGAAGCTGATCCTGCACGCGCTCCACGAGAACAACATCCCGTTCGTCAACGACGGAGAGCCCGTGCACGTCGCCGAGGTCAGCACCGGCCTCTCCCTCTCCGTCATCCTCGGCGTGCTCGTGATCACCATCGCCGCCTCGCTCTTCAGCAAGCGCGGCCGCGCCGAGAACGCCATCGCCAACGCCCGCCGCCACGCCGCCTCCTACCTCGACTCCGAATACACCTCCGACCCCGCCGAGCGCGAGCGCATCCACAACGCGCTCCTGGCCGAGCGCGACACGATCGTCTCCCTCGGACCGAAGTACACGAAGATCGCTCGCCAGGAGACACCCCTCATGGAGCTCCTCGAGCGCGCTCTCGCCAGCCACACCGCCGCCGTCGAGCGCGGCGAAGCCACCCCCTCCGGCCCGCCCAAGATCGTCAAGGACGACGACGGAGGCGCCTCCAACCGTTCCGATCCGTAGATACCCCGGAGGCCGCGCTCGCGGCCGAAGGCCCGCCTCGAGTCAGTAGCGAAAGTTCTCACGAAACCGCCAGCGGTGAGTGTCGGCGGTCGTAAGGTCCGCATCATGGCACCCAGCCGAAACGGTCCACCGAGCCTCGGCAACGTCGTCGCGATCACGGCATCGATCCTGGTCGGCGCGGCAGTCGGGGCGGCCGTCGTCGTCGGCATCACGACGTCGTACGCCGATGGCAACAAGACGGGGCCGAACAAGGAGGTGGAGACCGGCGTCGGCTACGTGACCGACGCTGAGGGCATCCACCATGTGCCTGTTGAAGTCGATGTCGATGTCGAGACTCCTCCCGAGTGGCTCTGCCTGCCGAGCGACGAGGCGAAGGCCCGGATGGCCTGCTACATCCCAGTTGGCGACGACAACGTGACCGAGGATGAGGTCGATCGACGAATCAAGGAAGCGATCGCGCAGATGAATGACGACGACGCCGAGGTCGAGCGTCAAAGCGTGACCGTTGACTCAAGCGAGACTCGAGAGTCGAGCCCGGCGACCTGGCTGACGTTGTTTTTTGCTGGGCTGACCTCGATCGTTGCTGCGGCGGGCTTGGCGTGGACGATCTTCACCCAGCGAGAGCATCTCCGTGGCTTGCTGCCTGCGATGCAGCGCATGCTGCGCCTCACCTCTCGGCATGCGAAGCGTAGGCACGCATCATGGCCGAGCACCGACGTTGGCCGAGTGCCCGACCTACTGAGCGCGGCAAAGGATGAGGCCGGCCGGCTGGTTGAGCCGCTGGGCCGTAGATGGCAACACCTGTCGGCGGTCGGAGAGAAGGCGGAGGCTCTTGGGGAGGATCTCCGGCTGGACGTCGAGCTCCTGGCGGCCGCATGCTGGCTTCACGACATCGGGTACGCCCCCGAACTCGTGGACACCGGAATGCACGCGATCGATGGCGCACGCCACCTACGACGCGAAGGTTGGGACGAGCGGATCGTATCGATGGTGGCTCACCATTCCTACGCTGTGCTGGAGGCAGAGGAACGCGGCCTGAGCACAGAGCTTTCCGAGTTCGCGAGCCCTCCCACGGACTACGAGGACGCGGTGTGCTTCTGCGATATGACGACGGGCCCCGACGGGACGACTGTGGACGCTGCGGATCGGCTGGACGAGATCGAGACACGGTATGGGGCGGACCACGTGGTGACGCGGTTCATCCGGCGGGCACGGCCAGAGATCCTCGGGGCCGTCGCCCGCGTCAGAGCCGCGCGTGGAGGGGACCGCTCCGATCTGGCGTGACGACTCCGGAGAGGGCGTCTGACATGCTGATGAGAGCAAAGTGAGAGCAAGCGCCCTGATGTCGAGGCTCTTTGCGGACATGAAGAAGGCCCCTCACCGGGCTCATCGCCTGGTCAGGGGCCTGTCTCTCACTTGCGCGCCTGTAGGGATTCGAACCCCAAACCTTCTGATCCGTAGTCAGATGCTCTATCCGTTGAGCTACAGGCGCAGTGTTACCGGAGCAACGTGTAGAAACACTAGCGGATGATGGTGCGTGACCAGAAATCCTCACGTGTGAGAGGATCTGGCGCCAGCCACAGCATCGGGGAGGTGGAGCGTGAGCAAGCGTCAACCCACGCCGTCCGGCGAGGAGAAGAACGTGACCGACGGAGGGCACGCGTCCGAGACGCGCGCAGTGTTCGAGGCCAAGGGCATCGAGCTCTTCGAACTCATCTCGGACCAGGGCGGGATCCCCGTGTCCGACCCACGGGTCAGCGAGGGCGGAGAGTACGCCGACGCGCTGGCTGCGCTCGAGGAGCTCGGTCTCGTCCGCAACCCCGACGAGAATCCTGGCACCTGGGTGACTGTCGACCCGACAACGGTGCAGGCGCAGATCGTCACACCCATGACCCAAGAAGGGATCAGGCTCCTCCACGAGTCGGCGGAGTGGGCGAACGACTTCACCGCCCTGCACGGCGCCTGGCGCCGATCGGCGCCGGACGATCAGCACGCCGCCGTCACCAACATCCACCGGCCACAGATCCAGCCGTTCATCGACTCCCTGGCTGCGGAGTGCGAGTTCGAGGCGCTCACCGCTCAGCCCCAGGCCACGCGCGATCCGAGCGTGCTCGCAGAGACCGCCCGTAAGGACGCTGCCCTCCTCGGGCGGGGCGTGGCGATGCGTACGCTCTATCAGCATGCGGCCCGCCGCAACGCGGCGACTCGGGACTACGTCTCTGCCGTCTCGGAGGCGGGCGGTGAAGTCCGGACGCTGGACGAGTTCTTCAACAAGATCCTCATCTTCGACCGCCGGGTCGCCGTCATCCCGGGACCCGACGGGATCGACACCGCGATCGCGGTGCGCGAGCCTGCCGTCGTGGCCTATCTGGTCGATGTCTACGAACGATCCTGGGAACGGGCACGTCCGTTCTCCGCGGCCGACACGTCGACGATGAAGGAAGTCGCCGGCGAGCAGAGGTCCATGACCTTGCGCATGCTGGTCGAAGGACACTCCGACCCTGCGGCTTCGAAACGCCTCGGCGTGAGCCCGCGTACGTACGCCGGCTATGTCTCCGACCTCAAGGACGAGTTCGGAGCAGACACCCGTTTCCAGCTGGGCTACGAGATCGGCCGCAGCGACGCCGAAGCCGACGAGCTAGGCGGCAACACACCTCCGCCACGCGGCTGATGCTGGTGATCCGTGTCGCCACGGATCACCACCGTCAGCCGCTGGACTTCACCAGCTGGTGTCGCCGCCAGCAGTGATCCAGCTGGTGTCGTTCGCAGCGAACCAGCTGGTGTCGTCTTGGCCGGCGATCCAGCTGGTGTCGGCCTGGGCAGGGGCGGACGCCGCGAACAGACCGACAGTCATGGCGGCGGAGGCCAGAGCAAGAGCCGCCGCAGAGCGTACGAGCTTCATAGAATTTCCCTTCGTGGTCTCGAGGCCGAGAATGTCGCCGAGAGGCCTGCGTCAAGAAGTATGGTGCCTGCCGCATGTAACAGCCAACCCAGGTTCCGCCGTACGGAATTGGGCAGTGCGTAAAGATGCAGGTCAGAAAAGGTTTGGCCCCCTTCGTAAAGGGGGCCAAACACAATGAAACTGGCGGAGGCGGAGGGATTTGAACCCTCGATGGGTTTGACCCCAAACTCGATTAGCAGTCGAGCGCCATAGACCAGACTAGGCGACGCCTCCATACCGCGCGAACAGGCTAGCAACACCTGCGCGCCTGGGCCCAATCAGGAGGGTTCAGCGGGCCCAGGGGTGGGATCGAGGGGCTTGATCGTGGCCTTGAGATGGCCCTGGAGCTCGCGGACGAACTGCTCGCGGTCGATGCTCAGGATGGTCACGGGGATGATCGTCGCGCCACCCTTCTTGAGCCGCAGCTCCAGGCACGGCGAGCCGCCGGGCATGGTGGTCACGGCCTCCTGGATGTCGACCCACCGGGCCTCGCGCACCCCGGCACCCCGCACGAACGCAACCCGGTAACCCTGGGCGCTGGCGCGCACGACGTACGCCTTGTTGCGGAGCCACCACCCGAAGCCGATCACTCCGACGGCGCCGACCACGAGCGGGAGGAAGAGCCAGGCGAAGTCGATCCGGGCCAGGATGACGACGGCGGTGCCGACGAAGACGAGGAGTGCCAGGCCGACGACTGCAGCGCCGAGAAGGCGTGCCTGCACGGCGGGAGCGAGGCGGTAGAAGGTGGGTTCAGCGGACGACACGCACACCATTGTGACCGACACGAACGGCCGGAGCCGCATCGGCTTGCCCCTCGACGTGACCTAGGTCACAATCTGTTCATGACAGGTGTGCTTCCCACTATGACGGATGCTCTTCGGGCCCTGGATACCGCAATCGCCGCTCCCCGTCCTGGGGTCAACGTCGGGCTATGGCGTTGGTCGGTGCGTCAGCGGCTCGGCGGCGTACGTTCGGCGCTTCAGATCCTCGACACGGGCCAGGAGTGGCACTCCCTGACCGACGTCGGCGCGCTCCGCGACCGCGGCACGCTGCTGAGCCGGCTGGCCGTGCTCGCCGACGACGTGCTCGATCGCACCGATCTCGAAGACCTTCTCCTCGAGCTTCGGCGGTTGATGGTCGACGTGAACCGTCACCTGCGCGAAGTGTGAGGTCCGCCAGCTTTCGCTGGCGCTCATCTGGCAGAGAGGGCGGGATTCGAACCCGCGGTAGGTCTCCCTACGACCGCTTTCAAGGCGGTTCCGATCGGCCGCTCCGGCACCTCTCCATGCACCCGTGGGCGCGTCTACGGAGTGTAGTGGAGGCAGGGCGTGTCCGCGACACGCCCCGTCGCTCAGACGCTCAGACGCTCAGCTCCACCAGGACGTCGCCCTCCTGGACGACGTCGCCCGAGGCGACCTTGACCGCCACGACGGTGCCGGGCGTCTCCGCGAGCACGGGGATCTCCATCTTCATCGACTCCAGGAGCATGACGGTGTCACCGACAGCGATCTTGTCTCCCGGCTGGACGCCGACGTTGATGACGTTGGCGACCATCTCGGCAGCGATCGTGGTGGGGGGTCTGCGGCTCATATCCAGAACGTACGCGTTACCGAGGGGTATCCCTAGCGGACCAGGAGGCCAGGCTCAGAGCAGCGCACGGGTGCGGCTGGGCTCAGGTCGTACGGCACTGGACTCGTCGATCTCACGAGCGGCCCTGCGGCCACCACCGGCCGCCTGCGAGCCGGTGAACGCGAGGTCGATGCGGATGATGATGAAGGCGAGCACCAGCCCGACCGCGATGCTGTAGATGACCGAGAGGCCGGCCTCGGCGAGGCCGATGTCGGGGTTGAGGAACGTGCTCGCGACCGGCGCGGTGAGCGTGACGCCGAAGAGGCAGACCCACCAGCCCTGACGGCGGCGGGCACGCATGTGGGTGCCCCAGACCAGCGCCGGGACACCGAACAGCGCCTGGATCGGGTGCGGGTAGCCGCCGATGTGCAGCCGGCACCAGTGCTGGATGTCGTCGACCGAGTCGAGCAGACCGGTGCTGCCGTAGCGGCGCAGCATCTCGGCGTAGATGAGGGTGAGCGCGAGCATCAGACCGCCGATGCCCACCACGATCGCTCCGCGGCGGCCGAGGCCGTGCAGCCCCGCGCCGAGGCGGTAGACGGCGAAGAAGGCGACCGCGAGCGCGCAGGCGAGGGTGGCGTACTCGAACCGCGAGACCGTCACCACGGGCTCGAACCCGAGCGCGGCGAAGCTGCCCACCGCGGCGATGCCGACGGCGATGAAGGCCTCACGGGTCACCTGCAGGAACCGGCGCCCGGGCACGGTGGCCATCACGGCGAGGACCGCGGCCACGGAGGCGACCAGGACCGACGCCCCTGTGCGCAGCGCCTCGTTGTCGGTGACCACCACGACGAGGCCTGCCACCGCCGCCAGCAGACCGAAGATCAGCGGCCGGCCACCGGTGCGGTGGGCGAGCGCGAAGGTGTAGGCGGTGCCGACGACGGCGGCGCCGAGGCTGCCGAAGATCTGCGGTCCGAGGTCGAAGGCGCTGATCGCGAGGCCGGCGAGGCCGACGACGAGCGCGGCCACCCAGATCACCCGGACCGTGCCAGCGGTCAGGCTCTCGATGATCCCGAGGCCAGCCCGGGCGGCACTGGGCACTCGTGGCTGAGCCAGGAAGGCCGTCACCTTCGCCGCGGTGGCACCGCGACGGGTCGGCTGCGGACCGTAGTCACCGTTGGGGTCGACGGCCGGCTCGGCGCCGACCGGCTCGAAACGGTCGGACTGATAGGGATCAGCCTGATAGGGGTCGCGCTGGTAGGCGTCGGGCTGGTACGGATCTGCCTGGTAAGCGTCTGCCTGGTAGGGATCGGCCTGATAAGGATCAGGCTGGTAGGCGGGCTGCTGGGTCTGGTGCGGTGCCTGCGCGAAGCCGGGAGACCCGGCGTAGGGCCCCTGCGAGGAGTACGCCGGTGTGCGCTGCGAGCTGAGCGCGGGCGCCGGCTCGGGATAGCCACCGTAGGTCTCCTCGGGTGCCGGCGGCGCCGAGCGGGCTGCTCGCCTGCCGGAGTAGCCGGGCGCCTGGGGCTCACGAGACTGGGGCTGACGCGGCTCAGGACGTCGCGGCTCAGGACGTCGCGGCTCAGGACGTCGGGGCTCGGGTCGCTGCGGCTCGGGCTGGGCGCCGCCGGCGATCCGGCGGCCACCGCCCGGAGCGGGCGTCTCCTGAGGTGACTGGTGGTCGTCGTACCAAGCCTCGTCGTCCCAACCGGTCTCCTGGTAGGACGACCAGTCGTTCTCGGCCCACTGGTCATACGCGAGCGCCTCGCTGGAGGTCGGCTCGACGTATGCGGGTGTGGGCTCGCTACGACCGGCTGCACGACGGCCACGCTTGCTCTTGTCAGCGCGACGGCGGGGGGCTCGGTCCATAGCAGACGAGGATACCGGGGTCGGGGTGAACCTAACGAGTCATCGATATCCGGTTACCGCTGTGACGCAGAGTTGTTGACCAGGGTCACATTCTGCGGTTGACCAGGGATGGATTGGTGCGGCGCGCCTCCTCGAGCACCGACCGCTCGATCGTCGCGGCGACGGTCTCGTCGTCGTCACCGGCCTCGACCAGCACGTCGCCGAGCGGGTCGACGACCATGGAGTGACCGCTGTAGCGCGGCGCCGACTGGGCGGCGGCCGCGATGAAGACGGTGTTCTCGATCGCGCGCGCCCGCACGAGCGTCTGCCAGTGGTCGACCTTGCGCGGCCCCGCCACCCATGCCGCCGGCAGCACGATCAGCTCCGCGCCCTGGTCGACGAGGCGCCGCGTGAGCTCGGGAAAGCGCAGGTCGTAGCAGGTCATCAGCCCGGTCGGGACGCCGTCGATGTCGACGACCACGGGCTCGGTCTCGCCCGCGACCAGCGCATCCGACTCCTTGTAGCCGAAGGAGTCATAGAGGTGGATCTTGCGATAAGACGCCTTCGCACCGCCCCGCACGAGCAGGGTGTTGAACGGCCGGCCGTCGGGATCACCGCTGATCTCGAGCATGCCGGCCACCACCGTCGCCCCACGCTCCCCCGCGACCCGCGCCAGCTCGGTGCCGAACGGCCCGTCCTGCGCCTCCGCATAGGGGCTCAGGTCGGACCCGGGCTTGCCGAAGTCGCGCGCGAAGACCTCGGGGAAGACGACCAGGTCGCTGTCGGGCGGCGTCAGCTCGGCCAGCAGCGCCCGGTTGGCGGCGGGGTCCAGACCGGACGCGCGCTGCACGAGGCTGATCGAGAGGGTGTCCCAGCTGCTCATGGTTCCAGCGTAGGGTCTGGGTGCGTGAGCGAGTGGGACGAATGGGAGCCGTACGCCGCGGTGCTGCTCGCCGGGGGTCGCAGCTCCCGACTCGACGGGATCGACAAGTCCGGGATCGAGCTCGGCGGCCGCACCATGCTGGCCTGGGCGCTCGACGCAGTCGTCGACGCCATGGAGGTCGTCGTCGTGGGTGACCCGGTGATGACGGAGCGCCCGGTCACCTTCGTCCGCGAGGACCCGCGCTTCGGCGGACCGGTCGCCGCGCTGCTGACCGGCGTCGACGCGCTGCTCAGACCCCGGGCGTACGTCGGCGTGACCGCTGTCGACATGCCGTTCCTGCGCCCGCGCACCCTGTCGCGGCTCCGCGAGGCGGCCTTCGGGCGGGACGGCGCGGTGCTCGTCGGCCCCGACGGACGCCGGCAGCTGGCGTACGTGCTCTCGACGGCACGGCTCGCCGAGATCCGGCCCGACCACGAGGGCCAGCACGGGATGCCGCTGCGCACGCTGCTGGCCGATCTGGAGCTGGTCGAGGTCGCCTCCGAGGGCGACGAGCACCGTGACGTCGACACCTGGACGGATTTGAAGTCGCTCTAGTGTGGGTCGCATGCGAGCAGTCGTAGCCGAGCAGCCCGGAGGACCCGATGTCCTCGCCGTCACCGAGCTCCCCGACCCGGAGCCGGCACCTGGCGAGGTCGTGATCGACGTCGCCGCCGCGGGGCTCAACCGGGCCGACCTGTTGCAGCGCCAGGGCTTCTACCCGCCGCCGAAGGGCGCCAGCGACGTCATCGGGATGGAGTGCAGCGGCACCGTCTCCGCGGTCGGCGAGGGTGTCGACCGGTGGCAGGTGGGCGACGAGGTGTGCGCCCTCCTGGCCGGCGGCGGCTATGCCACGAAGGTCGCCGTGCCGGCCGGACAGCTGATGCCGGTCCCGCAGGGCGTCGACCTGGTCACCGCGGCCGCGCTGCCCGAGGTCGCCGCGACGGTGTGGTCCAACGTGTTCATGGTCGGCGGCCTGACCCCCGACGAGACGTTCCTCGTGCACGGAGGCGCCGGCGGGATCGGCACGATGGCGATCCAGCTGGCCAGCCAGATGGGGGCGCGGGTGCTCACCACGGTCGGTTCGCCCGAGAAGGCCGAGCTGGCCAAGTCGCTCGGTGCCGAGGTGGCGATCAGCTACAAGGACGACGACTTCGTCGAGGTCGCCAAGGTCTACGGCGGCGCCGACGTCATCCTCGACAACATGGGCGCGAAGTATCTGGCCCGCAACATCGACGCCCTCAACCCCGAGGGACGCCTGGTCATCATCGGCATGCAGGGCGGCACCAAGACCGAGCTCGACATCAGCTCCCTGCTGCGCAAGCGGGCCGCGGTCATCGCGACCAACCTGCGCGGGCGCCCGGTCGAGCAGAAGGCGTCGATCTGCGCCGCGGTCGTCGAGCACGTCTGGCCGCTGGTCGAGTCCGGCGGGGTCAAGGCGATCGTGCAGGACAGGCTCCCGCTCGCGGAGGCCGCCGAGGCACACCGGCTCATGGAGTCGGGCACCCACACCGGCAAGATCCTGCTGACCACCGCAGGCTAGGCACCACAGGCTGGGTAGGGTGGGCGCATGACGCAGGAGCACACCGGGGAAGTCGTGGTCATCGGGCCGGACGGGAAGCCGATCTCGGTGCCCGCCGACGTACTCAAGGACGCCACCGAAGCGCAGGCTCCCGACGCCGAAGAGCGCGACGTGACCGATCTCGTGGAGCAGCCTGCGAAGGTGATGCGGATCGGGTCGATGATCCGTCAGCTGCTCGAGGAGGTGAAGGCTGCCCCGCTCGACGAGGCATCCCGCAACCGTCTCCGCGAGATCCACCACGCCTCGATAAAGGAGCTCGAGTCCGGGCTCGCGCCCGAGCTGGTCGAGGAGCTGGAGCGGCTCTCGCTCCCGTTCACCGAGGAGCAGGTGCCCTCCGACGGCGAGCTCCGGATCGCCCAGGCACAGCTGGTCGGCTGGCTCGAGGGTCTCTTCCACGGCATCCAGACCGCCATCTACGCCCAGCAGGTCGCGGCCCGCGCCCAGTTCGAGCAGATCCGCAAGGGCCTGCCGCCGGGCGTGAGCCTCACCCCGGACGGCACTCCCGCCCCCGGCTCCCCCGCTCAGGGCGACCACCAGGACCACGGCGACTCCTCGGGCGGCCTCTACCTGTGAGGTCCGGGTGGATGTTGACCGAGCTACCTCGGTCAGCATTCACGGCAACGGCCCGCCCGCGAGCGCGACGACGACACCGACCCCTGCCGCGAGCAGGAGGGTGAGCACGACGCCGCGCCTCAACGCCAGCAGGAGTACGCCCGCAGCAGCCAGCACCGTCCACTGCCACCATTCGCTCGTCGCCGTCGCGAGCGGCACGGCGGAGCCGAGGATGGCGCCGATCGCGGCCGGGCCGGCACCGTCGAGGAAGGCGCGAGCCAGCGGCGACGAGCGCAGCGCTTCGAAGTGGGGTCCACCGGCGATGATCAGCACGAACGAGGGCCCGAAGGCGATCAGCGCGGCAGCCAGGGCGCCGAGGAGCCCCGCGGCGGCGAAGCCCACGACCGCGACGGTGTGGACCACCGGCCCCGGCGTGATCTGTCCGAGCGCCACCGCGTTGAGGAACTCGGCGTCGCTCATCCACCTGTAGCGCTCGACCGCGTCGGACTGCATCAGCGGGATGATCACGAACCCGCCACCGTAGGACAGCGCGCCCACCTTGAAAGCCGTCCACGCGAGCGGAGCGGCGACCGTGGCGGTGAGCGCACCCTGTGCCAGCAGCGGGAGGGTGAGCACCGACTGGAACGAGCTCGTACGCCGCGGCCGCCGCACCGCTACCTCGACGAGCCCCGCCCCGACGAGCACGAGGACCACCCAGGCGCCGGTGGTCGCGGCGGCGACGGTGCCGATGACGGCGTAGAGGATCCAGCGCGCACGTGACGGGGTGCGCGCATACGAGGACGGCACGAGCGCCCAGCCGGCCTGGACCGCCACCGCGGCAACGGCCGCGCCGGCGCCGGCTCCGGCGCCCAGCACCCATGCGGGCGGGTCTCCGAGAAACAGGGCGGCCAGGGCGAGGATCAGCACGAGGCCGGGGAGGATGAACGCGAGGCCGCCGACCAACGCACCGGCCGCGCCGCGCACCCGCCAGGCGGTGAAGATCGCCAGCTGGGTGGAGGAGGGCCCGGGAAGCAGGTTGCAGGTCGCGATCGCGTCCTCGAACTCGTCCGGCTCCACCCACCCGCGGCGTTCGACGACCGTCTCACGGAGCAACCGGATGTGGGCGGGAGGCCCGCCGAACCCGAGGCACCCGATCCGGCCCCACTCCCGAGTGATCTCCACCAGCGTGGTCATGGGGCGCAGCGTACGGGGTCGGATTGATGTTTCTTATTTGTGGACTTTCTGTCACCACAAAGTGGCAAAACTCTGCGTCATGACCGCGTCACGGGCCCGTTTCATCCACACGAAGCCGCCGGAAGTGGGCGGTCAGCACTACCGCCGAGAAGAGGAACACCATGGCCACCACCACGATCACCGCCCGTCACCGCAGTGACCTGAGCGCCATCGAGTCGCTCCGCAACGACGTGCTCGACGCTGTCCGCAGCCTCCGCAAGAGCGACACCACCGACCACAAGCACCGTGACGGCATGCCGCCGGCCACCGACACCGCGATGTTCGGCGTCGCGGTCGTGGCCGCGACCGGCATCATCGCGCTCGGCGCTCTCCGCTGACCATGCGTCTCCATCTTCGGTCCTTGGTCCACACGGTTGTGCTGTGGGTGGACGCAGTGGGCCGGCTGAGGGGCAGGCGCAGGGCACGACCACAGCACCGCACCACCGACTGAGTGTCATCGCGCTCGAGCGAATCGGGGGATTCCGCTCGAGCGGGTGGCACCTGCCAGAGATCCGTCCAACCGGGGGATGTCGACGAGATCTCGCCAATGCCGCGGCCGACCATCGTGAGGGGGATGGTCGGCCGCGGCGCATCTCGTACGCTGCACCGCGGTGCGCATCGGGCCGGCGCTCAGGCGGGGACGGACGACTCCTCGACCGAACCTCCGTCGGCAGGATCGGCCTCCCCCGCGCCGCGGCGCAGATCGGCGTCGCGCCACAGGTCCAGGAGCACCGCCGGCCAGATCTCCTCGTCGGTCTCCGCCAGCTCGCTCCGCGCCCACCAACGATGATCAGCCATCGTGAGCAGCTCGTCCTCGGTGTGGCCGGCGGTGGAGACCTCGAAGGCCGGCACCCAGCACGCGTAGAAGACGTCCTCCTGCTCGATGACGACATCGCTGTAGCCGTGCACGACGGCGCGTCGCATCGTCGGGCCGAGCAGGTCGGTCTCGGTGATGCGGAGCCCGGTCTCCTCCTCGACCTCACGCACCGCGGCGGCCGCGTCGCTCTCGCCGGGGTCGATGCCACCGCCGGGGGTGATCCACCAGCGCGACCCCGAGATGCCGGGGTCGGAGTCGGCGAAGAGCAGGATCCGGTCGCGGTCGTCGATCAGCAGCACACGTGCCGTGCGGCGGGTGCGCCGAGGTCGCTGCGCCGGGGGCACCGCGACGAACGTGCGTGGTGACTCTTCTTCCTCGAAGCCCATGTCCACATCCTCCACATCCTCACCCACGCGGGGCGTACATGATCACGCCCATCCCGGCCAGGCAGAGCGCGGCGCCGGTGATGTCCCACCGGTCGGGCCGATAGCCGTCGACCGCCATCCCCCAGGCGATCGAGCCGACCACGAAGACACCACCGTACGCCGCCAGGATCCGCCCGAAATGAGCGTCGGGCTGCAGCGTCGCGATGGCGCCGTAGAGACCGAGCGCGATGACGCCGGCACCCACCCAGAGCCAGCCGCGGTGCTCGCGCAGCCCCTGCCAGACCAGCCAGGCTCCGCCGATCTCGGCGAGCGCGGCCAGGACGAAGAGGAGCAGGGAACGGAGGATCAAAATCCTTCACCGATCAGATGCGCGCCGCCGAGCGGGTCGTTGTTCCACGAGGTCGTCACCCAGCCGCCGTCGGGGTCACCCTCGACGATCGCGAGGCCGGTGTTGCGGATGCGGTTCTCGTCGCCGAACGCGGGCGACTCCTTGGTGCGCAGCCCGGTCCACATCCGGATCGCGGCGCCGTGCGTGACGATCGCGACCGTGTCGTCGGCGTCGTGCTTGTCGGCCACGGCCCGCACCGCCGCGTCGAACCGCGCCAGGAACTCGTGGCCGGCCTCGCCGCCCGGCACCGGGGTCTCGAGGGTGCCGTCGATCCAGTCGGCCAGCGCCTCCAGGTAGGCCGTCACGGCCTCCTTGCCGGTCGCCATCTCCAGGTCGCCGGCATTGATCTCCTCGAGCCCCTCCTGCACGACCACCGGCAGCCCGAGCCGGGTCGCGAGCGGCTGAGCGGTCAGCTGCGTACGCACGAGGCGGGAGGCGTAGAGCCCGGCGATCCCCTCCCCCTCCAGCGCATCGGGCACCGCCGCCGCCTGGGACAGCCCGAGGTCGGTGAGCCCTGCCCCCGGGAAGGCGGTGTCGAGCGCCCCACTGACGTTGCTGGGGGTCTGGCCGTGGCGGATCAGCAGAATTCTCATATGCGGGCCAGGGTACGGGACCCACCCCCGCCGAGAAGTCACTCCTGCAGGCCGAGAAGTCACTCGCGCAGGTCGAGAGGTCACGGATAATCTGGAATCCGGACGAACTACTTCCGGGAGCCGCTGCGATGGCACATGACGAGAGCCCGACCGCGCGGGCACTGCTCACCTTGGAGCTGCTGCAGTCCTCCCCCGGCATCACCGCCGAACGGCTGGGCGAGAGGCTACGGGTCACCGAGCGCGCCGCACGCCGCTACATCGCGATCCTGCGCGAGGCGGGCATCCCGGTCGAGTCCGAACGCGGCCCCTACGGCGGCTATCGGCTCGGTCGCGGCATGCGTACGCCGCTGATCTTCACCACCGCGGAGGCGCTCGGCCTGGTGATGGCGCTGCTCGACGGCCACCACGACATCTCCGACGCCACCGGCCCGGTGGGCAGCGCCGTCGGCAAGATCGGCCGCGTGCTGCCGGAGTCGCTGTCGCAGACGGTGGCCGCAGTGCGGCGTACGATCTCGGCGGTGCCCGACCGGAGTGCCGTCTCCCCCGAGCCGGACATCACCACCAGCCTCGTGCAGGCCTGCGACTCCCGGCGCCGCACGACGATCGCCTACACGACCGAGCACGGCAACGAGCGCAAGATGGTGGTCGACCCGTGGGCCGTCGTCGTGCGCCACGCCCGCTGGTATCTGCTCTGCTGGTCGCACACCGCCGACGCCCGCCGCGTGCTGCGCGTCGACAGGATGAGCGCGGTCGACATCGAGGAGACCACGTTCGTACGCCCCGAGATCGATCCGCTCACCGAGGTCGAGGAGCATCTCGGCGAAGGCTGGGCCTATCCGGTGGAGGTCGTCTTCGACGCCCCGTTCGCGCAGATCGATCGCTACCTCCCCCGCGTGCTCGGACGCCTCGAACCCATCGACGACACGCACTGCCGGCTCGTCGGGAGCACCAACAGCCCGGACTGGTACGCCCACGAGCTCGCCGGTCGCGCCGTCCCGTTCCACGTCATCGAAGGCGACGAAGTACGCCGCTGCGTCGCCACCCTCGGCCGCCGCCTCCTCGACGCCGCCGAGCACTGACGTACCTCCCTTCCCGCCGAGACGTCGGTTGTGCAGGTCGAAGCGTCAGTTGTGCAGGTCGAGATGGCACCGAGGTGCCATCTCGACCTGCAGGAGTGACGTCTCGACCTGCAGACGTGACTCCTCGGCAGGGTCAGGAGAGCCGGGCGGGGAGGTGGGAGTAGCCGCGGAGGATGCGGGTGGGGTGGCGTTCGCGGCCGTCGAGGAGTTGGAGGTCGGGGAAGCGCTCGAAGAGCAGGCGGAGGCCGATCTCGCCTTCCATCCGGGCCAGGGCGGCGCCGAGGCAGAAGTGTCGGCCGCTGGAGAAGGAGAGGTGGTCGCGGGCGTTCTCGCGGGTGACGTCGAAGGTGGCCGGGTCGGTGAACACGGCC
Organism: Nocardioides albertanoniae; assembly: GCF_006716315.1. Taxonomy (NCBI): domain Bacteria; kingdom Bacillati; phylum Actinomycetota; class Actinomycetes; order Propionibacteriales; family Nocardioidaceae; genus Nocardioides; species Nocardioides albertanoniae. Next base: position 317,393 of record NZ_VFOV01000001.1, on the reverse strand, counting down.
GGGTCGCGGTTGGCGGCGGCCAGCACGGTGTTGATGATCGTGCCGCGCGGGATCTCCTGGCCGGCGATGGTGGAGTCGCGCCGGGCGACGCGGCCGGTGAGGAGCACGGGCGGGTCGAGCCGCAGGATCTCGTCGGCCGCGTTCGACCACAGGTCGGGTTGTGCCGTGAGCTTCTCGAGCTGCTCGGGGTTGTCGTGGAGCAGCGCGATGCCGTTGCCGATGAGGTTCACGGTGGTCTCGAAACCGGCGGCGAAGACCAGGCCGGCGACGGCGCGCAGCTCCCGTTCGCTGAGCCGGTCACCGTCGTCACGGAGCGCGACGAGCTGGCTGAGCAGGTCGTCGCCCGGGTGCTCGGCGAGGTACTCGAGGTGGCCGCGCAGCCAGTGGTCGAACTCCTCCAGCGAGGCCTCCATGTCGCGGAAGGTGCGCCATTCGAGCCCGATATCGAGGCTCAGGGCAGCACCCTTGCCGAGCTCGAGCATGCGTTCGCGCAGCTCGACGGGCACTCCGAGCACCTCGGAGATCACCGTGATCGGCAGCAGCCCGCAATAGCGGGTGACCAGGTCGACGCTGCCTCCGGAGGCAGCCTCCTTCTCCAGGTCGTCGAGCAGCTCTCGGGCGATCTCCTCGGTGCGGGCGCGCAGCTTCTCGACCGCGCGCACCGTGAAGACACGGGTGACGAGCTTGCGATAGCGGGTGTGCTCCGGCGGTTCGGTCGCCAGCAGCGAGGGCGGCTGGAGCGGCGCGAAGACGTCGCTGGCCGACCAGGCGGCCGCCCGCGCGAACAGCCCCGTGCCCGACTCGTCGGGCGCGAAGAAGCCGGTGATGAAGTCGTTGCTGGTCAGCACCTCCTTGATGACCTCGTGGTCGACCGCGAGATGGCTGAAACCGCCCTGGTAGAGCGGCCCCCGCGCGCGGAACTCCTCGAAGAGGTCGACCAGGTCGAAGGTGTGCGACCCGGGTCCGCTGAGGATCAGGTCACCCTGCAGGTCACCCTTGCGGGCAGAACGCACGATGGCCGTACGCGGCAGCCCATGACCCAACGCCCAGCGCACGCCTTGCTTGGCAGTGCGCTCGGCCTTTCCCAGCGTGCGGCCGGCCATCTTGCGCGGGCCGACCGGCGGCATGATCTTGAACGGCATACGGGACCTCCGAGCACAGGAACACGTTCTCGTGCAGCGTACGCCGGGCGTGATCGCAGCCACATCCGACCGTGGTAGCAAATTCGTCCCGGTGAATCAGCGCCGGACGAACTCCCGATCGCCCTTGGGCCAGGAGTGGGTGTAGCCGGTGACCTTGTCGGCGCCGGCAACCCTGACCGACCACTTCGCGTGGCCGGAGCCGACCGGCCTGACCTTCACCAGCTGGTTCGGCTCGGTGATGGTGACCGTGCGCGTGAACTTCTCCGGATCACCCCACGGGTCCATCGTGATGGTGGCGGTCACCGGCAGCCGGCTGGCGTCGATCCGCAGCCCGATCGCCTCGGTCATCGCGATCGCGTCGACCGACAGTGTCCGGGTCGGACCGGGATCCGGCTTCGGCTTCCTGGTCGGGGCGGACGTCGGGGTCGGGGTGGGCGTGACCGGAGCCGACGACGCCGACCCGCTGGGCGAGGGCTTCGTCGACGGTGGCTCGATGACGTCCTCGCTGGCCGGCGCGCTCGGCGTCGACTCCTGGCTCCGTGGCTCCCGCTTGTCGGCGGAGCCCGGATCAGATCCGGCCGCACACCCGCGCAGCACCACATAGAGCAGGATCAGCAGCAGCACACCGACGACGACCAGCACGATCCGGCCGCGACGCGTCACCCGAGATCGCTGGTACGGCCCGGGGCCCATGTGGTGCATCGGAACGAGTGGTCCGGCCTCAGCCGGTCCGGCAGCCGGCGGTCCGGCGGTCGGAGGGGCAGCAGCCGGCGGAGGCGTCGACGGCGGCGGGGCCACCGGAGGCAGCGGCGCGGGCGCGGGTTCCGGCTCGGGTGCGGGCGCGGGTTCCGGCGCAGGCTCGGGATCCGGCACGAGCGCAGCAGCAGGCGGCGGAGCAGGAGCAGCCGGAGGAGGCTCGGCCGGCTCGACAGGAGCCGGAACACCCAGATCCGGCGCCGCCTCCGGCTCCGCGGGCTCCTCGCGCGGTTGATCGGAAGCCCCGCCGGCTCCCCCGGCCGGCTCTGCTTCGATGACCAGGTCAGCACCAGCGGCGCCGGGCAGCCACGCCGCTCCGGGCACGTCGTACGGCGATGTGTGGGCTCCGAAGACCTCGAGCGTCTCGACGTCGGTGACCTGGCCGTCGGGGTGCACGAGCATCCGCACGCGGGCGTCGTCGTCGGTGGCGACGACCTCGACGGGCCTACGAGCGGGCTCGGCGAGCTGCTCCCGCACGGCGCGTACGCCTGCTTGATGCGGGTCGTCTCCCCAGGGACGTTCGACCACGAGGCCGTTGAGCGTCGTCACCCCGCGGGTGACGGAAAGGATGGCTGTCTGCTTCCGGGCCATCAGCGGCCTCCGGAAGGGTCGTTGCGCACGTGTGGGGTCCTCGTTGCTGGGGAAGCGGGCAAGGGGCTCGGAAAGTGTGTCGGTCAAGCCTCATCTGGGCAACTCACACGCGCGTGCCGCGCACACCATTTACCGTTTGCCCGCCAGCTGGTCAGGCAGGCTGAGGGACCTTGTCCTCCAGGAAGTCCTGGAGCATGTCGATGGCGACCGGCGAGGCGGCGTCGATCCGGTCCTGGCTCACCCCGCAGACCCGCAGGCACGACGCCGCGATCGCCCAGGCCTCCGAGCACGGGATGTGGCGGTCGGGGTCTTCGGTGCGCATGTTGATGACGCCCTCGACGAGCTGGATCAGCAGGTCACCCAGCTGCTTCTTGGGCACCGTCGCCAGCACGGTCTCGGATGCCACCTGGCTGGCGATGTCCGCATAGTGATCGGCCAGCTCTTCACGCTCGTCGCGGAACTCGTTGTAGACCTCGCCGTTGGTCACGTCGGGCAGCTGGTAGAGCATGCCGACGTTGTGCGGCACGTCAGCGAGCGTGCGTACGTCGACCAGCACGAGCAGGTAGAGAGCCGTCTCGTAGTCGAGCGGCGGCACCTGGCCGAGGATCTTCTCGACCTTGTCGGTGGTCGGCCGCACCGACTTCCGGAGCAGCTCGACGAGGATCTCGTCCTTGCCCGCGAAGTGGTAGTAGAGAGAGGCCTGACGGATGCCGACCTGGTCGGCGATCTCGCGGGTGGACGTTGCCGCGAAGCCCTGCGACACGAAGAGGCGCGCAGACGCATCGAGGATCTGATCACGTGGTGAGGCGGTGCCCGAATCGGGCACATGCCTGGGGCGGCCGGGCCGAGAACGCCTAGTTGTCATGTATGCCATCTAAGCGGCCTCCCGAGTTTCGGGGAAGAATCGAAAGAGCATTCTTCCCCTAAAGAATAGGGCCGAAAGTCCCACAGAGGGGTTGAAGACTCCGTCGACAACGTGTATGGCGCGATGCGCTCGCGGACGTGTCGCTCTCCTACGTGGCACAGCATCCTCCTGGGGCGATAAATGCTGGCGGGCCTCTCAGTGTGACAACGCGAGACGCACCTGAACAGAGCCGTGTGCCGCCGGGAGGAATGCCGCGTACGTCGCCGCCTAACCGAGAGGGCGCACCGCGGCGATCACCTGCCCCGGCGCGATCTGCTCGCCCGGCTTCACGTAGATCTCGACCACCTCACCCGCGACGGGCACGGGCACGCTCGCCTCCATCTTCATCGCCTCGACGACCATCAGCGGATCGTCCTCCGCCAGCCGGGCGCCGAGGTCGGCCACGACCTTCCAGACCGTCGAGGTGAACGGTGCGGTCACCTCGACGCACCCCTGCGGCACCTCGATCTGCGACGGATCGGCGTGGGCGCCGATGCGGTCGCCGATGTCGAACTCGCCGTTCGCCTCCCAGCGTTCGCGCTCTTCGTCGAAGGCCGTCGACTGGCGCTGCCGGAAGGCCGAGATCGACTCCTCGTTGGCACGCAGGAACCGGTCGTACTCCTTGATCGAGAAGGTGCCTTCCTCGGTCTCGAACTCGCCACGGCCGGCGTCGACCTCCGCCCGCAGCTCCAGGAGCTCGTCGGCGGAGACGGGATACCACTCGATCCGGTCGAAGAAACGCAGCGCCCAGGGGTCGTCCTGGAAGAGCCCCCCAGGGCCCACCGAACGCCGGAAGCGGTTGAACACCTGCGTCGTCCGACCGACCAGCTGATAGCCGCCCGGCCCCTCCATGCCGTAGATGCACATGTAGGCGCCACCGATGCCGACCGAGTTCTCCGCCGTCCAGGTGCGCGCAGGGTTGTACTTCGTCGTGACCAGCCGGTGCCGCGGGTCCAGCGGCGTCGAGACCGGAGCGCCCAGATAGACGTCACCCAGACCGAGCACGAGGTACGTCGCGTCGAAGACGGTCCGGTGGACGTCCTCGATCGAGTCGAGCCCGTTGATCCGGCGGATGAACTCGATGTTCCACGGCGCCCACGGCGCGTCGTCGCGTACGCCGGCGGTGTATCGCTCGATCGCCTCACGGGTCGCGGGGTCGTCCCACGACAGCGGCAGCCGCACCCGCCGGGACGGCACGGTCAGCTCGGAGGTCGCGGGCAGGTGCTCCTCGAGCTCACGCAGCAGCCCGGCGACCTGGCCAGCGCGCAGCACGGAGGAGTCGGTGTGCACCTGCAGCGACCTGATCCCGGGGGTGACGTCGATGATCCCCGCCGGCGCGTGCTCGGCGAGCGCCGACTGCAGCGCGTGCACCCGCATCCGAAGACCGAGGTCGAGGGTCATCGGGCCGTATTCGACCAGCACGGAGTTGTCGCCGCTGCGTCGATAGGTGACCTCCGGCCGCGCGCTGGTCTCGGGCATCCTGCCCAGCACACCGTCGTCGCCGTCGCCGCCCGACCCGCGGGCCACCGTAGGGGAAGCACGGTGGTTGACCAGGCCGGCGGCCTTGCTCTCGCGCACCGGCACGAAGCGCACCGTGTCGCCGGGCCGCAGCTGCCCGATCTTCCACAGCTCGCCGCTGGCGACGACCGCCGGGCAGACGAACCCTCCCAGCGACGGTCCGTCCGGGCCGAGGATGATCGGGGTGTCTCCGGTGAAGTCGAGCGACCCCACCGTGTAGGCGGTGTCGTGGATGTTCGAGGGGTGCAGGCCCGCCTCGCCGCCGTCGGCACGAGCCCACGTCGGCCGCGGCCCGATCAGGCGTACGCCGGTGCGCGCCGAGTTGTGGTGCACCTGATAGCTGGCCGCGTAGAGCTGGTCGATGTCCTCGCGCGTGAAGAACTCCGGGGCGGCGTGCGGCCCCTCGGTGACACCGATCTCCCAGGTGCTGGTCAGGGTGAGTCTCCGGGAGACGGGGGTGGCGCCGGGCTCGATCTCCGGGTCGGTCGCGGTGCCGGGCCGGAGCACGTCGCCGCGCTGGAGAGCACGGCCGGCGTGCCCGCCGAAACCACCGAGCGTGAAGGTCGAGGCGCTGCCCAGGTAGTCGGGCACGTCCAGACCGCCCCGCACCGCGACGTAGGTCCGCAGGCCCGGGCCGTCGCAGCGGCCCAGCCTCAGCGTGGCGCCCGCGGGGATCTCGACCGGCTCCCACTGCGGCACCGCGACGTCGTCGACGGTGACCGGCATGGGCGCCCCGGCCACACAGACGACAGCGGCGTCGGAGAAGACCAGGACCGGTCCGCCGGACGTCGCCCGTCCCGTCGACAACGGCACGGTGACCTCGAGGCCCGGGGCGCCGCGACGGTTGCCGACGGCCAGGTTGGCCTCCGCGAAGGAGACCGGGTCGAACGGCCCCGAGGGCGGCACGCCGACCTGCCAGTAGCCCACCCGGCCGGGCAGGTCCTGCACAGTGGTGAGCACGCCCGGGTCGAGCACGTCGATGCGAGCATCCGGGTCGCCGCTCCTGCCGCGGGCGTAGCTCTCCTTGGTGCGCTCGGCCAGCGTCGAGGTCGAGTGGGTGGCCGATCGGAGCTCGGCGTACGCCGTCATCGCGCGCAGCGCGGAGACGTTGGTGACGATGCCGTCGATGTGGGTCTCGCCGAGCGCGTCGGCCAGCGTCGAGAGCGCCTCGTCACGGCTCGCGCCGGTCGCGATCACCTTGGCGAGCAACGGGTCGTAGTGCGGCGAGACCTCGAGGCCCGACTCGATCCAGGAGTCGACGCGGACGTTCGCGGTCTCGGCCGGGAGCACGGCGCGCGTGACCAGACCCGACGAGGGCATCGAGTCCTTGCCCGGGTCCTCGGCGTAGACACGTGCCTCGACGGCGTACGCCTCGGGTGCCGCGCAGCGGCGGAAGAGCTCGTCCGGCAGTGCGTCGACGCCGTCGCGGGCCAGCTGCAGCATGAGCGCGACGATGTCGATGCCCATCACCTGCTCGGTCACGGCGTGCTCGACCTGGAGGCGCGTGTTCACCTCGAGGAACGAGACCTGCTCGCGCGCCGGGTCGTAGACGAACTCCACGGTGCCGGCCGACCGGTACGAGACCGACTTCGCGAGCTGGCGCGCGGAGTCGTGCATGACCGTGCGCACCGCTTCGGGGAGGGCGGGCGCGGGCGCCTCCTCGATCACCTTCTGGTTGCGGCGCTGCAGCGAGCAGTCGCGGTCTCCGAGCACGGCGACCTGCCCCTGGCCGTCGCCGAAGATCTGCACCTCGACGTGGCGGGCGGGCCGCACCAGCCGCTCCAGGAAGACGCCGGCGGTGCCGAAGCTGGTCTGGGCGAGCCGCGAGACCCGCTCGAACGCGACGCGCACGTCGTCCTCCGAGCTGCACGCCGTCATCCCGATGCCGCCACCGCCGCCGGTCGCCTTGACCATCACCGGCAGCCCGATCCGGGCCGCCTCCTCGGCGGCGTCCTCGGGGCCGGCGAGCAGGCCGGAGCCGGCGAGCATCGGCACCCCGGCGATCTCGGCGAGCCTGCGGGCCGAGTGCTTCTCGCCGAAGGCGCTGATCTGGTCGGCGGTCGGCCCGACGAAGCGCAGACCCGCTGCCTCCACATCCCTGGCGAAGGCAGCGCTCTCGGAGAGGAAGCCGTAGCCGGGATGGATCAGCCCCGCGCCGGTGCGCAGGGCTGCTGCGATGATCAGGTCTCCGCGGAGGTAGGAGTCGCGTGCGGGCGCGGAGCCCAGACAGACCGACTCGTCGGCCTCGCGCACGTGTGGAGCCGCTCGGTCGGCCTCGGAGAAGACCGCGACCGTACGCAGCCCGAGCTCGTGCGCCGAGCGCATCACTCGACGGGCGATCTCCCCCCGGTTGGCGACAAGAACAGTGCCAAGAGATGCACCAAGCGTCATGCGTCGCCCTCGTAGTCGACGTCGTCCGCGGGCTCGGTGACGACCATCCGCAGCGGCGTCGGGTTGAACGCGTTGCAGGGGTTGTTCATCTGCGGGCAGTTCGAGATCAGCACGAGCGTGTCGGTCTCGGCGCGCAGCGCGACCCGCTTGCCGGGCGCGGACATCCCGTCGACGATGCCGAGCGCGCCGTCCTCCTCGATGGGCACGTTCATGAACCAGTTGATGTTGGACACGACGTCACGCATGCCGAGACCGTGCTCGGCGCCCTCGGTCAGGAAGTTCTCCCGGCAGCCGTGGTGATACATCACGTGGTGTCCGTAGCGCAGCGTGTTCGACTCGCGCGAGCACGCACCACCGATCGTGTCCTGCCGGTCGATCTCGTTGCCGACGACCGTCATCAGCGGGCGACCGAGGTTGCTGCGCAGCACCGTCCCGGTGCGGATGTAGGCGTTGTTCTGCCAGGCGAGCGTGTCCGGCGCGCTGTAGCGCTCGTCGGTGTCGCCGGCGTTGTAGAGCAGGCAGTCGCCCGACTGGTTGCCCCCGACATCGACGATCGTCAGCACCTGCCCGGCACGCACCACACCCGACCACGACGCGCGCGGCGCCACCTGCTCGTCCAGCACGACAGCACCCGGCACCAGCGGACCCGACCAGTCGAGCGGACTGCCTTCGGTATAGGAGGCGCCGACAGGGACGCTGGAGATCAGCTGCCCGTCCGGGGTCAGATGGGTGGTCAACGGGACAGGAATGGTCGTCACAGGCCTCATCACCGGGTTGTCGATCGTGGTTGTCACAGGCCCCGAGCCTCCGCATAGTCGAGTGTGTTCAGATACGCCCGCTGGATCTCGGGAGAGGCGCCGAAGCGCTCGTCTCCCGGACCGGTGGGAGTCGTTGACGGCGTACGCCACGCGTGCACGCGCAGCGGCCCGACGATGTATTCCGGTCGCGGGTCGCGGGGGTGCGGGACGTTGGCGATCAGCACGATGAGCGGGATCTCGGCGACGAGGTCGACCGCGGTGCCGGCCCCTGACGAGCCGAGCCAGTCGAAGCTCCCGTCGGCGGTGACGCGCACTCCTTGGAAGAACGAGACCGACGGCGGCACGTCGGCCGGGCCGAGCCCGTGCTTGGCGGCCGCCTTCACGAAGAGATCACGGCCGGCGGGAGCGGGGCCCTCGGGCAGCGCGGTGCCGTAGCGCAGGGCGTTCCAGGCGCCGGTGCTGGTGCCGCAGAAGGCGTCGTGGCGGCCAGAGCTGTCGGTGAGCATCGTGGCGAGCACCCGTCCGTCGCCGGAGAGCAGTGGGTGGCCGGGGCCGAGATAGGCCTGCCACGGGATCTTCTGGGTGTCGGCGACGTTGAGCCGCTCGGTCGGTTCGAGCGCGTTGTAGACCAGCGTGTGGGCACAGGCCTCGCCGGTCGGGTCCTCGAGACGGATCCGCGTGCCTCGGGCGACGACCTTGTGCGTGTAGTTGCCGGGCGCGACCGTCTCGGCCCAGGTCAGGCTGTCGGGGTCGACGTCGCTCGGGCAGAACGGGCTCGCCGAGGCCGGCAGGTAGGGCATCCAGTCGCTGACCTGTCCCCCTTGCGCACGAGCGTCTTCTCGTGCGTTCAGCACGGTGTCGGTGCTGTGGTTTGCAGCTGGCGCCACCCGGTTCCTCCTCGAGCATGATGTAACTGTCAACTGACAGGTAAGCATGTCGGTCAAGGGCATTGGCGGCAAACCATGACTGTTAAGAACCTGTATCCGAAACGTGGGGTCGGATACGGAAAAATTCGTCCCTGTCGGTCGATCGATTCTTATCGTTTTCCGCGCGCACTGGCTAGGGGTGAAAGGCCATTTCGTGCCAATTTCACGCTCACGGTTCCGCCTGACGGATCGGACGGGGTTGCCGTGCTCGCCGCCCGGCCGGGCCATCTTCTGTCACAGGACAGGTAACAGAAGATGGCGATATCAGACACCATTCCGAAGACCCACCGGAACCGTGCCGAAGAGTGGACCGATACCCCCGGAGGATCCGATCATCGGCTGACATCGACCCATGACAGTGGGACGCTGACCCCCGACCAGCAGGCCGCACGAGGTGACCACACGCCGAGGCCCGGCTCCTCAGCGAGGGTTCATCGGGGCGATCGCTTCGACCCCCAGGGCACCACGTTTCCGGAGACGAAGGTCCGCGATGCGGACTGATCGCGCTGCATCGGCACGCCGATCATCCCGACGAGCTCGCCCAGGTCGTCGATGGTCGGACCGCTCCAGTCCGGATCGCGGCCGGCCGCCGGCGCCTGGAACCGGACGGCTCGCATCCCGACCGCCTCGGCACCGCTCAGCTCATGATCCATCCCGTCGCCGACGTAGACGCAGTCGTTGGTGCTCACCTCGAGGGCGGCCGCGGCGACGAGATAGGCGCCCGAGTCGGGCTTGCGCACCCCGGTCTGGCAGGAGAACGAGACACCGTCGAGATGCTCGGCGAGCGGGCTCTGCGGCCAGATCGCGATCGTCTCGGCGGAGCAGTCGGCCACCACGCCGAGTCTGAAGCCCCGCTTGCGCAGCGCCTTCAGCGCCGGCAGCGCCCAGGTCGCGCCGTGCAGCGAGAGCGAGTAGTCGAGACGGCGCCTGATCGCGCTCTCCACCTGCGACTCGGTGGGCGAGCCGCCCACCTGACGGGCCAGATAACGCACGGTGTGGTGCATTTCGGCCATCAGGCCGCGTACGCGCTCGTCGAACGTCTCGGAGACGACGGTCGCGAACGCGTCGGGATCGACCCCGAGGTCTGCACCCATCGCCCTGGCCACGGCATCGTGCTCGGCCGGGTGTCCGCTCGGGACGAGAGTGTCGTGCAGGTCGAAGAGGACTGCGCGCACGCCTCCCTCGTCCATGACCTCAGCCTAGCCACGTTCGAATCCGTCCCGGGGGACTTCGCCACCATCGCAGCCGTGCGGCGGCCGAACCCGACGCAAACCCTCGGTCACGCCCGGCCGTGATGAGTCCGAAAGACGTCGGCCGGGTCGACGGCGCGCTTGATCGCGGCGAGGCGCTCGAGATCGACCGGCCGATAGCCGGCACCGAGCCGAGCCGCGCTCACCTCCGGACCGGAGAGGAAGTTGACCGCCGGCCCGCCGGTGGCCCACGGCTCCATGCTCGTCACCAGCCGGTCGAGGTCTGCGGTGAGGCTCGCCGCTGCCTCGCCGTCCGCGACGCCGCCCGCATAGATCACGTAGTCACCGTCGCGCCTGCCGAGCGCGCTCGGCATCGCACCAGGACGCGCGAACGCACCGCCCATGTGGCGCACCTCCACCAGGAAACGAGCCGAGTCGGCCTCGGCCACGATCTCGGCGGCGGTGTCCTGGTCGAACGAGTGCAACATCGCGTTGCGGGCATGGAACGCCGCCGGGGCCGTCGGCTCGGCGTGGATGGTGCCGATCCGCGAGTAGGGCATCTCGGTGACGCTGTCGGTGACCGGTCCGAGCTCGCGGAGCGGAGCGATCTGCCGCTCCCCGTCGGCAGCCTGGCCGGTGAACGCGACGCGCACATGGATGACGCGCTTCCCGCGGATCGGCTCGGGCAGGACAGGCAGGTCGGGCATCTGGATCAGCAGCACCGACGTACCCATGGTCTCGGGGGTGGTCCGCGTCCAGGCTCCCCAGGTCGTGAGCACTCGCTCGGCCTCGGCAGGATCGGTGGCATCGAAGTGCAGGCCGCCGCCGTACAGCCGGGCGATCGGGTGCAGGTCGATCTCGAGGGCCACCACGACTCCGAGGTTGCCCTTGCCGCCACCGCGCAGCGCCCAGAAGAGCTCGGGCTCCGAGGTCGCCGTGACATGACGCAGCTGCCCGTCGGCTGTCACGATGTCCAGGCTGCGTACGTGGTCGACGGCCCAGCCGAGCTGGCGACCGAGCACGCCGATGCCGCCACCGAGGTGGTAGGACACCACTCCTACCTCGGGCGAGGAGCCGTTCACCGGCGCGAGACCGTGCTCGGCCGCGGCGCGCACGAGCGCCCCACCGCGCACGCCGGCCTCGACCTTCGCCGTGCGTGTGGCCGGGTCGATGGTGACGCCGTCCATCCGCGAGGTGTTGATCAGCACCTGGCCGTCGGCAGGCACCGATACGCCGTGGCCCGTCGCCTGGACGGCCACGCCGAGTCCGCGCCCGGTGGCGTAGCGGACCGCGTCGACCACGGCGGCGGCCGACGTCGCCACGACGACGACCTCGGGCTTGTGGTCGACGGACAGGTTGTAGCCGGTGCGCTCGGTGTCGTAGCTGGAATCATGCGGGAAGAGGTAATCAGTCATGGTTCGAGGATCTCGGTTCTGACCTGGGCGAACAATGACGCTTCGTGCATCGACTGATAATGTGAGAGTTATGGAACGGCGCGAGATCGAGATCTTCTTGACTCTCGCCGAAGAGCTCCACTTCGGTCGCACCGCCGAGCGCCTGCTGGTCTCGCAGGCCCGGGTGAGCCAGACGATCAAGAAGCTGGAGCGCCGCTTCGGGGTGTCCCTGTTCGACCGCACCAGCCGACGTGTCGCGATCACCCCGGTCGGCGCGGCCCTCTACGCAGACCTCCGCGCCGGCCACGACCGCATCGAGCGCGGGATCGCCGCCGCGACGGCAGCCGGGAAGGGTGTCACCGGCACTCTCTCGGTGGGTCTCGAGGCACCCGCGGTGGCCGAGCTCGCCGCCCCGGTGTTCGCCCGCTTCCGCCGGCGCAACCCCGGCACCGAGGTGGTCTTCCGTGAGACCGGGTTCGTCGATCCGCTCGATCTGCTGCGTGCCGGCGAGGTCGACGTCACCATCACCAACGGCCCGGTCGAGGCCGACGGGTTCGACGAAGGACCGGTCGTGCTCGAGGAGCCGGTCGTGCTGGCCGTCGCCCGAGACCATCCTCTGGCCGGCCGGTCCACGGTGACGCTCGACGACCTCGACCACCTGGACGGCGAGGCGGTCTTCCGGGCCGGCAGGCGAGCGGCGCCCTACCGGAGAGAGCCCGAGCCCGAGGTCGCGACCCTGCTCGACCTGATGGCACGAGTCGCCGCCGGCGAAGGAGTCTGCCCGTTGGCCGCACACGCGGCCGACTACTTCGCCCGGCCCACGTTGGCCATGGTGCCGTTCGAGCCCGGGCTTCCCCCGGTGCGATGGGTGCTGTGCTGGCGCACCGGCGCGCGCACCGCCAAGGTCGCTGCCCTCGCCGAGGCGACGGCGACCGGCTGAGCTCGACCGGACGTCGGCATCAGCCATGCCTCAGCGACCGTCGAGCGCCTCGACCCGTCGGTTCAGGTAGCGCTGCTCCGGCACGCTCTGAGTCAGCCGGGCCGCGAGCACGTAGTGCTCCCGAGCTCCCACGACGTCGCCGGACTGCTCGAGCAGGTGCGCCAGCACGGCATGTGCCCGGTGGTGGCGCTGCATCGCCGGGTGCTCCAACAGGTCGCGTACGATCTCGATCCCGTGCTCGGGGCCGAGGCTCATCGCCACCGCCACCGCGCGGTTGAGCGTGACCGCGGGCGATGGCGCCACCTGGGCGAGCATCCCGTAGAGCAGGTTGATCTGGAGCCAGTCGGTGGCGGCGTACGACTCGGCCTCGGCATGGACGGCCGCGATCGCCGCCTGCAGCTGGTAGCGGCCGACCGGCCCCTCCGGCAGTACGTCCTCGAGCAGCGCGACACCTTCGCCGACCAGGTCGCGGTCCCACTGGGTGCGGTCCTGGTCGGCGAGCGGGATCAGGTCGCCGAGATGGTCGACCCGCCCGGCCGAGCGGGCCTGGGTGAGCAGCATGAGCGCGAGCAGGCCGGTGGCCTCGTCGTGCTCAGGGAGCACACCACGCACGATCCGGGTCAGCCGCACGGCCTCCTCGGTGAGCTCGACACCCTGGAGGTCGGGGCCGCTGGTGCGGGTGTGTCCCTCGTTGAAGATCAGATGACACACGTCGAGCACGGACGCGATCCGCTCCGGCAGCTCGTCAGGTGCCGGAGAGCAGAACAGCTCGTTCTTCAAAGTCGATCGGGCTCGGCTGATCCGTTGGCCCATCGTCGCCTCCGGCACCAGATAGGCGGCGGCGATCTCCGAGGTCGTCAGGCCACCCACGCACCGCAGCGTGATCGCCACCTGAGAGGGACGGCGCAACGCGGGATGGGCGCACATCATCATCAGCCGCAGCGAGTCGTCGTAGGCCGAGGCGATCTCCACCGCCGCCGGTTCGGGCTCGTCGAGCCGCCGGGCGATCCCGTCGGCGACCTCGCGACGGGTGCGCGACGCGTCGGCCCGCAGCTGGTCGATCAGGCGACGATGCGCCACCCGGATCAGCCAGGCTCGCGGGTTGGCCGGCACCCCGTCGTACGACCATCGCTGGCTGGCGGCGATCAGCGCCTCCTGCGCGGCGTCCTCGCAGTCGGGGAGGTCGGAGTGGACCCGCAGCAGGGCGCCGAGGACGTGGGCGGACTCCTGCCGCCACACGTCCTCGACTCCCGTCACCGTCATGTCAGTAGGTTGCCACCGGCCGCAGCTCGACCGTCTCACCGGGTCCGGCGAAGCTGCGCACCACCTCTTCGGCCCGCTCCTGCGACTCGACGTCGATCAGGAAGAAGCCGGCCAAGTGCTCTTTGGCCTCGGAGTAGGGGCCGTCGGTGACGACCGGTTCGCCGGCATCCCAGCGATAGAGCTTCGCGGAGACGGGGTCCGCGAGGGCCTGGCCGCCGAGCAGCTCGCCGTTGGCCGAGAGCTCCTCCATCACCGCCTCCCACGCACCCATCAGCTCGTCCTGAGTGGCCTGCGGGAGCGACTTCACCTCGGGGATGAAGTCACCGGTCGGGTGGCCCCACGGTTGCGGGTTGGAGTGGATGAGGATGACGTACTTCATGGCTCTTCCCTTTCATCGGCGCCGGTCGCGGGCGCCATCCGTAGGCGTGCTTACGGGGGATACGTCGGAGCCGATCGGCGTCGTTCTACATCGTCCCAGAAGCGGCTCGGGAAGTCGCTGGATCGGCCAACCTCAGGCGACGTCCTCCTGCCCGGTGTCCGCGTGGGCCGGATAGTCGATGAACCCGCTGTCCCCGCCGGCGTAGTAGGTCGCCACGTCCGCCTCCGCGAGCGGGAGCCCGAGCCGCAGCCGCTCGACGAGATCGGGGTTGGCCAGGTAGGGCCGCCCGAAGCTGATCAGGTCTGCGCCCAGCCCGAGCCAGTGGTCGGCCGAGGCCAGGTCGGTGGAGCTCGCACCGAACACGGAGTCGCCGCGGGTCAGCCAGGAGCTCGGGTTGATGATCAGCGTCTGCCCCCACCGGCGACGCAGGTCGAGCAGGATCTCCTCCTCGGCGGAGGCGACGAGGTGGACGTACGCGAGGTCGAGGCGGCCGAGCTCGTCGAGCAGTGCACCGTAGAGCTCCGGCATCTCGTCCTCGACGATGTCGCCCAGCCCGGCACCGGGTGAGAGCCGGATGCCGACCCGGCCGGCGCCCACGGCATCGACCGTCGCCGCAGCCGCCTCGACGGCGAAGCGGATCCGGTTGGCGATCGTGCCGCCGTAGCGGTCGGTGCGCAGGTTGGCGTTGGAGGAGAGGAACTGGTTGATGAGGTAGCCGTTGGCGCCGTGCAGCTCGACGCCGTCGAAGCCGGCGTCCACCGCGCGACGTGAAGCGGCCGCGTACGCCTCGGCCTGCTCGGTCACCTCGCCGGCCGCGAGCTCGCGCGGCTCGGGTGCCGGCACGAAGCCGGCCGCGGTGAAGACCTGCGAGTCCGCAGCGACCACCGAGGGCCCGACCGGCCGCAGGCCCGTGGTGGTCTCGTGACCCATCCGGCCGCCGTGCATGATCTGGGCGAAGATCCGCCCGCCGCCCGCGTGCACGGCGTCGGTCACCTGACGCCACGACTCGGCCTCGGCGTCGTTCCGCAGGCCGGCGATGCCGGCGCTGGCGGTGCCGACCAGGTTGGGCGGGATCCCGTCGCTGATCAGCAGACCAGCGCTCGCGCGCTGGGCGAAGTACGTCGCCATGGACTCGGTCGCCAGGCCGTCGGCGGTGCCACGAGCCCGCGTCATCGGCGCCATCACCACCCGGTTGGGCAGGGTCAGGTCGCCGATCCGGTGGCTCTCGAAGAGGTTGGACACGCTGTTCTCCTTGGTTGAGGTCTCGTCGACTACGCTAGAACCTGACACTGACGTCAGAGGCAAGTCTTGTGGGCGAGGTCACAGGCCCGCTCACACGTCTGCTCGCCACGAAACGGAGGCACGGATGCGGATCGGAGAGCTCGCCGCGCGAGCGGGCGTGAGCGTGCGCTCGCTGCGCTACTACGAGGAGCAGGGGCTGCTGCACAGCGAGCGCAGCCCGAGCGGCCAACGTCACTATCGCGACGAGGCGGTCGACCGCGTCATCTTCGTGCAGCGCCTCTACGCCGGCGGCCTCTCCAGCCGCACCATCGCCGAGGTGCTCCCCTGCGTCGACACCCCGAGCGCCGAGGCGGCCGACGCCGCCTTCGACCGGATGCTCATCGAGCGCGAGCGCCTCAGCGCCCACATCGAGGAGCTGCTCCGCACCCGCGACTCCCTCGACGAGCTCATCGAGCTCAACCGTGGCTACCGGGCGACCGCCTGATCGAACAACAACGTGCGACTGGCGCCGCGGCTGTGGGATCGTGACCCGTTGTGGATCCGGGTGCCTTCGAAGCTGTTGACGACCGTCTGACCTCCACCCTCGACGACCTGCTCGGCCAGGCGTCGCTCGATCCCGGGATCGTCGTCGACGCCCTCTTCAACCGGCTGGTGACGGCGATCCTGAGCGTGCCCGAGCCTGCGGCCGACGCTGTGCTCGCCGCGCTGCCGCCGTCGCATCACCCAGCCGTCTTCCGCTCGGTGGCCTCCACCGGCGAGCACGCGCTCGAGCGGTCCTGGGCCGACCGGATCGTGCACTCCTCCGATCCCGTCGGGACGTTCGCCCACTTTCCCTATCGCGAGAACTATCGGCTCCTCGTCGAGATGGAGCTGGAGGCCGTACGCCGCGAGGGCACGGAGGCTCGACACGTCCTGCTCCTCGGCTCGGGTCCGCTCCCCCTGACCGCCCTCTGCCTGGCAGAGCACGGGATCACCGTGCACTGCGTCGATCACGACGCCGAGGCGATCCGGCTCTCGTCGGCCGCGTTCGGTCGCCTGGGCGCCGTCGGGGTGACCTTCGAGCACGCCGACGCCGCGGCCGCCACACCGCCGCGACCCGTCGACGTCGTGCTCCTCGCCGGCCTGGTCGGCGTCGACGATGCGGCCAAGGCGGCCGTGCTCGGCGGTGCCGTCACCCACCTCGCGCCGGGCGGCCTCGTGCTGGCGCGGAGCGCCCGGGGGCTGCGTACGCTGCTCTATCCGCCGGTCGGTCCGGCCGCGTTCGCCGGCTTGAGGGTCGTCGCCGAAGCGATCCCTGAGATCGACGCGCCGGGCACCGACGTCATCAACAGCGCCATCCTCGCCCGGCCGAGTGCCTAACGAGCGAGCACGGGGTCGATGATCTCGGCCTTGAGCTGGGCGGCCCGCTCGATCCGCTCGGCGCCGGTGGCGCCGAGGTTGCGGGTCGGCAGGATGTATTCGTCGAAGCCGGCCTCGACGTAGCGCCCGATCAGGTCCTGCAATTCGTCCACCGACCCGGTCTGGGTCATCGCCGGCACGGCCGGGTTGGCGCCGTCGAGGTCGAGGTGGAGGTTGGTGGTCGTGCGCATCGTGCCAGGATCACGGCCCACCTGCTCGCACGCCTCGAGCAGCTTGGCCCGCACGGCACCGGCCTTCTCCGGCGTGCCCCAGGTGTTCCACTCGTCGGCGTGCTGAGCGACGACGCGGAGCATCCTCGGCCCCTTGGCGCCGACGAGGATCGGGAGCGGCGACGCCACCGGCTTGGGCTCGCAGGGCGCGTCGGCCACCTGGAAGTAGGTGCCCTCGAAGGTCGTGCGCGGCTTGTCGAGCAGCGACCGGGTGACCTCGATGGCCTCCTCGAAGCGATCGACGAGCACCTTGGCCGGGGGCAGCTCGATGCCGTAGGCGTTGTGCTCGTTGATCTGCCAGCCGGCGCCCAGGCCGAGCACGAACCGCCCGCGGGCGATGTGGTCGATCGTCGCCGCCCGGTTCGCGAGCAGCGCCGGGTGGTGGATCGTCGTCGGCGAGACGAGGGGCCCGATGCGTACGTTCTGGGTCGTCGCGGCCAGCGCGGGCAGGATTCCCCAGACCTCGTGCATCGGCCCGTCGTCGACCTCGTCGGTGCCGGTGTTGGGCATGTAGTGGTCGGCGACCCACACGCCGAACCAGCCGGCCTGGTCAGCCGCCTGCGCCTCGGCAAGGATGTCGGCAGTGGGGAAGACGAGGTTGGGCCACAGCGAGATCTTCACCCGGCCAATCTACCCACGCCCGAAACTTCCCTCGAAACATTTCTCGTCGGGTTGTCGATCCCGCGCACGCCTCGTTCGACCAAGGGGTGAACGGGCCGGCAAAGCGGCCCGACCGACACAGGAGCAACCGATATGCCGAAGTACATGCTGATCTGGCGCACCATCGACGAGGAGAAGCAGAACGCCGCGATGGCCGACATCCCCTTCGAGCAGATGCTCGAGACGATGGGCAAGCTCAACGACGAGCTCATCAAGTCGGGCGTCGTGCTCGCCATGGAGGGCCTCGACCCCGAGGAACACACGGTCGTCACCTACGCCGACGGCGAGCAGCCGGTCGTCACCGACGGCCCCTACGGCGAGACCAAGGAGCTGTTCGGGGGCTTCTACCTGCTCTCGGTCGCCTCGAAGCAGGAGGCCGTCGAGTGGGCCAAGCGGTTGACCTACTTCCCCGGCAGCGCCGTCGAGGTGCGCCGGGTGCCGACGATCGACGAGTTCCCGCAGGACAACCCGTGGATCCAGAAGGAGCTCGAGTGGCGCACCAAGAACGGTCAGCTCTGACCGGCGCCCGAGCCGGTCGAGACTCCGGTCGAGGAGACACCGATGAGTGACGCGACGCGCGCCGTCGAGGCGATCTGGCGGATCGAGTCCGCCCGCATCGTCGGCGCGCTCGCGCGCTTCACCGGCGACTTCGCCCTCGCCGAGGACGCCGCCCAGGAGGCCCTCGCCGAGGCGCTGGTCTCCTGGCCCGAGCACGGTCGGCCGGCCAACCCGACCGGCTGGCTGATGACCACCGCCAAGCGGCGTGCCATCGACACCATCCGGCGTGCGGGGGTCCAGCGGGAGAAGTACGCGGCCATCGCCCACGACCAGGACGAGGCGTACGACGACGACGTGGATGTCGAGCGGATCGACGACGACATCCTGGCTCTGATGTTCGTCTCCTGCCACCCCGTGCTGTCGAAAGAGGCGCGGGTGGCGCTCACGCTCAGGGTCGTCGGCGGTCTCAGCAGCGAGGAGATCGCGCGCGCTTTCCTGGTGCCGGTGGCGACGATCCAGGCGCGGATCACCCGCGCGAAGAAGACGATCGCAGCCGCGCAGGTGCCCTTCGAGGCACCGCCCCCGGACGAGCGCCGAGAGCGGCTCCCCGGCGTGCTCAGCGTGCTCTACCTGATCTTCACCGAGGGCTCCACCGCGACGTCGGGCGACGAGCTGATCCGCACCGACCTCGCGCGTGAGGCGCGCAGACTGACGCGGGTGCTGATCGGCGTCCTGCCCGAGGAGCCGGAGGCGTACGGCCTGCTGGCGCTCATGGAGCTGACCGCCTCTCGCTTCCCCGCACGCATCGACGCGAGCGGCGATCCCATCCTCCTCGAGGATCAGGACCGCACCCGTTGGGACCGGGGCGCGATCAAGCGGGGCATGGCTGCCCTCGAGCAGGCGACCCCGCGCGGGCTGGGCCCCTACGGGCTGCAGGCCGCCATCGCCGGCACCCATGCGGTCGCCGAGTCGGTCGAGCAGACCGACTGGGAGCGGATCATCGTGCTCTACGAGGCGCTGGGCCGCATCGCACCGAACCCGATCGTCGACCTCAACCGAGCCGTCGCCGTGGCGATGGCTCACGGCCCGCTGCCCGCGCTGGAGCTCGTCGATCGGCTCGCCGACGACAAGCGGCTCGACCACACCCACCTCCTCCCGACCGTACGCGGCGAGCTGCTGCGTCGTCTCGGGCGCAGTGCCGAGGCGCGCAAGGAGCTCGAGCGGGCCGCGGAGATGTGCACCAACGACCGCGAGCGAGTCGTACTCAGACAAAAGATCGCGGAGCTCACCTAAAACGGGGTATACCTGTGCCCCATGTCACATGCAAGCAGAACGGCGCCGTCCGGCACTCCCCGCTGGCGCATCCTGGGGCCCGGCCTCGTGGTCGCCGCGACCGGCGTCGGCGCGGCCGACCTGGTCGCCACGCTGATCGCAGGCAGCAAGTACGGCTATGCCCTGCTGTGGGCCGTGGTCATCGGCTGCGCGCTGAAGGTCGTGCTGGTCGAGGGCGCGGGGCGCTACAGCCTCGCGACCGGCGAGACGATCTTCCAGGGCTGGCGGCGTCTGGGCATCTGGACGACGATCTACTTCGGCCCCTACATCGTCATCTGGGGCTTCATCTACGGCGCCGCCGCCATGGCCGGCACCGGTCTCTCGCTGGCGGCGCTGTTCTCGTTCGCGTCGGTGAAGTTCTGGGGCATCCTGTCCGGGCTGATCGGGCTCGCCATCGTGTGGGCCGGCCGCTATGGCCTCTTCGAGAAGTTCCTCGCCGTTCTGGTGGGCATCATGTTCGTGACGATGGTCGCTGCCGCGCTCGTGACGCTGCCCAACCTTCCCGACCTCCTCAAGGGCCTGGTGCCGACCATCCCCGAGGGCTCTCTGGTCAACATCCTCTCGGTCGCCGGCGGCGTCGGCGGCACGATCACCCTCGCTGCCTACGGCTACTGGCTGCGCGAGAAGGGCTGGCACACCCCACAGTTCATGCGCGTGATGCGGATCGACAACACCACCGCGTACGTCGTCACCGGCATCTTCGTGATCGCGACCCTCATCGTCGGCGCCGAGCTGCTCTACTCGGCCAACATCGCCATCGGCACCGGCGACAAGGGGATGCTCGACCTGTCCAACGTGCTCGCCGATCGCTACGGCAACTGGTTCGGCAAGCTCTTCCTGATCGGCTTCTGGGCCGCCGCGATGTCGTCGCTGGTCGGTGTCTGGAACGGTGTCAGCCTGATGTTCGCCGACTTCGTCGGCACCCTGCGTGGTCGTGCCGACGAGCCCGAGGCCAAGTCCGGCGGCATCTGGTACCGGTCCTACATCCTCTGGCTCACCTTCCCCCCGATGCTCTGGCTGCTGCTGGCCGACGAGCCCGCCTGGCTGATCCTCATCTACGGAGTGCTGGGGGCCTTCTTCATGCCGTTCCTGGCGGTCACCCTGCTCTGGCTCCTCAACACGAGCCACACCCCGGCGGAGTGGCGCAACAAGTGGGTCTCCAACATCGGCCTGATCGTCTGCGCCCTGCTCTTCGCCTGGCTCGCGTTCGACCAGGTGCGCACGTCGATCACGGACCTGTTCGGCTGAGGCTCGAGCGACGGCGGATCGGCCGGGACCTACGCCTGGGCCTTGCCGATCCGCCAGTAGCCGACGAACGTGATCCGCGACTTCGGCACCCCGGCCGCGACCAGATGGCGGCGCCCCTCCGCGGGGATCGTGCGCTCGCCGACAAGGTAGGCCGACAGCGTCGCCGGCTCCTCGGGCGTGAACGACCTCAGCTCCGCGAGCGCCAGCGCACCCGGCTGACCGGCCGCGGCCCCCTCCGCTGAGCGCGACAGCCATCGCACCTCGACGCCGTCGGGCCCAGAGACATCCTGTACGTCGGCCAGGTCGGGAATCTCCATGATGGCCAGCCCTCGCGCGTGAGGCGGGAGGTCGCGGAGGATCCCGAGGATCGCCGGAAGGGCCGACTCGTCGCCGACCAGCAGGTGGAAGGTCGCATCCGGGGCGAGATCGAACCCCTTGCCCTGGTCCATCAGCACGACCCGGTCACCGGGCTGCGCCCTGCCGGCCCACGGGCCGGCGATCCCGAGGTCGCCGTGGACGACGAAGTCGACGTCGATCTCGCCCAGATCCGGCCGGTGCTCACGCACCGTGTAGTTGCGCAGCGGCGGCCGGTCGCCGTGCGTCATGAACTTGAGATAGTCGATCATCCCGAGCTTCTCGGGCACCACAGCGAAGTTGGTGTCCTCGCCACCCGGTCGCGGGAGGAAGAGCCGGAACCACTGATCGAAGCCGCGCTGTGGGAACTGGCCGACGTCACCTCCCCCGAAGGTGACCCGCACCATGTGCGGCGTCACCTGCTTCGTACGCACGACCTCTGCTGCGTACGCGCCCTTCAGCTTCCGGCCGTCATCGAACCCCATACCCGCTCCCATCGAAAGTTAGGGTTACCTTACTCGGCGAGGGGTCAGGTGGGCCAAAGTCGGTTGACTGGTCCCTCGGCCAGGTAAAGGGTGGACGCCATGTCCGCAGAGGAGCTTCCGGGCTGGAAGCGCAACGCAGTGATCTTCCTGGCAGGGCAGACGGTCTCGCTGCTGGGATCGATGCTGGTGATGTTCGCCGTCATGTGGCACCTCACCATCGAGACGCAGTCCGGATCCGTGCTGATGCTGAGCCTCGTCTTCGGCATGCTCCCGCAGGCGTTCATGTCGATCTTCGGCGGCGTCTGGGCAGATCGACACCACCGCAAGTTCCTGATCATGGGAGCGGACACCACGATCGCCGTGGCGACCCTGATCCTGGCCGGCTTGATGGCGAGCGGCATCGACGATCTCTGGATCATCTATCTGGCCCTGGCTGTCCGGTCCGTCTTCGCGGGCATCCAGATGCCGGCGGTGACCGCGATGATCCCGCAGATCGTGCCGACGTCGCAGCTCCTCCGGATCAACGGAGCGTTCCAGACCATCCAGTCCGCGATGGCACTCCTCGCGCCCGCCGTGGCCGCGGTCATCTACGCCAGCATGGACATCGTGGCCGTGTTCTTCGTCGACGCCGCCACCGCACTGATCGGCGTGGGTCTCCTCGCGCTGGTGCCGGTCGCGCGCCTGGTGCGCCCCGACCAGGGTCAGGCGTCCTACTTCGGAGACCTGCGCGCGGGCCTGAGGTACGTCGCCGGCCATGCGCACGTCCGCTGGGTGCTCATCCTCTTCACCCTTGTGATGGTGATGGTCGGAGCACCCTCCTACCTGACCCCGCTCATGGTCACGCGCACCTTCGGCGACGAGGTCTGGAAGCTCACCGCCAACGAGCTCTTCTGGGGGTTCGGGATGCTGGCCGGCGGGGCCGCGATGGCGACGTTCGGACCTCGGATCACGCACCGGATGCGGCTGATGGTGGGAGCGGTCGTCCTCATCGGCCTGCTCGTCGTCGGGCTCGGCATCTCGACGAACATGTGGCTCTTCTTCGTCATCGGCCTGCTCATCGGTCTGTCCTTCTCGGCCCTGAGCGCACCCGCGATGACGATCTTGCAGGAGCGCGTCGAGCCCGAGATGCAGGGCCGGGTCTTCGGGATCGTAGGCATCGTCATGTCCGTCGCGATGCCGATGTCGATGGTGGTCTTCGGTCCCTTGGCCGACCAGTTCTCCGTGGAGACTCTCCTCGTCGCCGCCGGGATGCTGCTGTTCATCGTGGTGGCCGGCATCTTGGCCATCCCCGGTGCACGTCGTTCCCTCGCCGAGGTCGATCTTCCGGTCGCGGATCAGGACGCCTCCTCACCAATCACGCCCGATGACGAGGCTGCGTAACGGTTCACAAATGACAGCTGCCCGGCACCGAGAGGCACCGGGCAGCTGGAGAAGCTCTGGATCAGCGGCTGGTGGCCAGCTTGATGGCCACACCGAGACCCGCGGCGATGACGGCAGCGATGAGCAGCTTCTTGACCATGGGAACTCCTAGTACGTGATGATGATTGGGACTGCAACTATGACATTGCACCCCGGGTTCCCGGTTACGTCAACCGGGCGTGCCGTGAAGAGGCCGCCACATTGTCTGTAAATGGCAGCAGGGCCACCCCCGAAGGGGTGGCCCTGCGCAAAGATATGTCCGGCGGCGTCCTACTCTCCCACAGCCTCTCGGTTGCAGTACCATCGGCGCTGAAGGGCTTGACTTCCGGGTTCGGGATGGGACCGGGTATTTCCCCTTCGCTATGGCCGCCGTAACTCTAGAGATCACCTCATGGGGTGACCAAACCTGTGTTACAACAGTTGGTTGTGGACGCGAGACATTAACGGTCTTCGTTTGTTGTTTTTGTTGAGGGTTTATGAAAGATAAGCCCTCGGCCTATTAGTACCGGTCGGCTAGGCATCTCTGCTGTACACCTCCGGCCTATCAACCCCATAGTCTGTAGGGGGCCTTAACCCATAAAGGGTGGGAAACCTCATCTTGAAACGTGCTTCCCGCTTAGATGCGTTCAGCGGTTATCACTTCCGAACGTAGCCAACCAGCCATGCACCTGGCGGTACAACTGGCACACCAGAGGTTCGTCCATCCCGGTCCTCTCGTACTAGGGACAGGTTTTCTCAAGTTTCCTACGCGCGCGGCGGATAGGGACCGAACTGTCTCACGACGTTCTAAACCCAGCTCGCGTGCCGCTTTAATGGGCGAACAGCCCAACCCTTGGGACCTACTCCAGCCCCAGGATGCGACGAGCCGACATCGAGGTGCCAAACCATCCCGTCGATATGGACTCTTGGGGAAGATCAGCCTGTTATCCCCGGGGTACCTTTTATCCGTTGAGTGACCACGCTTCCACATGCCGTGGCCAGATCACTAGTTCCGACTTTCGTCCCTGCTCGACATGTCTGTCTCACAGTCAAGCTCCCTTGTGCACTTACACTCGCCACCTGATTGCCAACCAGGCTGAGGGAACCTTTGAGCGCCTCCGTTACACTTTAGGAGGCAACCGCCCCAGTTAAACTACCCATCAGGCACTGTCCCTGAACCAGATCATGGTCCGAAGTTAGACATCTAGTACGACCAGAGTGGTATTTCAACGTTGACTCCACACACACTGGCGTGTGCGCTTCACAGTCTCCCACCTATCCTACACAAGCCGAACCAAACACCAATACCAAACTATAGTAAAGGTCCCGGGGTCTTTCCGTCCTGCCGCGCGTAACGAGCATCTTTACTCGTAGTGCAATTTCGCCGAGTCCACGGTTGAGACAGCGCCCAAGTCGTTACTCCATTCGTGCAGGTCGGAACTTACCCGACAAGGAATTTCGCTACCTTAGGATGGTTATAGTTACCACCGCCGTTTACTGGGGCTTAAATTCTGAGCTTCGCACAAGTGCTAACCCGTCCTCTTAACCTTCCAGCACCGGGCAGGAGTCAGTCCGTATACATCGTCTTACAACTTCGCACGGACCTGTGTTTTTAGTAAACAGTCGCTTGGGCCTGGTCTCTGCGGCCATCACCGCTTCCCCACGCTAGGTGGTTCACGGATCCGGCCCCCCTTCTCCCGAAGTTACGGGGGCATTTTGCCGAGTTCCTTAACCATGGTTTGCTCGATCGCCTTGGTATTCTCTACCTGATCACCTGAGTCGGTTTGGGGTACGGGCGGCTCATGACTCGCTAGAGGTTTTTCTCGACAGCATAGGATCATCGACTTCACCAAACGGCTCCCCATCACATCTCAGACATACAGAGCCCGGATTTGC